>JBBQBQ010000200.1:0-6386 GCA_038317685.1 Desulfuromonadales bacterium | reverse complement strand
CATCGAACTGGTCGTGGTCGTGCTGCTGCTGGTCCTCTTCTCGGCGCTGACCATACCACTGCTGACCGGGGTCGGCGCCGACGCCCTCCCCCTCGCCGGCCGGCGCCTGGCCGGTTCGGTCAAATATCTCTTCAACGAAGCGGCCCTCTCCGGCCGCCCTTATCGCATCACCTACGACCTCGACGGCCAGCGCTACATCACCCAGCGCCAGGAACAGAACGGGGAGTTGAGTGCGGTCGGCGGCCCGGCGCGGGAGCGGGCCCTGGGAAGCGACGTCCGCTTCGAGGACGTGACCGTGGTCGGCCGCGGCAAGTTCACCTCCGGCCAGGTGACGACGGTCATTCAACCGATCGGCTGGCTGGAAGAGACGATCGTCCATCTGCAGTCGGGTCGGCGACAATTGACCCTGCACATCCAGCCCTATACCGGCACCACCAGGGTCTATGAAGGTTATCGGGAATTCGACTACCAGTCCGGCGCCGCCCTTGCTCCTTCGCGCTGACGGTCCAGGGCGACCGCGACACGCCTCCGGAGCAGGGTTCACCCTTCTGGAGGTGATGATCGCCCTGGCGATTCTGAGCATCGCGCTGGTCTCTCTGCTCTCGCTGGCCAACCGTTCGGTGGGGGTGGCCGGACGCCTCGAAAGGATCACCGAGGCGACGCTTTTGGCCCAGGGGAAGATGAGCGAGGTCGAAGTCCTGGCACGAAGCAAAGAGGCGCTGGCGGAAGAAGGAACCTTCACCGATCCTTTCACCGATTATGCCTGGCGCCTGAGCTTTCAGGAGACGCCCCTGCCGGAGGTAAGGATGGTGACGGTCACCGTCCGCTGGGGGGACGAAAAGATCAATGAGGCGGTCGAAGTGACCTCCTTCATTGCCGACAGGTAGGGGCCGATGCGATCCCGGGCCCAGGGCTTTACCCTCATCGAAGTGCTGGTCGCCGTGACCATCACCGCACTGTTGCTGATGACCGTTTACGGGGTCTTTTCCTCGGTCAGCGGCACCCGCGACCGGCTGGAGAAGCGCGGCGAGGGATTCCACCAGGCGCGGGTGATTTTCGACCGCATCGGCCGGGAGATCCGCAGCGCCTACACTGTCCAGGGACCGGCTCAGGCGGTGATCAGCGGCGGCCTGAACAAGGATGGGCGACCGTATCTGCATCTCGCGACGACCGCCACCACCCCCCAGGGAGGGGTGACGACGGGTGTGGCAGTCGTCGAGTACGAACTCCAGGACGATCCGGAGGTGTCGGGAGAGAAGATCCTGATGCGCAGCGAGTATCCCCTCCTCACCGCCGAGGACGAACGCCCCCGGGGCTACCGGCTGGCGACCGGACTCAAGGATTTCCGCCTGCGCTTCTTCACTCAGGGAGAATGGAAGGACGAGTGGACGGAGGGGCTGCCGCTGCTGATCGAGGTTTCTTTGAGCATCCTCCTTGATGGCCGGGAGGTTCCCTTCCGCTCGAGCTTCGAGGTTTCTCCCATCGCGAAATCAGTCCTATGACGACGCGCCTGCGCCAGGAAACCGGGATGGTGCTGCTGCTGGTGCTGGTGGTGGTGGCCCTGCTCTCCTCGCTGCTGATGGAATTCGCCTTTTCCACCCTGGTCGATCTGCGGCTGGCGGAGACCTTTCGCGACACCACCCGCGCCTACTATCTGGCCAAGGGGGGGGTTCAGGTCGGGCGGATGCTCCTCCAGCAGGACAACAACGGCTGGGATTCGCGGGATGAGATGTGGGCACAGGGGGTCACCAACTATCCCGTCGGCGACGGGTTCGTCACGGTGCAGATCGACGATTTGGGGGGTCGCCTCAATCTCAACGGGCTGGTCGATGAAACCGACAACCCCAATGCGGTGGCAATCGACCGTTTCGTGCGCCTCTTCACCGAACTCGGGCTGGAGCATCCGGGGGATCTGACGGCGGCGTTGGTCGACTGGATCGACGTGAACGACGAAGACTACCAGGGGGTCGGCAACGGCGCCGAAAACGCATATTACCGCGGCCTCAAGCACCCTTACTCGACCAAGAACGCCCCCTTTGACAGTCTCGACGAACTGTCGATGGTGCGCGGCTTCACTCCGGAGGTCTGCAATCTGGTGCGGCCCTTTCTGACCGTCCACAGCGGGGGGTTGATCAACGTCAACACCGCTCCGCCCGAAGTCCTCATGGCCCTTGCGCCCGAGATGGACTTGACCAGTGCCGAAACCATTATCGAGGCCCGGCAGAGCCAACCGTTCGAGACCGTTGCCGCGCTTCAGGAACTCCCCGGGCTGGGGCCGGTCTACGGCTTCATCCACCTGTATATCAGCGTCACCAGCCCGACCTTCCGCATCACCGCCAGCGGCGGGGTCGGCGACGGCGCGCGGCGGGTCGTCGCCGTGATTCGCAAGGCAGACGACAAACTCCTCTATTTCAAGGTTGAATAGCAGCCATGGCCAAGCGATGTATCGGAATTGATCTCGCCCCGAGGGTCCTTCGGGTGGCAATCGTCACTCTGGAAAAGGGCGGACCAGCCCACTTAGAAACCGTTCAGCGCCCTTGCGAGGGCAGTGCGGAACTGCCGGCCCTGCTCCGGGAGATGCTGGGAACGGAGCCGGGCTTCGGCGACCGGTTGGTGATGACGGTGCCGGCGCGGGACGCATACGTCAGGGAGATCGCCTTCCCCTTTGCCGATCCCCGCAAGATCGCCGCGACCCTCCCTCTGGAAATGGCGACCCAACTGCCGCTGCCGGTGGAGGAAACGGCTCTCGCCGCCCTCCCCCCGCGGCCCGGGGACGACGGCCAGCAACTGGTCACCGCCGCCGCGGTCCGGCTCGAACCGGTGGCTGAACTGCTGACCATCTTCGACGCGGCCGGGCTGCCGCTGCACATTCTCGACCTCGCTCCCTATGCCCTGGCGACCGGGCTGCGGACGGCGGCTGGGGATGGCCTGCAGGTCGCCGTCAACGAAACCGAAGCCTACGTGGCCCTGGTGCAGAACGGGGCGGTCCAGGCCTACCGGTCGCTCCCCCTCCCCGCCCCGCTCCCGGCGGCAACGCTGGCGGCGCTGATCGTTCGGGAAGGGACCGCGCTGCGCAGGGCCAACAGCGCGGCCGAGGGGCCGCTCTGGCTGCTGGGAACGGCGGCCGATGAGGCCCTCGCCGCCGCTCTGACGGCGGCCGGCGAACCGGTCACCCGCCCCGAGTTGAAAGTTGCCGGAAGCCGGGTGCCGGAGGAGTATGTCCCCGCCGCGGCCCTGGCTTTGAGGGGCATGGCGCCGGAAGGGACCGGCGGCTTCAATTTCCGCCAGGGGGCCTTGGCGCTGCGCAGCGAATGGACCTCCCTGCGGGCTCGGCTCATCACCGCCGGGGGGCTGGTCCTGGCCGCGCTCCTGATCTTCGCCGTCTCGGCCTGGCTCAGCTATGCCGCCACCGCCCGGCGAGCCGAGGACCTCAACAAGGAGATGATCCGCATCTACCGTTCCGCCTTCCCCGGAACCGGAGCCATCGTCGACGTCCCGCTGCAGATGCAGAGCAAGATCCGTGAGCTGCGGACCAAAACCGCCCTGGTCGGTGGCGACCGCCGGTTCACGCCGCTGGAGGTTCTCAAGACCCTCTCGGAGCGCATCCCCCCCGATCTGACGGTCGATATCCGGGATCTGAACTACTCCTTTGAGGGGGTACGCCTGGAAGGGACGACCACCACCTTCGAAACGGTCAACCTCCTGGCCAAGGCCCTTGCCCCCTCTTCCCTCTTCAAGGAGGCGCAGATTTCCGACGCCAAGATGAGCCTCGACGGCAAAACCGTCGATTTCCGGCTCACCCTGACGCGTCAGGACCAGGAGGTGGCGCCATGATGTCGCAATTCAGCCAGATGAGCCGGCGGGAACGCCTGATGGTCCTTGGTGCGGGGGTCCTGGTCCTGCTCACCATCGTCTACCTAGGCATCATCGAACCCTACCGGGCGGCCGTCGAGCGGGTGGAGACCAAAGTCCGCAACCGCCAAAAGCAGTTGACCGAGGTCGTGGCGCTGCGCAACCAATTTTTGCAGCTGCAGCGCCGCCAATCGGAACTCGACCGCCGGATCAACGCCAACCCAGGCTTTTCAATCTTTTCCTTCATTGAAACGACCGCGGTGCAGACCGCTCTTAAACCGAACCTGGTATCGGTGCGTCCCCAGCCCCCCATCGTCCAGGATCAACTGCGCGAGGAGTCGGTGGAGATCCGCCTGGAGAAGATTGCCCTCAATCAGCTGCTGCGTTTCCTGTTTAGCGTCGAGCATGCCGACGCGCTGGTTCAGGTCAAGTCGTTGCGGATCAAGACCCGTTTCGACAACCGTGCCCAACTCGACGCCACCCTGACCATCGCCGCCTACGGGAGAAGTTCATGAAACGTTTCGGCTTCGCCCGCCGGGAAGGTGCCGCCACCGGCAAACGTCGCATCACCTTCCTGCTTCGCCTCCTGGCCGGGGTGGGAGTGCTGCTGGTCGGCATCCTCCTCGGCTTCTATCTCTTCTGCCCCGTCGATCTCCTCAAGGATCGCCTGGAACGGGAGCTCTCCGCCCGCACCTCCTGGCAGGTCCACCTCAAGCGCCTGACCCTGACTGTCCCCCCAGGGCTGCGGGTCGAGGGGGTTGATATCGCCGGCGGCCTGCCGCCGGGGCTCCTTTCGCCCCTTGCGGAAGTCACCGTCAAGCCGTTGTGGGGCGCACTCCTCTCAGGCCAGCCCGGGCTGGAGCTGACGGCGCACCGCAAGGACGGCGCCCTGAACCTGGAATGGCGTCGCAACGGCTCCCTGGAGGGGAGTGCGGAGGCCTTCCCTCTCACCGTCCCCCTCACCGCCAACGGCAAGCTCAAGGCGAGCGGGACCTTGAAGAGTGCCATCTTTCGCGGCGCCTGGCCCCTCGGAGAAAAGACCGAAAGCCGCCTGGAGTTAACCCTGACCGGGGTGACCCTGGAAGGACTCAAGGACTTCGGCTCCGCCCGCGACAACCTTCCCATCGGCACCGTCACTCTGACGATGAAGGGGCAGGGGAAGGTGCTGGAGGTCCAGAAGCTCGAATCGAGCGGAGGCGACCTGCAGCTCAGCGGCGAAGGCCAGATCATGCTGGCCAGCCCCCTCGGCCTCAGTCGGGCCAACCTGACCCTGGGAGTGAAGCCGGCTCCGAATCTGGATCAGGCCCTTCGCGACCTCCTCGGTCTCCTCGCCCAGCCGGGCCGGGACGGCATTTACAACATCCGGCTGCGCGGTTCCCTCGCCCAGGCGGGACTCGGGTAAATAGGGCCGATGCGAACCACGACGCTTTGTTCACTTTCGATCCTGGCACTGACCTGCTGCGCGACCGCGACCCTGGCGGCGCCGATAGAACCGCTGGCGACCCGCAACCAGAGTCCCCTGGCGCAGGTCTACGGCCTGCCGGCCGCCGCCGGAGCGCGGGTGGTGCCGGCCGGCGGGGTCGCCGCCGCGCTGCGCTACGACCTGGCGAACAACATTGCCGACGAGGCGGAGATCAAAGAAACGCTCCTTCTCGACGGGGAGAGCACCCGCCTCACCCTCGATCTTAAAGTCGGGCTCGGCCACGACCTGGAGGCCGGAGTCGAAGTCCCCTACGTCGCCCAGCGGGGTGGCTTTCTCGACCGGTTCATCGACGGTTGGCACAACACCTTCGGCCTTCAGGCAAATGCTCGCGATCAGGCCCCCCGCAACCGCCTCCACTACCTTTATGTCCGCAACGGCGAAACCCGCCTCGATTTCCAGCGCAGTTCCGGCGGCCTCGGCGACATCACTCTGAACGGCGCCTGGCAGTTCCTCGACACCCCCGGAGACGCTCCGCGGGCCATGGCGCTGCGAGTCGCGCTGAAGCTGCCGACCGGCGACAGCGCGCGTCTGTTGGGAAGCGGGGGAGCCGATCTCGCCGTCGGCCTGGCCGGCGATATCGGGACCGCCACCCCCCAGGGGGACGTCGGCCTCTACGGAGGCTTCGGCCTGGCCTACCTCTCCCCCGGCGACATCCTCCCCGGCCAGCAGCGCCGCCTGGCCGGATACGGTCACCTCGGCGCCGGCTGGCGCCCCCTCAATTGGCTGACCCTGCAGCTGCAGCTCGACGGACTGACCGGCCTGTACCGAGACAGCGAACTGGCCCAACTCGACAATCCCTCACTGCAGTTGGCCATCGGCGGCTCCCTGCTCCTCCCCGGCACGGTCTTTCTCGATCTGGCCGCGGTCGAAGACATTGCGGTTGCGACCGCCCCCGACGTCGCCTTCCATTTGGCCCTGCGCCATCGCTTCTGATTTCGACATTCCTTTCCTGCTGCAGTTGACAAGGGCATGGCCGGTGCTTAAGTTGGCCGAAACCTACTTCGCCCCGGGAGCGATGAACCAATGAAAAAAACCCCTGACAAGATCATCG
>JBBQBQ010000199.1:0-6494 GCA_038317685.1 Desulfuromonadales bacterium | reverse complement strand
GGCTGCCCCACCCCGTGCGCCGATTCAAGATGACTGGAGAGAATCTTTATGAAGGCAGTCCTCATGGCCGGCGGGTTCGGCACCCGCATCCAGCCGTTGACCATCAACCTCCCCAAGCCGATGATCCCGCTCTTCAACCGGCCGATCATGGAGCACATCATCGGCCTGCTCAAGCGCCACGGCATCGACGATCTGGTCCTGCTCCTCTACCACCAGCCGGAGATCATCAAGAACTACTTCGGCGACGGCAGCGAGTTCGGAGTACACATCACCTACGTCACGCCGCTGGAGGATTTCGGGACCGCCGGAGCGGTCAAGGCCGCCGCCAAGTACCTGACCGAGAGGTTCCTGATCATCAGCGGCGACCTCCTCACCGACATCGATCTTTCCCGCGCCCTGCAGTTTCACGAGGAGAAGCAGGCTCAGGCGACCATCACCCTGACCAGCGTCAAGGATCCGCTGCAGTTCGGGGTGGTGATCACCGACAAGGAGGGCCGGATCAGCAAATTCCTGGAGAAACCGGGGTGGGGGGAGGTCTTCTCCGACACCATCAACACCGGTATCTACGTTGTCGAACCGGAGGTTCTGGAGCTGATCCCGGCCGGGGAGAATCGCGACTGGGCCAAAGACGTCTTCCCGCAGATGCTGGCGGACAAGGCACCCCTCTTCGGCTGTACCCTGCAGGGCTACTGGGCCGACATCGGCAACACCGACGCCTACCTGGACGCCTGCCACGACATCGCCGCCGGCCGCATCCTGGTGCAGATTCCGGAACGCGCCGTCCGCCAGAGCTTCTTTCTCGGCGAGGAAGTCCAGATCGCTCCCGGAGCCGAGGAGAGGCTGGAGGGGATGGTTGTCCTCGGCGACAATACCCAGCTCCTCGGCGGAGCGCGCCTCAAGAATTGCGTGGTCGGCCGCAACTGTGTCATCGAGGACGACGCCGACCTGGAAGATGCGGTCCTCTGGGACAACGTTTATCTGAAACGCGGCTGCCGCATCCGCGGCGCGGTCCTCTGCCACAACGTACGGGCCGGGCAAGGGGTGACGATCGAGGAGGGGGCCATCATCGGCGAGGAGACCACCATCGGCGACGAGGCCTTCATCAAGAAGGACGTCAAGGTCTGGCCACGCAAGGTCATCGAGGGGGGAGCGATCGTCACCACCAACCTGATCTGGGGGGAAAAGTGGCGCAAGAGCCTCTTCGAAGGTGCGGTGGTGCGCGGCCTGACCAACGTCGAGCTGACCCCCGAGTTCTCCGCCAAGCTCGGCGCCGCCTACGGCTCGACCCTCCCCAAGGATTCCTTCGTCCTCGCCGGCCGCGACGCCATTCGTGCCTCGCGGATGCTCAAGCGCTCCTTCGTCGGGGGACTCCTTTCGGCGGGAATCAACGTTCGGGACGCCAAGATGATCTCCCTGCCGGTCCTGCGCTACAAGCTGGCAACCTTCGGCGAAGTCGGCGGCATCCATTTCCGCCAATCCCCGGAAGACCCGGCGGCGACGGAGATCATCTGCTTCGATGGCGACGGCAACGAGGTCTCCTCGTCGATGGCCAAGGGGATCGAACGGGTCTTCTACAAGGAGAACTTCCGCCGGGTCCACTTCTCCGAACCGGGGGGGATCTCGGAGATCCCGCGCATCTACGACTATTATCGGGAAGGCTTCCTGCGCGCCCTCGACCGGGAGGTGCTGCGCAAGAACGCCCCCAAGGTCGTCATCGACAGCAACCATTCACCGGCCGGCGACCTGCTGCCGGGACTCCTCACCGAGCTCGGCTGTGACGTCATCGAACTCAACTCCCACCTCCAGGAGAGCCGCACCGGCAGCAGCCCGGAGCAGGTGCAGCGGTCGATGCAGCAGCTCTCCGCCATCGTCGCCACCCTCGGCGCCACCGCCGGTTTCTGGCTCGGCCCCTCCGGCGAGCGCCTGAAGCTCATCGACGAGACCGGCGTGGTCCTCACCGACCTGGAGGCGGTGACGACCCTCACCGCCCTGGTCTGCAAGGCCGAGCACGGCGGCAGCGTGGCGATCCCGGTGGCGGCGCCGATGACAGTGGAGGAACTGACCCTGGAAGCGGGGATGACGGTGAAGCGGACCAAGAGCGACGGGCGCTCCCTGGTCGAGGCCGGCCGCGAGGGGCAGACCCGGTTCACCGCGGCGCTGGACGGCCGCTTTGCCTTCCCCTCTTTTCAGCCGAATTTCGATGCCCTCTTCACCGCCGCCAAGACCCTGGAACTGGTCGTCCGCACCGGCCGCAGCCTCGGCGAGACGCGCCGGGCGGTGCCGTACCGCCCCTACCTGCACCTGCAGCTCCCCTGCTCCTGGGATCTCAAGGGGGGGATCATGCGGCGCATGAGCGAGGATTCCGTCGATCTCGTCGCCTCCTTTACCGACGGCGTCAAAGTCGAATTAGACGGCGCCTGGGCATTGGTCCTCCCCGACCAGCACCGCCCACTGGTCCATATCGTCGTCGAGGCGGCCGACCCCCGCCGGGCCGAGCAACTGCTGGCGAGTTACCGGCAGAAGGTCGAAAGCTGGAAGGTCGAGCTTCTTAAAAACCAGGCTCAGGGATAATTTTTCAGTGCCCCGAACCAGACCGATCCTTTAAGCATCGAAGGTGAGACGCCATGTCCCAACTCCGCTGGGACCCCTTGAAACGCAGCTGGGTCATCATCACCAAGAACGAAGGTCGCGGCCCGGGCGATTATTTCGCCGAGCGGGAGCAGGTGAACCTGAGCGCCTGCCCTTTCTGCTACGGTCATGAGAGCCGCACCCCCCACGAGGTCTATGCCCTGCGGCCGGCGGGGAGTCCGGCCGACGCTCCCGGCTGGCAAGTGCGGGTGATCCCCAACAAATACCCGGTACTGCGCATCGAAGGGAGTCTGGAACTGCGCTCCCACGGCCTCTACGAGGTCATGGACGGGGTCGGCGCCCACGAGATCATCATCGAGAGTCCCGACCACGACCGTCACCTGGCCCAGCTCAGCCTGGGAGAAATCGTCGAGGTGCTGCGGGCCTGGCGGGCCAGGCTCCTCGACCTGCGGGGGGATGTCCGGTTCCGTTACCTGCTCCTCTTCAAGAACCACGGGCTCGAGGCCGGCGCCGCCATCCCCCACTCCCACTGCCAGCTGATCGCCCTGCCGATCACGCCGCCGGTGGCGGTCACCGAGCTGGCGGCGTGCCGCGACTATTTCAAGCACCGGGAGCGCTGCATGATCTGCGACATCCTTGCCCAGGAACAGCAGGAGGGGGTGCGGGTGGTCCGCAACGACGGGAGGTTTTTGGTCTTCACCCCCTTCGCCTCGGTCTCCCCCTTTGAACTGCGGCTGGCGCCGCTGCAGCACAGCCACGACTTCGCGACCCTCGATGACGCCGAACTGGAGGGGTTGGCGGTCGCCCTCAAGGATACCCTGCTGCGGCTGCGCACGGTCCTGCACGATCCACCGTACAACCTGTTCCTGCACAACGCCCCACCGGTGCATCCCCGGGCTGACCACCCCGAATACTGGCAGACCCTGGCCAGGGATTTTCACTGGCATCTCGAGCTGGTGCCCCGACTGACCAAAATCGCCGGCTTCGAATGGGGGACCGGCTTCTACATGAATCCGACCCCCCCCGAGACGGCCGCCCGCCATTTGCGAGACGCCGACCTGAGCGTGCTCCCTTGAACCGCACCTGAAACCCTTCCGCCCGGCGGCCTTCGGCCCCGGGACGAATCCGACGAAAGCCTGCCATGCCCGATACGACAGAAACCGTGAACCGCTATTTCCCCCTGGGAGTACCGGTCAGTGCCCGGGCTCGCCGGGAACTGCGCCTGGCCGCCGCGACCTTGCGTCCGGCCAGGGCGCGCCGCCTCTATGCCCTTCGCCAAATCGCCGCCGCCCTCCCCGCCGCCGCTCCCGCCACCCCGGCCGGCGCCGGACGACTCAACCTGCTCGCCCTCCTCTGCACCGCCCAGCGACACCTCATCCATCGCTACCTGACGGCCCGCGAGGCGCAGATCGAGACGACCAGTGTGGTCCTGGCCGGCATCCGCCGGCCGCTGCCGGCCCTGGCGCCGACCCTGCGAAACTTCGTGAGCTTCTTTCCCCCCCTGGCGCCGGACGCCAGGCGCCCCCCCGAGGAGGTACTGGCCGTCCCCGGCCGGCCCGGCGAAACGGTCACCGAACTGCTGGTCCTGGCCGTGCAGTCGACCAACCGGGCCGCCGCCCCCTATTCCCCCCTCTTCAACCCGGCTGAGCTCGATGCCGCCTGCCCCTGGCGGGCCTTATTGGCGGAACTCGATGGCTGCCTCGCCGGAATCGGGGCACCGGGACTCCTCGGCGGCTCCCTCCTCGATCGACTCACCGCCCCATTGCGAGCCGCCCCCGATTCCCTGGAGGGACAGCTGCGCTTCATCCGGGAGCATTGGGCGGCACTGCTGCCGCCGGAGCTTCTCGCCACCCTGGACATCGCCTGGGCCATCCTTGGCGAGGAAGAACAGCGGCGGGGGGGAGCACCGGGACCAGCACCGGTGCCGACCTTCGGCGCCGCCGGCTTTGACGAACCGGAGGCTTTTTCCCGCGACGCCGACTGGATGAGCAGCGCGGTCCTCGTCGCCAAATCGGTCTACGTCTGGCTCGACCAGCTCTCCCGCCGCCATGGCCGGGACATCCGCCGCCTCGACCAGATCCCCGAATCGGAACTCGACCGGATGTCCCGTTGGGGCTTTTCCGCCCTCTGGCTGATCGGTCTGTGGCGGCGCTCCCCCGCCAGTGCGGTCATCAAACAGCGCATGGGAAACTCCGAGGCGGTCGCCTCAGCCTACTCCCTGGAGGATTATGTGGTCGCCGACGACCTCGGCGGTGACGGCTCCCTGGCGATCCTGGAAGACCGCTGCCGCCAGCGCGGCATCCGGCTCGCCTGCGATGTCGTTCCCAACCACACCGGCATCGACTCCCGCTGGACCCGGGAACATCCCGACTGGTTCATCCAGGTCGACCATCCACCCTATCCGGCCTACCGCTTTACCGGCCCCGATCTTTCCTCCGACCCGGCGATCGAGGTTCGCATCGAGGACGGTTACTGGAACCATTCGGATGCGGCGGTGGTCTTTCAGCGCCGCGATCGGCGCAATGGGGAAGTGCGTTTCCTTTACCACGGCAACGACGGCACCCACATGCCGTGGAACGATACCGCCCAGCTGAATTTCCTCCTCCCCGAGGTGCGCGAGGCGATGATCCGCACCATCATCCAGGTCGCCCGGCGCTTCCGCATCATCCGCTTCGACGCCGCCATGACCCTCGCCAAGCGTCACTTCCAACGCCTCTGGTACCCCTTCCCCGGCGGCGCCGCCGGGGTGCCGAGCCGCGCCGAGCACGCTTTGTCCCGGGATGACTTCGAAACCGTTTTCCCGGTCGAATTCTGGCGGGAGGTCGTCGACCGGGTCGCCGCCGAGGTCCCCGACACCCTCCTTTTGGCCGAAGCCTTCTGGCTGATGGAAGGGTTCTTCGTACGGACCCTGGGGATGCACCGCGTCTACAACAGTGCCTTCATGAACATGCTCAAGGCCGAGGAGAACGCCAAATACCGCAGCGTCCTGAAGAACGTCCTCGAGTTCAATCCGGAGATTCTCAAACGCTACGTCAACTTCATGAACAACCCCGACGAAGAGACCTCCGTCGAGCAGTTCGGCAAGGCGGACAAGTACTTCGGAGTGGCAGTCCTCCTCGCCACCCTGCCGGGGCTGCCGATGTTCGGCCACGGCCAGATCGAAGGGCTGCGTGAAAAGTACGGCATGGAATACCAGCGGGCCTACTGGGACGAGGCGCCGGACGAGGCTTTCATCGCCCATCACGAAGCGCTGATCTGCCCCCTGCTGCGCCGCCGCCACCTCTTCAGCGAAGCGGCCGAATTCGAACTCTACGATTTCGAGAGCGGCGGCCATGTCAACGAGGATGTCTTCGCCTTCTCCAACGCCCGCGGGGGCGAGCGAACCCTGGTTGTCTACCACAACTGCGGCAGCGACACCGGCGGCTGGCTCCGCACCTCCGTCCCTAAAGCAGTGGCGGACGCCGGCGGCGAATTGCGACCACGCCGCATCGGCCTGGCCGCGGCCCTCGGCCTCGACCCGGCCTCGGCCCCCCTCTGGCGCTGCCGGGAACACCGCAGCGGCCACGAATATCTGCGGCCGACCGCCGACCTGACCGGCGATGGGCTCCATCTGCAGCTCGGCTCCTACGAATACCGGGTCTATTTCGGGATCCGTTCCCAGCCCGACCCCGATGGCACCTGGGCCGAACTCTGCCGGCGACTCGACGGCCGGGGGGTCCCCGACCTCGACGCGGAGCTGCGGCGCTGGCGCTACCGGGGCGTGACGGAGGCGCTGCGGCGCGTCCTCGCTCCCGAACTGCTGGCGGAACTCTCCGAGGCCCTGGGCCGGACGGGGGGGAAACAGCCGCCGTTGCCGGCGGAGTTCCGGGCTCGTCTCGTCGATTTTTACCGGGAGCTGGCGATTG
>JBBQBQ010000198.1:0-6510 GCA_038317685.1 Desulfuromonadales bacterium | reverse complement strand
CACGACGCTCTTCCGATCTACTGCCTGCTGGCCACCAACACCTCTTCCCTGTCGGTGACGGCGATCGCTGCCGCCTGCCGGCAGCCGGAGCGGGTCGGAGGCTTCCACTTCTTCAATCCGGTGCCGCTGATGAAGGTGGTGGAGGTGATCGACGGCTTTTTGACCGCCCCCCGGGTCGGCGACTTCCTGGCCGCCCTGGCGACCCGCATGGGGCACCAGCCGGTGCGGGCCAAGGACACCCCCGGTTTCATCGTCAACCATGCCGGTCGCGGGTATGTCACCGAGGCCTTCCGGCTTCTCGGGGAATCGGTCGCCCCCTTCCATGAGATCGACCGCATCCTGCGCGAGGCGGCGGGCTTTCGCATGGGGCCCTTCGAGCTCATGGACCTGACCGGCCTCGATGTGACCCATCCGGTCATCGAATCGATCTATCACCAGTTCTACCAGGAACCGCGCTACCGTCCTTCGCCCCTCGCCCAGCAGCGGGTGGTCGCCGGCGTCCTTGGCCGCAAGACCGGCCGCGGGTTTTACCGGTACCAGAACAATCAGCCCGAAGAGTTCCCGGCCGTCCCGCTCCCCGCCGAGCGGCCGGCCCGGGTCTGGGTCAGCCGCGCCTGCGCCGAGACCCATGGCGCCCTGGTTCGCCTGGTCGAAGGCCTCGGCGGGGTCCTCGACGCCGGCAACCAGCCGGCGGAAGGCAGCCTCTGTCTGGTCGCTCCCCTCGGGCTCGACGCGACCGCCGCGGCCCTCGCCGAAGGGCTCGACCCGACCCGCACCGTCGCCATCGATCCGCTCCTCGGCTTCGACCGGCGGCGCACCCTGATGACCACTCCGGTGACCGGCGCAGCGATGGAGCGGGCCGCCCACGGCCTGCTCGGCAGCGACGGGGTGCCGGTCTCGGTGATCGCCGACAGCACCGGCTTCGTTGCCCAGCGGGTTCTGGCGACCGTCGTCAACATTGCCTGCGACATGGCCCAGCAGCAGGTGGCGAATCCCCAGGATATCGACCGGGCCGTGGTCCTCGGCCTCGGCTATCCGAAAGGGCCGCTGGCCTACGGCGATCACCTCGGCCCGGGCCGGATCTTACGGATTCTGAATAACATCTTTGAACTTTCCGGCGATCCCCGCTACCGGCCGAGCCCCTGGCTGCGGCGGCGGGCCGACCTGCAGGTGTCCCTACTCACTCCCGAAGGAAGGTGATTCATGCTCGATGCCTATATCTATGACGGCCTGCGCACCGCCATCGGCCGCCATGGCGGCGGCCTGGCAACCGTCCGCAGCGACGACCTCGCGGCCGAAGTTATCAGAGCCCTGGTGGCGCGCTCCCCGTTTGCCCCCGACCAGATCGAAGATGTGATCTTCGGCTGCGCCAACCAGGCCGGCGAGGACAACCGCAACGTCGCCCGCCACGCCCTGCTTCTCGCCGGGCTTCCGGCCAGCGTCTCGGGGCAGACCGTCAACCGCCTCTGCGCCAGCGGCCTCGCCGCGATCCTCGACGCGGCTCGGGCCATCAGCTGCGGAGAGGGGGACATCTATCTCGCCGGGGGTGTCGAGAGCATGACCCGGGCTCCGTTCGTCATGGCCAAGGCCGACGCCGCCTATAGCCGCAAGTCGGAAATTTACGACACCACCATCGGCACCCGGTTCCCCAATCCCAAGCTCGATGCGACTTACGGCAACTGGCCGATGCCGGAGACGGCGGAAAATGTCGCCAAGGAACTCGATCTCGGGCGCGAGGACTCGGACCGTTTCGCTGCCGGCTCCCAGGCCAAGTACGCCGCCGCCAAGGCGGCCGGTTTTTACCAGGGGGAAATCCATCCGGTCTCGGTTCCGACCGGCCGCAAGACCCCGCCGCTGGTGATCGCCGAGGATGAACATCCCCGGCCGGAGTCGACTTATGAGGCCCTGGCCGCCCTGAAACCCCTCTTTCCCGGCGGGGTGGTCACGGCCGGGAACGCTTCGGGGGTCAACGACGGCGCCGCCGCTCTCTTCGTCGCCAGCCTCAAGGCCGGCGAACAGGCCGGTGTCCGGCCGATGGTCCGCGTCCTGGCCGGGGCCGCCTCGGGGATCGAGCCGCGGATCATGGGGCTCGGCCCCGTCGATGCCATCAACAAGGCCCTGGGCAGGGCCGGGCTGAGCTTGAAGCAGATGGACCTCATCGAGATCAATGAGGCCTTCGCGGCCCAGATGCTCGGCTGCCTGAAACTCCTCGGGCTTGGCTACGACGACAGCCGCGTCAACCCCAACGGCGGCGCCATTGCTATCGGCCATCCTCTGGGAGCCTCAGGCGCCCGGCTGGCCTTGACCGCCGCCCGCCAGCTGCAGCGCAGCGGGGACCGCTACGCGATCGTCAGCCTCTGCATCGGGGTCGGTCAGGGCTTGGCCGTCGTCCTGGAACGGGTTTGAGCGCCCCCCTGAACACCGGTCGCTGAGGAGATGAAGGGCATGGAGTTGACCCGGGAAATTTACTGGAACGTCGGACATTCGGTCCTGGTGCCGATGTATCTGCTGGCCTTCGCCGCTTTCGGCGTCCTTTTCTGGGGGTTCCGGCGGCGCACCAAGGTCTACCGGCAGGGTCGGGACCTCGCCCGCTGCGACGATCTGCCGGGGCGGATTCGTTCTGCTCTCGGACGGGTTTTCAGCCAGTCGCTGGTGCTGCGCGTGCCCGGGGCCGGCAGCGCCCACGGCCTCTTCTTCTTCGGCTTTGTCCTGCTGACCATCGGCACCACCCTGGTCTTCGTCCAGGCCGACTTCCTCGATCCCCTCTTCGACATCAGGTTCCTCAAGGGGACCTTCTATCTCGGCTTCTCCCTGGTCCTCGACCTCGCCGGCCTGGTTGCCATCGTCATGCTGCTGGGACTGGCGGTGCGCCGCTACCTCCTGCGCCCGGCGGGGCTGCCGACGGTTCGCGACAACGCCCTGATGCAGGGACTCCTGCTCGCCATCCTCGTCACCGGTTTCGTCGTCGAAGGGGCGCGCATGGCGGTCACCGAACTCGGCACCGATCTTTCCTACTGGTCGCCGGTCGGACTGCTCTTTGCCCAGGGTCTCGCCGGAATGAGTGAGGCGGGCTTGCGGACACTGCACATCGCCACCTGGTGGTTCCACTTCGCTCTCGTTCTTTGCTTCTTCGTCGCCATCCCCTTCACCCGCTTCCGGCACCTGTTGACGACCCCCGTCAACTACGTCTTTGCCGATCGCCGCCCCAAGGGGAGCCTCGTCACCCTCGATCTGGAGGACGAGTCGGCCGACCATTTCGGGGTCGCCGCGATTGCGGATTTGACCTGGAAAGACCTCCTCGACAGCGACGCCTGCACCTACTGCAAACGCTGCCAGGACCGCTGTCCCGCCTTCGCGACCGAGAAACCCCTGTCGCCGATGGAGGTGGTCAACCGCATCCAGCAGGTCGCCTTCGACAGTCCGGAGGCCGGCCTGATCGCCACCGTCACCCCCGAGGCGCTGTGGAGCTGCACCACCTGCCGGGCTTGCCAGGAGATCTGCCCGGCGACGATCGAGCACGTCCCCAAGATTATCGACATGCGCCGCAATCTGGTGCTGATGGAAGGGGAATTCCCCGGCGAGGAAGTCCAGAAGGCTCTCGAGGCCACCGAGGTCAACGGCAACCCCCTGGGGATGGGCTACGCGATGCGCGGCGACTGGGCCGCGGAGCTCGGCATCAAGACCCTCGCTGAGGACCCGGCCGTCGATCTCCTTTACTTCGTCGGCTGCTACGCATCCTTCGACAAGCGCAACATCAAGGTCGCCAAAAGTTTCGTCAAGCTCTGCCAGGCCGCCGGGCTTAAGGTCGGTCTTCTCGGTAAGGAGGAGAAGTGCTGCGGCGAGCCGATGCGCAAGCTCGGCAACGAGTACCTCTATCAGATGCTCGCCCAGGAGAATATCGAGTTGATCAAGGGCTACGGAGTGCCGCTGATCGTCACCAGCTGCCCGCATTGCTTCCACACCTTAAGCCGCGACTACCGGGACCTGGGTCTTTCGGCCCCCGTCGAGCACTACACGACCTTTCTCGAGCGGCTGGTCACGGAGGGGCCGCTGAGCATCAAGGCCGCCGCCTTCGCCTGCACCTATCACGACAGCTGCTACCTCGGCCGCTACAATGACATCTTCACGGCGCCCAGAAACCTGCTCAAAGCCGCCGGCGGCACCGTGACGGAGATGGCGAAGCACGGCCTGGAGTCTTTTTGCTGCGGCGCCGGGGGAGGGCGGATCCTCGCCGAGGAGAAGCTGGGGACGCGCATCAGCGAGAAGCGCGCGCAGATGGCCGCCGCGACCAAAGCGCCGCTCCTCGTCTCCAATTGCCCATTTTGTCTGACGATGTTCGAAGACGGCATCAAGGGGGCCGGCTTCGAGGAGTCGCTGGCGCCGAAGGATCTGGCGGAATTGTTGGCGGAAAGGCTTTAAAGAGTCTTTCCCATAGGTCCCAGGCTTCCCAGAATTCCCATGGGAGTCATGGGAATTCTGGGAAGCCTGGGAATCATGAAGAGCCTCAATTCAAGGAGAAGACCATGAAAATCCTCGTCTGCGTCAAGCAGGTTCCCGACCTGGAATCGAAGTTCAGACTCAACGCCGCCGGGACCTGGTACAGCGACCAGGACCTGGCCTGGCGGATGAACGAATATGACGAATTTGCCGTCGAGCAGGCGGTACAGCTAAAGGAGCAGACCGGAGGGGAACTGGTCGTTCTCTGCCTCGGCCCCGAACGGGTCAGGGAGCCGATCAAGAAAGCCCTGGCCATGGGGGCCGATCGTGGCGTCCATCTCCAGGACGAGCAGAGCCATGAAAAGGACCCCTTCGCCGTCGCCTCGGCGATCGCCGCCTACGCGAGGGCCGAGAACTTCGACGTGATCTTTACCGGCATGCAGTCCCAGGATCGCGGCAGCGCCCAGGTCGGCCTGATCCTCGCCGAACTCCTCGGCATCGATGCGGTCTCTACCATCGTCGGCTTTGTCTACGGCGACGGGGCGGTCACCGTCCGGCGGGAACTCGAAGGGGGGCAGAAGGCGATCATCAAGGTCCGCCTGCCGGCCCTCTTTACCTGCCAGCTGGGGCTGAATACGCCCCGGTATCCGACGCTGCCGAACATCATGAAGGCCAAGAAGAAGGACCTCGCCATCCTGCCGGCCGCCGCCCCGGCCTCCTTGAGCAGTACCGTCAAGGTTGCCTACCCGGAGAAGAAGGGGGGCGCCCTGGTCCTTGAAGGGGATGCCGCCAGCCTGGCCGAACAGTTGATCGGCATTCTGAAGACCAAAACCACGGTATTGAATTAAGGAGAGATCCGATGAAAGCCTTGCTGGTCGCCGAATCCCGTCAGGGGAAACTTCTCCCCTCCAGCTACGAGACCCTTACCTTCGCCCAATCCCTCGGGGCCGACTGCGCCATCTTCCTGGTCGGCAGTCCGAACTCACTGCCGGCCTTTGCCGGAACGGTTTACCTCGCCGACGTCGCCGAGGCCGGCGAATACCGTCCCAAAGTCCACAAACAACTCCTGCTGCAAACGATCGCCAAGGAGCAACCCGACCTGATCGTCTTCAGCCACTCCAGTTACGGCTGGGACCTCGCTCCCCGAGTGGCGGCGAGTCTCAAAGCCCCGCAGATCTCCGAGGTCATCGGCCTTGCCGACGGCGGTTACCTCGTCCCGGTCTGTAATGCCAAGCTGCGCCGGACGGTGCAAGCCACGGGGCCGGTGACGATCGTCACCTTGCAGGCGGGGGCCTTCAGCCCGACCGATCTCCCCACCGGCACCCCCCAGGTCGAAACCCTCGCCGTCCCCGGCGGCGGCAGCGTGGAGTTCCTCGGATTCGAAGCCGCCGAAGCGGGCGGGGTCGACCTCTCCAAGGCCGAGGTGATCGTCAGCGCCGGGCGCGGCATCGGCAAGCCTGAGAACCTGGCGATCATCGAGTCCCTCGCCAAGGCCCTGCACGGGGAGTACGGGGCGAGCCGGCCGGTCGTCGATTCGGGGTGGGCGCCGCACAACCGGCAGGTCGGCTCCACCGGGCAGACGGTGGCGCCGAAGCTCTATGTCGCCTGCGGCATCTCGGGAGCGATCCAACACCTGGCGGGGATGAAGAAGTCGGAGTTTATCGTGGCGATCAACACCGACAAAGATGCGCCGATCGGCGAGGTCGCCGACGTCCTGGTGGTCGGGGATCTGAAGGCGGTCATCCCGGCCCTGGTCGAAAAGCTGGCAAATCGCTGACCGGCTCCAGCCCCCGCAACCACATCGCCGGGGGCTAATAGGCCCAAACCCTTTCCTTGAGAAGGCGAAACATGAACATCCACGAGTACCAGGCGAAGGAGATTCTCAGGAAGTACGGCGTGACCGTCCCCGACGGGCACGTCTGCTACAACAGTGCGTCGGCGCGGGACTGGGCGAAGCGTCTGGCCGATGGGCCGTGGGTGGTGAAGGCGCAGATCCATGCCGGCGGGCGGGGCAAGGGGGGCGGGGTGAAGCTGGCCCGGACCCCCGACGAAGTGCGCAACATCGCCCGGGAG
>JBBQBQ010000197.1:0-6523 GCA_038317685.1 Desulfuromonadales bacterium | reverse complement strand
GGGTAGTTCACCCATCCTTCCCCCTCTCGGGAGCCCGCTGTGCCCGGGGCGCGATGGCGAGAGGCGGATTAAAAGACCAAAATTCCCCCGGGACGACGCCTGGTCCTGAGCCCAAAGAAACAGGGGATCACCGATTCTCCCGAGGCCGGGCCTCCCGGCGCTCCCCCGACAACCGTGGCTGGGCAGCACGAGGTTCAGTTCATGGATACCGCCTCGCTGATCATTCCCAGCGATCTTTGCCGCTCCGGCGCAAGGAGATGACCTCGACCTGTCCCCGCCCATCGATCAGCGCCGTCAGCAGCCAGCTGACCAGGCTGATGACCAGGGAGCCGATAAGGGCCGCGGCAAAGCCATTCACCACCAAGCCGCCGAAGAGCCCCGAAACCATCCACAAAAGGAGGGCATTGACGACAAAGGTGAAGAGTCCGAGGGTCAGGATGTTGATGGGAAGGGTAATCAGGAGGAGGAGAGGGCGCAGAAAGGCGTTGAGGATTCCGAGGAGAGCTGCGGCCCAAACCGCGGCGGCCAGACCGGTCACCGCAATGCCGTTGAAAAGGTGCGCCGCGGCCAGAATCGCCGCGGTCAGAATCAGCCAGCGAAGGAGCAAACCACGCATCGAAACCTCCCTTGTTACAATTGAGTGTCAACCGAGCGTGACCCGACCGGCCCGGCAGCAAGGAGCCAACGGTTCATTCGGGCAAGGTCTTGATCCAGGCCTCCAGGGCCTCGCCATCGGCGTCGGCAAGGTCGAGGAACTTCAAACCCATGCCCGGTGGTTGGGTAGACCGGGGATCGTAAGGGCGAGTCCAGGTGACCTCGCAGTGGCAACGCAGCAGACGCTGGAACGGTGGCGGGAGGGGGATTTCCACGGCGAAGCGGCTCCCCGGCTCCCGGGGGCTGACAGTGGAAATGAAAAGACCGCCGCGGCCGATATTGCAGCTGTAGCCGAAGAAGGAGCGGCGGCCGTCGTCAAGGCGAATCCGGTAAACGATCAGGGGGACCCGCAGAAATCCGCGCTGATCCTCGCCCACGAGATGCTGATCCTGGTCCATACGCTACTCCGTGGCAGGGGGTGGAAAACCGGGACCGATGCCGGCCATCGGTGTCGGAGGCTCAGTCGGCGGACCCCGCCGAGGGACCGTTCTGCAAAAACCTCAACATTGCAAGTTGTTTGCCGATCTCGCCGGTCCCCGGCAGACCAGCCCGGGCCAACAGCGGCGGCAGGGCGGTCTCGGGGGGTTCCAGTGGGCAGGAACCGCCGGCCAGCCGGTGCAACAACTGTCGGCTGCGCAGAGCATCGAACCAGCCATGGAAGGCCCTCCGCAACGCTGCCGGATGACGGTGGGTCTGCCGTAACCGATCCCAAATCGCCGGCAGTCCCAACTCGTGGAGAAAGACCCCCAGCGCCGGGTCGATCGCCCCCGCCCGACGCAGCAGTTCAACCCCGGGGAGGTCTGGTCCGGCGGCCGTCCCCATTGCCAGCCAGGCACCAAGCCGGTCGAAGGCGGCCGCCGGATGGCACTGGATCACGTGTGCTCCCCCGGCCAACTGCTTGTGCAGGCTCGCCCCGGTGCCGAAGGGGACCCGCCGGGAAAGCCGGGCCGCCGGACGCACCAAGGTTCCGGTCAGCGCAGCCACCCCACTGGTCTTGGCCAGCTGCTGCAGGAAATAGAAGTCCTCCCCGGCCTGCCGCCGGTTCATCCCCCCGGCCTGCAGGTAGGCCGCCGCGCGGCAAGCGATGGTACTGCCGACGGCGTGGTAGGCATAGGGGGATCCGGCCAGAACCAGCCCGAGGACATAGCCCCGCATGTAGAGTTCGTAGCGCTCGATGGCGGCGTCAAGCTCCGCGGTTGCGCCCGACTGGTGGGCAAACGGAAGAACCGCGCCCCCCGCCTTGACCCTGCGGAAATGGGCGGCAATAGCCGGCAGGTAGTCGCCGTCGACCAGGGTATCGGCATCGAGCATGACCAGCAGCGGCTCTGCAGCCCCGCCCCAGGCCAGCCGCGCCAGGGCCAGGTCACAGCCGAGCTTGCGGGCCAGGCCCACCCCCTCACCCGGCGGCAATTCGCGGCCCGCCGAGGCGGCATCGACCCAGGCCAGCCGCAGGGCCGAGGAGTGACCTCCGGCTCTCAGCCACGCCAGCAGCCGGTGGTTGTCTTCGACCTCCGCCGAGTCGGCCTCGGCGCGGTGATTGACGACGATCACCACCAGAAACCGCTCCAGCAGATCCGGAGGATTCAGGGCCAGACTCGCCAAAGTCGCCGGCAGAAAGGCCGCTTCGGCCAGCGCCGGAATGACCACCGCAGCATCGAAGTCCGGGCGTGCGCAGCCCTCCAATCGCCAGGGACCGGGGACGGTGCGTTTTTCCAGGTAGCGAGAGAAAGGTGCTGCCAACATACAATCCGGGGCGAGCTGTTCAAGAATAGGGATTTCGGCCAAGTCGCTACCGGGGAGGTTCGAAAGCTGTCAAGTCTTTGTCGACTTGAGGATAGCTGTGGTTATGGGAAAATGAAAGGGCTGTTTTGTCTCCGCTGATCACTCAACCTCCATCCCAGAGGAGTCCCCCATGGCATCCCAGACCTTCACCGCCCTCGTCGTTTCGGAAACCGCCCCGCAAACCTTTGTCCGCGCCATCAAGCAGCGCTCCCTCGCCGATCTGCCGCCGGGGGAGCTGCTGGTGCGGGTCGGCTATTCGTCACTCAATTTCAAGGATGCCCTCTCCGCCACCGGCCGTCCCGGGGTGACCAAACGCTACCCCCACACCCCCGGGATCGATGCCGCCGGAACCGTGACCGAGGATCGTTCGGGACGCTTCAGACCCGGTGATCCGGTCATCGTGACCGGTTATGACCTGGGGATGAACACGGCCGGCGGTTTCGGTCAGTACATCCGGGTCCCGGCGGCCTGGGCAGTGCCGCTGCCGGAGGGCCTGACCCTTCGGGAGAGCATGATCCTCGGCACCGCCGGCTTCACCGCCGGGCTGTCGGTTTACAAGCTGGCAGCGGCCGGAATTCTGCCGGAGGCTGGACCGATCCTGGTCACCGGAGCGACCGGAGGGGTCGGCAGCCTCGCCGTGGGGATCCTGGCCCGAGCCGGCTACCAGGTGACGGCGGCGACCGGGAAGGTCGCCGAAGCCGAGTATCTCACGGGACTGGGGGCGACGGAGGTGCTCGGGAGAGAGTCGGTTCTGGAAGGAGCGGAGCGGCCGTTGGCGAAGGAACGCTGGGCCGGGGCGATCGATGTTGTCGGCGGCCTCACCCTGGCAGCCATCTTGAAAGGAACCCGCTACGGCGGGGTGGTGACCTGTTGCGGGTTGGTCGGCTCCCCCGATTTGCCGATCAACGTCTTCCCCTTCATCCTGCGCGGGGTCAGCCTCCTCGGCATCGACTCGGCCCAGTGTCCGCCGGCGACCCGCCAGCAGGTCTGGCAGCGGTTGGCCGGTCCCTGGAAGCCCGCCAGGCTGGAAGCGACGGCCGTCCCCTGCACCCTGCAGGAGTTGGAACCGCAGATCGTCGCCATCCTGGAAGGAAAGCTGCGGGGACGGGCGGTGGTCGATCTGGGGCCAGAGTGACCATCGCGGGGGGAAGGGAACATAGGCGCGGCCCGGCAGGTCAACCTGCCGGGCCGTAACGTTTCAAAGGGTGCGAGGATTTAGCGGGAGCGACCGAAGATCGCCCCATACTCCTCTTCGATCAGGAGCAAATGGTGGTGAGTGCTGCTGGCATTGGCCAGATAGATGGTCTTGACTTCCGGATCGTCGATTTGAGCTGCCGTGGCACGGAGAACCTTCTCGAGAGCATCTTCCTGTTCGATGGCCAACTCCATGGCCTTGCGTTCGTCGAAGTCGCCGAGCATCGCCCGCTGCAGGGCCCGCCACCAAGAGGAATCGGTGTCTGGAGGCCCCTTGATGTAATCGTCGAAGGGGGGGAGATCGCCACCCTTGTAAGCCAGGTAAAACATCCGGGCATGCTGCATTTCTTCCCGGGCGAGGAGCTCAAAGGTCTCCCTGGCCTTGGCATCGGTCAGTTTGGTGGCGCCATAGTGATAAAAATCCATGGCGTCCTTTTCGGTCTGGATCGAGTCCTTGAGGGCTTTCTGAAGGTCGAAAACTCCCATCGAAGGTTCCTCCTGGCTGGGATTGAGGTTGCAAGGCGCCAAACTAGCACAAAATTTCCCCGATGTCTCATCTTTTTCAACATTTTGGCCGGATCCCGCCGATTGTGCCCAGCAGCCGGGAGGGGTATAATGTGCATGGATGGTTATGAGAAATACTTGCTCACAACCGCCCACCTTGCGCGCTGGATATCCCTCCTGGCCAGCGCGCTTTTTTGCCCGGCCCGCCTCCGGACCCGGTGGTGGAGCGACGTGGCAGAAGATTTCTGCTACACTTTCGCCAACCGGGAGGGATTCTCATGATGCGTTGGCTAAAACGGCTCGGCGGTTCCCTCATCCTGCTGGCCGTTCTCCTGCTGATCCTCAGCCTCTGGTTGCCGGGAAAGATTGTTGCCACCGCCACCCAAACCGTCCGGGAACGTTTCGGACGGGAGCTGACCATCGGCTCCCTTTCTCTCAATCCCCTGACCCTGGCCGTCGAGGCGAGGGACCTGAATCTCAGCGGCCGGGCCTCGGGAGAAGCCTTTTTTTCCTGCCGACGGGTGCGGGTCGCCTTCAGTTTACGCTCCCTTTGGGCTCGGGCACCGATCATCCGTGAAGCACAGCTGGAGGGACCCTCGCTGCGACTGCGGCGGGACGGACCCAACCATTTCAACTTCTCTGACCTTTTGAATCCCTCCCCAGCGAATCCGAAACAGCCGTCCCCGCCGGTCCAGTTTTCCCTTAACAACCTGATCCTCAGTGACGGGCTGATCGAATTTGCCGATCTCGCGGCGCAGCCACCGCAGACCCACACGGTCCAGGATCTGCAGCTCAGCATCCCGGTCATCGGCAACCTTCCCTACCTCGCCGATCGCTACGTCGTTCCCGCCTTCTCCGCCACGGTCGACAACTCCCCGATCGAAGCACAGGGCCGCCTCAAGCCCTTTTCAGAGGCCCTGGATGCCTCTCTCAAACTACAGCTCAGCGACCTCGATCTGGTCCAATTCGTCGGATATCTGCCGACCGACCTGCCGTTCCAGGTCGGATCGGGGCGGTTGGCGACCGAGATTGAATTGACCTACAAGGTTTCTCCGAACACCAAGCCGGAACTGCGTATCGGCGGAGACGCGACCTTGACCGGGTTGGCGGTGGCATCCCGGCAAGGGGAGCCCTTGCTGTTTTTACCGTTGCTGCAAGCGCACCTCGATCCGGCCGACCTTCTCGACCGTAAGCTGACCCTCGGTTCCCTTTCGGCCTACCATCCGGAAATCCACCTGGAGCGGGGCGCCGATGGCCTCTGGAATCTGCAGCACCTCCTCCCCCCCGCCGGTCCTCCCGAAACCCGGGCACCTTCGACGCCACCACTGCAGATCGTGGTGGTCTCCACCCGCCTGCGCGGCGGCAGGGTGCATCTCGTCGACCGGCTGCCGACCCTCGGCTTTGCCACCGAGCTCTCCGATATCGACATCGACCTCGGCCGGCTGCAAAGCGGAGGGGACGAAGCGGCAGCCACCCCCTTTGCCGTCGGCTTCAATTCCGCGCGGGGGGAGCATGGGAAGATGACCGGCCAGGTCCAGCTGCAGCCGTTTCAGCTCGCCGCGAAACTGAATCTGGAGGGCCTCCCCCTGGTGGATTACTATCCCTATCTGGAACCATGGCTGGTGCGGCCGGTTCGGGGTACCCTCGCCGCCGGCGCCCACCTGGCCGTCGACCCGGCGGAGGGTTGGAACGTCACCGGCGGATTCCTGGAGGTTGCGGGGTTCGGGACCGAATTTCTTCCCGGAGAAGGAGTTGAGATCTCCCGGCTGAGGATGGCTGAGGGCAGCTATGCTCCGACCCGCGGCCTCTCGCTGGGGAACATCATCCTGGAGGAAGGCCGGGTCGCATTGTCCCGCAGCCCCGCTGGACGGCTATCTCCCCTGACCCTGCTGCGGGAAAGCCCAGCCACCGAACCCCAGGCGGCTCCGGCTTCTCCCGTCCCACCCCTGGCCTGGCGAATTGGCGAAGTCAAGGTCACCGGGCTGCAGCTCGATTTTCGAGACCAGGCGGTTCCGGCCATCCCGCATTTTTTGGTCGACATCGAAACCTTCCGGGGGACCGACCTGGCCGGCCCCACCCCCTCCCAGGCAACTCTGGACCTCAAGGCAAAAGTACAGGGAGAGGGGACTCTGGCGTTTAGCGGGATACTGGAGGTAGCCACCCCGCGTCTGGCCGGAGAGGTGCGGCTACTGAGGGTGCCACTCCCCGAATTTGCGGCCTATGCCCCGCCGCGCGTCCACGTAAACCTGGTCCAGGGGCTCCTCGACGGGCACCTGAAGTTCGATTGCAGCTTCCCCGCCGCCGGCCCCACCGGGCAGTTTTCCGGGGGGCTCGGGGTCCGCAAATGGTACACCGTCGACAGCCTTGAAGGAGATGATCTGCTCCGCTG
>JBBQBQ010000196.1:0-6681 GCA_038317685.1 Desulfuromonadales bacterium | reverse complement strand
GGGCCAACACCATCGGGTCCACCATCTGCGACCCTTTCGGAATACCCGTTACCCGCACCAGCAACCATTGCCAAGCCTGCAAAATCATCCGCGAAACCGAAAAGGGTTTGGCCAATTGTCGCCGCTCAGCCCGGATCCTCGGTGAGCGCTCCCGGCAATTGATGCGTCCCAACTATTCCCCCTGCTACAGCATCGGGTTCATTGATGCCAGTGCTCCGATCATCGTCAACGGCCGGCACATTGCGAACTGGTTGATAGGGCAAAACCAGATTGGGGACGTGGATGACAACCGCGTCCTTGAATATGCCCTGGAAATCGGCGCCGACCCCCAGGAACTGCTTGCCGCTTTCCATGCGATGCCGAAAATCGACCAAAAACGATTTGATGACATTCTGGATTTCCTGTGGCTGATGGCCGGACAAATATCCACCATGGGCTATCGGAACCTGAAAATGGCGCGGATGGTGGAAGAGATCGAGCGCAATAAGGACGAACTCGAAGTTCTGGTTGCCAGCCGGACCGAGGAACTGCAGAAAGCGCTTGAAGAGATCAAACGGACTGCCAACGTCGATGGTCTGACCGGGTGCTTCAATCGGGCCTTCATCAACGAACAATTACCCCGGGAAATCAAAAGGGCCCGGCGGTACGGGCATCCGCTGAACATCATTATCTGCGACATCGATCACTTCAAACTGATCAACGATACCTACGGCCATCGCTGCGGAGATATGGTCATTATCGAGGTGGTCAAATGCCTGCAGGATTCCATTCGATCCGGAATTGACTGGGTCGGACGGTATGGCGGAGAGGAATTTCTGGTGGTGCTGCCTGAAACTCCCGATCCTGCCAGCAAAGACGTCGCCGAGCGTTTACGCAAGGCAGTGGCCGCTTGTGAAATCACCTTCCAGAAATGGGAAATCCGTATCACCACGAGCTTCGGGGTCTGTTCACTGCCGCCGGAGACGGTTCGATCGGCGGAAGAAGAAATGGAGTCGATGCTCCTGGGCGCCGACGCCGCCCTTTACCAGGCGAAGAAAGAGGGGCGCAATCGCGTCGTGGTGGGCGGCATCGACCCGGATTGAAAGACGGGAGGTCTCCCCGGATCCCTCCTCCAGGCCGGATCGGTTTTCCCAAAAATGTGTCAGGTCAACCCTTACCCCTGCCAGGGGCAAGCACCTTCCCCGCCCCGGAGAAAGCCTCCGCCATGAAAATCGGCGCGCCCCTGGGGGGCGCGCCGATGGTCGCAGCAGCGGCGGGATGCGTCAAATCGCCTATTTCCCCACCACCTGGGTGCGGGTGAAAACCGAGCGCAGCTTTTGTCCGGCGCCTTCGATATTCTCACGGGCACCTTCCTCGCGGTCGACCAGGGTGACGATCCCGGCCACCTCCAGCCCTTCGAGCCGGGCCCGCTCCACCGCTTTCATCGACGAGCCGCCGGTCGTGGTCACGTCCTCGACGATGACGACCCGCGAACCGGCGGGGAGGTTTTTGCGCCCTTCGAGCCATTGGCCGGTCCCGTGCCCTTTCGGCTCCTTGCGGATGATGAAGGCGTGAACGGCCTGGCCGTCCAGCGCCGCGGCGATGGAAGTGGCGGTGGCGATCGGGTCGGCGCCGAGGGTCAGGCCGCCGACCCCGTCGATCGGCCCCTGGAATTGCTTGACCTCCTGCCAGAAGGCCTTGCCGACCAGCAGCCCGCCCCGGGCGTGAAGACAGGTCTGCTTGCCGTCGAAGTAGAAGTTGCTCTTGCGCCCCGAGGCGAGGGTGACCTCACGCTCCTCGTAGGACAACTCCCGTACGATGGACATTAATTCCGCTCTCTCCTGTGCCGTCATGACAATCCTCCTGATAAATGTCGGGGCGCGGTCACCGCGCCCCGACATGGGGTCACATAGAGACTTCCTCCCCGATCAAAACAACCCCAACTGGCTGTCCGCCTTGAGCCGGGGGAATTTGACGGGGTACTGACCGCTGAAACAGGCATCGCAGAAATGTCCGGGGCTCCCCTCAGGGGCACCCGCGGCGAGCCGCAGCCCTTCCCGGGACAGGTAGCCGAGAGTATCGGCGGTGATATAGCGATTGATCTCCTCGACGGTGTGGCTGGAGGAGATCAACTCCTTGCGGGTCGGGGTATCGATGCCGTAGTAACAGGGAAAGGAGGTCGGCGGGCTGGAGATGCGCATGTGCACCTCGGCGGCGCCGGCGTTGCGGATCATCTTGATGATCTTGCGGGCCGTGGTGCCTCGCACCAGGGAGTCGTCGACCACGATCACCCGCTTCCCCTCGATGACCTCGCGCACCGGATTGAGTTTGATCTTGACCCCGAAGTGGCGGATCGTCTGCTGCGGTTCAATGAAGGTGCGGCCGACGTAATGGTTGCGGATCAGACCGAGCTGGAAGGGAATTCCCGATTCTTCAGCGTAGCCGATCGCCGCCGGCACCCCGGAATCCGGGATGGGGATGACGACGTCGGCATCGACCGCGTGCTCGCGCGCCAGAACCCGCCCGAACTCCTTACGCACGCCGTAAACCTGACGGCCGAAGATGGTGCTGTCGGGGCGGGCGAAGTAGATATATTCGAAGATGCAGGGTGACGGCGCGGTCGCCGGACCGAAGGGCCGGAAGGAGTGCACCCCCAGTTTGTCGATAAGGATCATCTCCCCCGGCTCGATCTCACGGATGAATTCGGCCTCGATCAGATCGAAAGCACAGGTTTCGGAAGCGACGACATAGGCGCCGTCGAGTTTGCCGAGGGCCAAGGGCCGGAAGCCGTTAGGATCGCGGACCGCGACCATGCGAGTTTCGGTGAGAAAGACCAGGCTGTAGGCGCCCTTGACCCGCGCCAGAGCCTCGGTGATCCGCTCCGGCAGGGAGTCGCACTGGGCACGCGCCAGCAGGTGGATGATGACTTCGGTATCGGCGATGGTAGAGAAGATCGAACCTTGCAGTTCCAGCTCGTTGCGGATCTCCTGGGCGTTGACGAGGTTGCCGTTGTGGGCGACGGCGATGCTGCCGCGGTGGTAGTCGACCATGATCGGTTGGCAGTTCTTGAAGTCGTTGCCGCCGGCCGTCGAGTAGCGGACATGGCCGATGGCGCTCCGACCGGGGAGCCCGGCGAAAACCGCATCATGCTTGAAGACGTCGGCGACCAATCCCATCCCCTTGTAGGCGCGCAGCTTTTCGCCGTCGGAAGCGACAATGCCGCAACTCTCCTGGCCGCGGTGCTGCAGGGCATAGAGCCCCAGGTAAGAGAGGTTGGCGGCTTCGGGATGGCCGAAGATGCCGAAGACGCCGCATTCATCCTGAAACTTGTCGAACATCGGGGGGTGCCCTTCTAGGGAAAAACCGCGCTTATTCGATAGGTTACGATTGTTTTTTGGGGCTTGACACGCCAGTTTAGCACAGCCGTTCCAAAAAAAGATAGGGAGCCATCTAGAGAAGTTCGGCGCGGATAAAGCGCACCGCGTTCTGGTAGATCCAGAGCCCCATCCCCTCTTCCGGCAGATCCTCCTCCCGGGTCCAGCGCGGGTGGTGGGTGCGGTGGACGTAAGCCTCCGGGTGTGGCATCAAGCCAAAAATGCGGCCGCTCCCGTCGCAGACCCCGGCGATGGCATGGAGGGAGCCGTTGGGATTGAGGGGATAGACCATGGTCGGCGCACTGATGCCGGCGTCGCAGTATTTGAGGCAGGCCAGATGCTGCGCCTCGATGGCCTCCAGGATCGCGGGCTCGGCCACGAACTTTCCCTCGCCATGGCGGATCGGCAGGTAAATACCGTCCAGACCGCGGGTAAAGACACAGGGGGAGGCCGGGTCGGCCTTCAGGGTGACCCAGCGGTCCTCGAAACGGCCACCGTCGTTGAAGGTCAGGGTGGCGCTCTGGGTATGGAAATCCCCCCCGAGCGCCGGCAGCAGTCCCATCTTGACGAGAAGCTGGAAACCGTTGCAGACCCCCATGATCAGCTTGCCGGCGGAGATGAAGCGCTCGATCTGGTCAACAAGGTGTTCGCTGCTCCCGGCCAACGCCGCATACCGCAGGCGATTGGCGCCGGCCTTGGCGCTCCCCAGGTCGTCGCCGTCGAGGAACCCGCCGGCCAGGTTGAGAAGGTGATAGTCGTCGAGGCGAGCACGGCCGGCCAGCAATTCGGCGATATGGACGATGTCGCAGTCGGCGCCGGCCAGGCGGCAGGCGTTGGCAACCTCCCGTTCGCAGTTGGTGCCGTTGCCGGCGATGACGATGGAACGAACCTGTTTCGGCATGATTAGAGCTCCCGCAGCGGCCGCTGCCAGGCTTCCTTGAGGGTTGCCAGATCGGACTTGACCAGGATCTGACCTTCGCCGCCGAAGATCAGCAGTTCCGGCTCTTTGATGACCCGTCCGATCAAGCCGCAGACCTGGCCGGCAAAGAGTTCTTCAAAGGCGGCCATCTGCTCCGGGTGGACGGTCACCAGCAGACGGCTCTGGGATTCGGAGAAGAGCAGCGCGTCGTCCCTCAGCACCCCGGCGACCGGCACCTGGGCGAGTTCGACCTGAAGTCCGAAGCCCCCGGCGAAGGCGCTCTCGGCGAGAGCGACGCCAAGGCCGCCGTCGGAGAGGTCGTGACAGGAGGCGATCAGCCCCTTCGCCTGGCCGGCATTCAGCGCCCGATAACGCTCCAGGGCGCTCGCCGCGTCGACCTTCGGCACATTGCGTCCGACCGCGCCGTGCAGGGCGTAGTATTCCGAGCCGCCGAGTTCGTCGCGGGTCAGGCCGAGGAGGTAGACAAGATCGCCGGCCCGCTTGACGTCCATGGTCGTCGCGGTGCGCACGTCATCGATCTTGCCGATGACCGAAAAGAGCACCGTCGGCGGAATGGAGATTTTGGTGTCGCCGATCTGGTAGTCGTTCTTCATCGAGTCCTTGCCGGAGATGAGCGGCACGCCGAAGGCCAGGCAGTAGTCGTAGAGGGCCTGGTTGGCACGGACCAGCTGGGCCGCCTTGTATTCGCCGTCGGGGGTTTTGTCGCTTTTGACCGGATCGCACCAGCAGAAGTTGTCGAGGCCTGCCACGTGCTCGATGTTGCCGCCGACGGCGACATAGTTGCGCAGCGCCTCGTCGATGGCGCAGGCCATCATGTGGTAGGTATCGATGTCCGAGTAGCGGGGGCAGATTCCGTGGGCGGTAACGACCCCGGCAAAGGAGTCAAAGAGGGGCCGCACCACCGGGCCGTCGGCCGGGCCGTCGTTGTCGACCCCGCAAAGGGGTTTGAGAACGGTGGCGGCCTGCACCTCGTGATCGTAGCGGCGCACCACACTCTCCTTGGAGCAGATGTTGAGGCGAGCGAGGAGTTGCCGCAGGGTCCCGTCCAGATCGAGAGGCTGCGGCAGCTGCGGCTCGGGGGGAGCCTTCTCCTCCCAGCGGGCCGGGATCACCAGCTGCGGCACCCCGGCATGGAGGAACTCCATGGAGAGATAGGTGACCGGCTCGCCATGGTAGAGACAATGGTAGAAACCCGAATCGGTGAAGACCCCGAGGTCGGTCGCCTCGACATCCATCTCCTTCGCCAGGGTCATGAAAGCGTCGAGTTTCTCCGGCGGGACGGCGACGGTCATCCGCTCCTGGGCCTCGGAGATGAGGATTTCCCAGGGCTGCAGGCCGGGGTATTTGAGGGGGGCCCGGTCGAGGTGGAGTTCGAAGCCGCCGGTATCCTCGGCCATCTCGCCGACCGACGAGGAGAGCCCGCCGGCGCCGTTGTCGGTGATGGAGTTGTAGAGGTTGCGGTCCCGGGCAATGATCAGGAAGTCGAACATCCGCCGCTGGGTGATCGGATCGCCGATCTGCACCGCCGTCACCGGGGAGCCTTCGTGCAGTTCCTCCGAGGAGAAGGTCGCGCCATGGATGCCGTCCTTGCCGATGCGGCCGCCGGTCATGACGATGCGATCACCGACCAGCGCCTGCTTCTCATGCCCCGGACGGCCGTGGAGCATGGCCGGCATCAGGGCGGCGGTGCCGCAGTAAACCAGCGGCTTGCCGGCGAAGCGCTGGTCGAAGACGAGGGAGCCGTTGACGGTCGGAATGCCGCTTTTGTTGCCTCCGTGCTCGACCCCCTCGACGACCCCCTCGAAGATTCGCCGCGGGTGGAGCAGGCGCGGCGGCAGCGGCTGGTCATAAAACGGCGAGGCGAAGCAGAAGACGTCGGTATTGAAGATCAGCCGGGCGCCGCGGCCGGTGCCGAAGGGATCGCGGTTGACGCCGACGATGCCGGTCAAGGCGCCGCCGTAGGGGTCGAGGGCGCTGGGGGAATTGTGGGTTTCGACCTTGAAGACCAGGGACCAGTCATCGGTGAAGCGGATCACTCCGGCGTTGTCCTTGAAGACCGACAGGCAGAAATCCTTGTCTCCCTTGGCCTTGCGCACCTCGCGGGTGGCGCCGACGATAAAGGTCTTGAAGAGGGAATCGATCGTCTGCCGCCGCCCCGCCTCATCGGTATATTCGATCTTCGCCGAGAAGATCTTGTGTTTGCAGTGCTCGCTCCAGGTCTGGGCCAGGGCTTCGAGTTCGGCGTCGGTCAACTGGGCGCCGAGGCCGACCTTGGCCCGCCGGGCCTGCACCTCGGGATCGGCGACATGGGCCCGGATGGTCTTCATCTCTTCGAGATTGAGAGCCAGCATCCCCTCCTTGGAGATCTTCATCAGCTCCGCGTCGGGT
>JBBQBQ010000195.1:0-6692 GCA_038317685.1 Desulfuromonadales bacterium | reverse complement strand
GAGTCCTCGACGGGCTTACGGCAAACCGGTCCCTCAAGGAACTCCTCTCCCTCCACTGGCTCCTTTACGGGATCGCTCCGCATGCCGTGCCCTTGGCCATTCATGCCAGCGTGGCCGGTCTTTATTACCAGTCCGCCCACGGCCTCCTGGGGGGCGGAGCGAGCCTCGCCGCCGCCTTCGCCCGGCGCCTGGAGTCCCTGGGAGTGACGATCCACACCGCCTGTACCGCCCGTCGCCTGCAGCTGTCGGCCGGCGGCGCCCTGGAAGGCGTGGAGTGTGCCGACGGGAGGCTGATCACTGCCGGAAACTGCGTCGTGAGTCTCCACCCGAGTCGCTTCCTCGACCTCCTTCCCGAAGGGACGGTGCGGCCTGTCTACCGCCGGCGGCTGGCGGCGCTGGAGGAAACGGTTTCGGCCTTCATCCTCTTCGCCGAGAGCTCCGCACCCCTTTCGCAGCTGGAACGGAGCAATCTTTATCTTGGCCCCGGCGATGGTTCAGACTGGGGGACTTTGCCGGTGCGCAGCCTCTTTCTCGCTGCCAATCCGCCCGACCTTTGCGGACGACCAGGGCGCGGCTGTGTTGCCATCCGGCCGGTTCCCGCGGCAGTCACATCCGCCTGGGCGGGCTCGCGGCACGGTCTTCGTCCAGCCGCCTACCATGAGTTCAAGGCGCTGGCCATGGCGCAGATGCAGGACGATATCGAAGTCGCTTGTCCGGAGCTGCGGGGGCAGCTGCGTCTGTCGGCCGGAGCCACACCGTTGACCCTGCGCGACTATCTGGGGCATCATGGTCATGGGCTCTACGGCGCCGGGCATCGGGTCGGTCAGTTCAACCCTCAGCCGGCGACCCGCCTTGCGGGGCTTTACCTGACCGGGCAGGCGGTGACGGCACCGGGAGTGTTGGGGGCGATGTTGGCGGGATTTCTCACCTGCGGGCAGATTCTTGGGCATGAGCTGCTGCGCAAAGAGGTTAGGGCATGTCATTGAGGCGAGTGGTCATTACCGGATTGGGGGCGGTTTCTCCCTTCGGGTCCGGCGTTGCGACCCTGATGGAGGGGTTGTTCGCCGGGCGCAGCGCGGTTCGCCGGGTCCCCGAGCTGGCAAGGGTCGGCGGCCTGCGCACCCGGGTCGCCGCTCCGGCACCGGGGATCGATCCCAAGGAGATTCCCCGTAAGGATCGCCGTTCGATGTCCGCAATGTCGGTCTTTGCCACCCTCGCTTCCCGGGAAGCTCTGGCCCAGGGAAGGGTCGATGAAGGCCTGCGCCAAGGGGGACGACTCGGCATTGCCCTCGGTTCGACCATCGGCAGCACCCAGGCGAGCGAGGATTTCTTCCGGGACTTCTTCACCGATTCCAGCCTGGAGCGGATGAAGTCGACCCTCTTCTTCCAGATCATGAACCACAGCTGCGCCGCCAACGTTGCCCAGTCCCTCGGCGTCACCGGCCGCCTCCTCTCCCCGTCAGCGGCCTGCGCCACCGGGTCCCAGGCGCTCGGCTACGGCTTCGAGCAGATCGCCTTCGGCCGGCAGGACCTGATGCTCTGTGGCGGTGCCGAGGAGTTTCACCCGTTGACCGCGGCCACCTTCGATGTGTTGAACGCCGCCTCGACCCACTTCAACGACACCCCGACCCGAACTCCGCGCCCCTTCGATCGCGACCGGGACGGGGTGGTCTGCGCCGAAGGGGCGGGGGTTCTGCTGCTCGAGGCACTCGACTCGGCCCGGGCGCGCGGCGCTGAGATTCTCGGCGAGGTTTGCGGCTTCGCGACGCTCTCCGACCCGAGCAGCATCGCCAACCCCAGCGCCGGGGCGATGGAACGCTGCATGGGCCTGGCCTTGGCCGACGCCGGGCTGGAGCCGCGGGAGATCGGTTACATCAATGCCCACGCCACCGCGACCGAACAGGGGGATGTGGCCGAGTGTGATGCCATCGCCGCCCTCTTCGGCGACAGGGTCGCGGTGAGCAGCCTCAAAGGCCACCTGGGACATACCATGGCGGCCAGCGGCGCCCTGGAATGCATCGGTTGCGTGGAGATGCTGCGCCGCGGCATCCTGATCCCGACCCTCAACCTGGAGCAGATCGATGCCGCCTGCCGCTGCATCCGTCACCTGCGCCCCGGCGACACTTTGCCGACGGCGACGATCCTGAAGAACAATTTCGCCCTCGGCGGCGTCAATACTTCACTGGTATTAAGGAGTCATCCGCATGACTGAGCAGCAGATTATCGATCTGGTCAATACCTCCCTGGCCGAGGAGTTCGAACTGGACCCGGCGGAAATGACTCCCGAGGCGAGCCTCTACGGAGACCTGGGGCTTGACAGTCTCGATACGGTCGACATGGTCATCGTTCTCGAAGGGGCCTTCAAATTCAAGATTCGCGAGGAAGAGGCGATCCGCGGAATCCGCACCCTCGGTGACATTCATCGCTTCGTCGCCGCCAAGCTCAAGGCCATGGCGTCCCAGGGCTAAATGACCATGGCGCCGGTTGATTGCACGGACCAGGGATTCTCCCGGGAAATATCCCAAAGCGCAGGTCTTACGGCGATAGCGATGAACCTCGTCGTCTACCCGTTGCTGGTGGCCTGGACCCTCCTCGACATCCTCCTCTTCCCCCTGGTCTTTCTGCTCGGAAAGTGGCCGCTGCGGTGGGAGACGGGGCGGATCGTGCGCGGCTTGATCTGGGTTTACGGGCGCGGCTGGCTCCTCATCATGGCGCCCTTCGTAACCTTTCGCAGCGCCGGGTTCGAAACCTTAAGGGACCAGCCGCCCTGCATCTTCGTCGTCAACCATCTCTCCTTCTTCGATACCTACTGCATGGGTCTGCTGCCGATTTACGACGTCGTCTTCGCGGTTCGCGCCTGGCCCTTCCGCATGCCTTGGTACGGCTGGGTGATGCGGCTGGCGGACTACCTCGATGTGGAGAGCAGCAGCTTTGCCGAGACTTTGGTCACGACCCGGCGGGTCGTCGCCGGCGGCGGGCACATCCTCTTTTTCCCGGAAGGCCACCGCAGCCGCGACGGCCGGCTGCAGCATTTCTACGGCGGCGCTTTTCGGCTGGCGGCTGAAATCGGCCTCCCGGTGGTGCCGCTGGTCCTCACCGGCACCGGGCAACTCCTCCCCCCCGGACGCTTCTGGCTGCGCCCGGCGACGGTCACCCTGCGTGCCCTGCCGGCGATCGACAGCACCGCTTTCGGTGGCCCGGAGGCCTTCCGAAAGCTGCGTCGCACCGTCCGCGAGGCGATGTCCGGGGCGCTGACCGAGGGGCCGGAGCCGGCCGCCGGGCGGGAGAATTGAAGCCATGAGGGCCTACGGCTTCACTCCCTGGCCAGATCTGGCTTTTCAGGAACCGCCGGCCATCGCCGCCGTTCAGGACCGGCTGCTGCGCCGGCATGTCGCTTTTCTCGCCGAGCGTTCCCCCTTTTATCGGCGGCTCTTCAAAGCCCATGGCGTCGACCCGCGGTCGGTCCAGGGTTGCGGCGATCTGGCGACCCTGCCGCTGACCGGCAAGGAGGATCTGGAACGTTGCTCCGCCGATCTGCAGTGCGTACCGGATAGCGAGATCAATGATCTCTGTCTGACCTCCGGGACGGTTGGCCGACCGGTGGCTCTCCCTCAGACTGCCGCGGATCTTGAGCGCCTCGCTTACAACGAGGCGCAGGCGTTTGCTGCCGCCGGTCTCACCAGCAGCGACCGGGTGCTGATCGCGGCCGCCATCGACCGTTGCTTCATGGCCGGCCTCGCCTATTTCCTCGGGCTCAACCGGCTCGGCGCGCTCGCCATCCGGGGCGGGTCGAGTAGCATCCCGGCCCTGGCCGAGCTGGTGCGCAGTCAGCGGCCGACCGCCATCGTCGGAGTACCGAGCCTGCTGGTGAGCGTGGCCGCCCGGCTCGCCGCCGACGGCATCGCGCCGATCGATCTTGGCGTGGACCGCCTGATCTGCATCGGCGAACCGGTCCGCGACGCCGACCTGGCCCTCTCCGCCCTTGGCCGCCGCCTCGCCGAGATGTGGGGGGGGCAGGTCTACGGAACCTATGCCAGCACCGAAATGGCGACTGCCTTCGGCGATTGCAGCGCCGGTCGGGGCGGCCACCTGCAGCCGGAGTTGATGGCGGTGGAGATCGTCGATGAGAACGGCCGGACCTTGTCGCCCGGAACGGCGGGGGAGGTGGTGGCAACCCCTTTGCAGGTCACTGGAATGCCGCTGCTGCGCTTTCGCACCGGCGACATCGCCGTCCTTCACACCGATGCCTGCCCCTGCGGACGGCACACCCCCCGGCTTGGGCCGGTTCTGGGGCGAAAGGCACAGATGCTCAAGTATCGGGGGACGACGGTCTTCCCGCCGGCGATCCTGGCCGTGCTTCAGGAATTGGATGGGGTGCGCGGCGCCTATATCGAAGTCTTCGACGATTATCCGCTGTCGGACCGGATCCGGGTGGTGATCGGTGCCGCCCGCCCCGATCTCGATCCGGCGGTGGTCGCCGAGGAGTTGGCGGCGCGGCTGCGGGTCAAACCGGAGGTGGTCCTGGCCGATCCCGATACGGTGCAGCAGCGCATGATGCAGCCCGACAAACGCAAACCGGTCAATTTTTTCGATTATCGTTCCGCCGCCGGGCGCGGCTGATCCGGGCGATGGTCCCTGCCTTGCAGAAAGACGAGATCTCATGAAGCAGCGTCCCAGCGTAGTGCTCGACGGCGAGCACCTGACCATCGAAGATATAGTCGCCATCGGCGTCGGTGACAAACAGGTCAGCCTCGACGCCGCCGCCCTGGAGCGCTGCCTGGCGAGCCGGCGCTTTCTGGAGGAAGAGGTGGCGGCCCAGCGGGTGATCTACGGAGTCAACACCTCCTTCGGGCCGATGTGCAACAAGATCATCGAAAACCGCGAGATCGAAGCCCTCCAGGTCAACCTGATCCGCAGCCACGCCGCCGGCCTCGGCGATCCCTTGCCCCCCTACATCGCCCGAGCGGTCCTGACCGTGCGCCTGAATACCCTCGTCAAGGGCTATAGCGGGGTCCGCCTGCAGCTTCTCGAATTCATGCGGGACATGATCAACTCCGGGCTGGCCCCGTACATCCCCGAATGCGGCAGTGTCGGCGCCTCCGGCGATCTCATCCATCTGGCCCACATGGCGCTGGGGATGATCGGCGAGGGAGATCTTTACCTCGACGGCGAACTGCGACCGGCGGCCGCCGCCCTCGCTGCCCATGGCTTGACGCCGATGGTCCTCTCCTTCAAGGAGGGGATCGCCCTGATGAACGGCACCAGCGCCATGACCGCCCTCGGAGCCTTCGCCCTGTTCGGCGCCAACAAGCTGCTGCGGCTGTCCTGCGTCACCGGCGCCTTCGCCCTGGAGATCTTCGGCGGCATCGACGACGCCTTCGACGAGGATCTGCACCGGGTCAAGCCCCATCCGGGCCAGATCGAGATCGCGGCAACCATCCGTCGCCTCTACCGTGGCTCTAAGAACATCGTGCTGCGCGAGAAGATGCATGAGCTGATTCGCAGCCAGACCAAGGACGGGCCGGTTTTCGAGACGACCATCAACGTTCAGGACGTCTACTCGGTGCGCTGCACCCCGCAGGTCCTGGCCCCGGTCGCGGAGGCGATCGAACTGGCGATTCGCACGGTGACGACGGAGGCGAATTCCAGCAACGACAATCCGATCATCATCCCGGAAAAGCGCAAAATCATCCACGGCGGCAACTTCCACGGCCAGTCGATCGGTTTCGTCATGGACGCCCTGTGCATGGCGATCGCCACCCTCTCGACCCTCTCCGAGCGGCGCATCAACAAATACCTCGACAAGCACCTCAACGAAGGGCTCCCGGAATTCCTCATCCCCGGCACCGTGGGGCTGACCATGGGTTTCATGGGCGCCCAGTACCTGGCGACCTCCACCACCGCCGAAAACCGCCAGCTCGCCAACCCGGTCTCCACCAACTCCATCTCCTGCAACGCCTCCAACCAGGATGTGGTGAGCATGGGGACGGTGGCGGCCCGCAAGGCGTTCAAGTCGGTCAGTAACGCCAAGCATATCCTGACGCTGGAGGTCCTCGCCGATCTCCAGGCCTTATCGTTCCGCAACGCCGCCGGCCTCGGGCGCGGCACCGGGGCGGTCTACCGCATCCTCAATGAGCATTTCACGGTCTATGACAACAGCCGGATCTTTCATGAGGACCTGGTCAAATTCCGCCGCCTGCTCTTCTCCAGCCAACTCTTCGACGACCTGGCGGTCTACGGGGCCGAGGAATGACCTGCGCCGCGAATTTCCCGCAGCCGCCGCCCCTGCCGCAGCCGGCCGAGGCGCTGGTGCCGCACCGCCGGCCGATGCGCCTGGCGGACGAACTGGTCGCCTGGCGGGAAGGGGGGGCGACGGTCACCGCCCGGATTCCGGTCGACTCGCCCTTTGCCGCCGGCGACGGCACCCTGGAGGAGGTGGCCCTGATCGAGCTTATGGCTCAGGCCTACGCAGCTTATCAGGGCTATGAAGACCAGCGGTTGGGGCAGCCGGTGAAGCAGGGCTTTCTGGTCGGCATCAGCCGGCTGCACCAGGCCGGGCCGGCCCGGGCCGGCGAACAGCTGCGGGTCGAGGTCAATACCGCAGGAGAGTTTGAGGGGTATACACTGATGGAGGGAGAAATTTTTCGAGATAACGAGAAACACGTCACCCGCAGTCTCAAGTTTTGGAATAC
>JBBQBQ010000194.1:0-6706 GCA_038317685.1 Desulfuromonadales bacterium | reverse complement strand
GCTGCCATTGCAGCTCGGTCCGCTGACGGTCCAGTTCGAGGAAGACCCGAACCTTGGCCAGGAGGATCTCCGGGGCAAAGGGCTTGAGGAGGTAGTCGACACACCCTGCTTCGTAGCCGCCGAAGACCTGCTGCTCCTCCTGGGTGGCGGCGGTGACGAAGATGATCGGCACCCACCGGGTCGTCTCGTCCTCTCTGAGGTGCGCGGCCAGTTCGAAACCGTTCATTTCCGGCATCATGACATCGAGGATCGCCAGGGCAAAGTGGTGATCGAGGGTGGCGGCGAGAGCATCATTGCCGCTACCCGCCTCGATGACTTCCGCCTCCACCTCCCGCAGAACCTGCCGAAGAGCCACCAGGTTCTCCTTCTTGTCGTCGACGATGAGGATCTTCTGCTTTGGATTCATGCCGGACTCCAATCCATGGTGCACAAAAATTCAAGGCTGGGGTGACGGTCGGCCGGCCAGCGCGGCCAGCCGGGGACCGAGCGCCTCGATCGGTAAAACCTCGTCGACGGCGCCGGTCTCGATCGCGGTCCCGGGCATGAGGGGATAGTCTGCCGTCGCCGGATCCTGGGCGATGGTCACGCCGCCAGCCGCCTTGATCGCTTTGATCCCCGCGGCACCGTCGGCGCTCGCGCCGGAGAGGATGACGGCTATGACCTGGTTCCCCATGGCCAGGGCCGCGCTTTCGAAGAGGACGTCGATGGAGGGACGGGACCAGTTGACCCGCCCCTCGGTGGAGAGGGCGATGGTTCCGCTGCGCTCCACCAGCAGATGATAGTCGGCGGGGGCAACATAGACCCAGCCCGGCTCAATCGCGGCTTTGTCGCAAGGGGTGCAGACCGGGCGCCTGGCAGTGATCGCCAGCAGCCGGGCAAAGGACCCGTCGTCGTCCGGGTGCAGATGCTGGACCAGCAGCACCGGCAGGGGAAAATCCTGAGGAAGAGCCGTCAGGAGGGCCGACAGGGCTTTCAAACTCCCCGCCGATCCGCCCATGACCACCATGGTGTAAGGGGCCGGCGGCGACTCTTCGACGACCTTCACGGCAAAACCTTCTTTTTAAAGAGGCGCGCCTTGGCATCCACAACTTCGTAGCGGACATGGACGTCGGTAAACTGGAGGTCTTCCTTGGTGCCGAGGCAGAGAAAGCCGCCATGGACCAGGCTTTCGGTGATCAGCCCCAGGACCCGGTTCTGCAGGTCGCGGTTGAAGTAGATGAGGACATTCCGGCAGAAGACCAGGTGCATTTCGCCGAAGGCGCTGTCCGATACCAGATTGTGGTTGGAAAAGACCACCCGTTGCCGCAGGGAGGTATCCATGGCCGCGGCCTCGTAGCGCGCATGGTAATACTCGGAAAAGGATCGCTTCCCCCCGGCCAGTTGGTAGTTCCGGGTCGCTTCCCGGAGCTTGTCCGTCGCGTAGATTCCCTGCCGGGCCTGATCGAGCGCTGCGTCGTTGAAGTCGGTCGCGTAGATCGTGGTCCGATCAAAGATCCCCTCCTCCTGAAGGACAATGGCCAGTGAGTAGACCTCTTCTCCGGTGGCGCAGCCGGCATGCCAGATCTTGACATGGGGCCAGGTCTTGAGGAGCGGCACGATCCGCTCCCGCACCGCCCGGTAGACCCCCGGATCGCGGAAGAGTTCGGTGACGGCGATGGAGAAATAGCGGACCAGGCGCAGGAAGAAGTCACGGTCATGGAGGACCTGCGGAATCATCTCCGCCACCGACGCACATCCGGACGATACCTGGAACTGCCTGACCCGCCGCTCGATGGAGGCTCGGGCATAGGAGCGGAAGTCGTAGCCGTAGCCTTGATAGAGCGCCTCCAGGAGGAGGTCGATTTCGATCGTTTCGAGGTGCGATCGATTTTTAATGATGGCATCCATCCTTCCTCTTTACCGGCACAACCAGACCCTCATCATGGAAAGGAGACGTCCCTGATCGAGGGGTTTGGGGAGGTAATCGCTGGCGCCCGCCTCCAGGCACTTCTCCCGGTCCTCCGGCATCGCCTTGGCGGTCAGGGCAATGATCGGCAGGCTGCGGAACCGGGCCTGGGCGCGAATCTGCCGGATCGTTTCGTAACCGTCCATCACCGGCATCATGATATCCATCAGGACCAGATCGGTCTCCGGGTGCTCATCCAGCAAGCGCAGTGCCCGTTCGCCGTTCTCCGCTTTCAGCGGTTTCATGCCCGAATCGGTCAGCAGGTGGGCAATGGCGAAGGTCGTCCGCATGTCATCGTCGACCACCAGGACCTTCTTCCCTTGAAAGTGGGTGTCGGTGTCATGGAGGTCGTGGATGACCTTCCGTTTCCTCTCGGCCATGCGGCTCACCACCCGGTGGAGGAAGAGGGAGACTTCATCGAGAAGCCGCTCCGGGGAGCGGACGTCCTTGATGACGATCGACTCGGCCCGTTCGCGAATGGCGGTTTCCTGATCCGGGGTGAGATCCCGGCCGGTGTAGACGATCACCGGCGGAACCGCCACTCCTTCCTCTTCGAGGCGCGTCAGGACTTCACTGCCGTCCATGTCCGGCAGTTCCAGATCGAGGACGACGCAATCGTATTGGTGAGAGCGGAGCATCGCCAGGGCCTCCTCGCCGGTTTCGGCTTCGTCGGTGGTGACGTCGCCGTTGCCGACCAGTTTCACCGTGGCCTTTCGCATGGCCATGTCGTCGTCGACGACCAGCAGGCGTTTCGGTTGGCCGGTCGAGATCTTTTCAAGCCGGCGGAAGGCCTCTTCGAGGTCGTCCAGGGCGATCGGTTTGGTGAAGTGCCCGACCGCCCCTGTCTTCAGCGCCCTGGACGAGGTTTCCTCGGCGGAGATGATGTGGACCGGGATATGGCGGGTCCTGGTCTGCTCCTTGAGGGCGCTCAGCACCGCCCAGCCGTCGATCCCGGGGAGCTTAAGGTCAAGGATGATGGCGCTCGGCAGGTATTCGGCCGCCAGCTCCAGCCCCGCCTCCCCGGTGGCCGCGGCGAGACATTTGAAGCCCTTTTCGTGGCATTTCCCATAAAGGATCCGGGCAAAGTCCGGATCATCTTCGATCACCAGCATGACCCGGTCGGTGGCGACTATGGATTCCCGGTCGTCGGGGATGGGGGGAGGCAGAGGTGCGGGATTCGACTTTGGAATGTCGATCATTTCGATCGGTTCCCGGAGTGCCGAAGTCAGTACCCCCGGCAGCAGGAGGGTGAAGGTCGAGCCTCTTCCCGGCGCGCTTTCCAGGGCAATCCTGCCGCCCAGGAGTCTGGCCAGCTCCCGGGAGATGGAGAGCCCCAGCCCGGTCCCCCCGAATTTCCGCGAGGTGCTGCCGTCGGCCTGCTGGAAGGCCTCGAAGATCATCTGGTGCAGTTCGGGCGGGATGCCGATGCCGGTGTCGCTGACGGCGACCGACAGGCCGTCCCCCTCGGCAGGGCCGAAGCTGATGGTCACGCCGCCGTGTTCGGTAAACTTGACGGCGTTGGCGATGAGGTTGCGGAGGACCTGCTCCACCCGCCGCCGGTCGCTCATGACCGTGGTCGGAGCGTCCTCCCGCACCACCAGGGTCAGACCGATCCTCTTTGCCTTGGCCAGGTGCCGGAAAGAATCCTCCAGCGTTGTGGCCAGGTCCCTGATGGGGACCGGCCCGGGTTGCAGCTCGATCCGCCCGGCCTCGATTTTGGAGAGATCGAGGATCTCGTTGATGAGGTTCAGCAGGTCGGTGCCGCTGCCGTAGATGATCCGCGCTGCTTCGGTCTGCTCTCCGTTCAGGTTGCCGCCCTGGTTGCGGACCAGCCCCTGGGCGAGCAGGAGGAGGCTGTTGAGGGGGGTGCGCAGTTCATGGGACATGTTGGCCAAAAATTCCGATTTGTACTTGCTGGCCAGCGCCAGGGCCTCGGCCTTCTCCTCCGTCGCCCGGCGGGCCAGCTCAACTTCCCGGGTGCGTCGCTCCAGAAGATCGTTCTTCTCCTCCAGTTCCTCATTGGTGACCTGGAGTTCCTCCTGCTGGCTTCTGAGCTCCTCCTCCGATTGCTGGAGCCGCTGGGTCTGCTCCTCCAGTTCCTCGTTGGCGACCCGAAGCTCTTCCTGTTGGGTCTGGAGCTCGCAGTTTTGATGATTGAGATCTTCCGCCAGGGCCTTGACCCGCCGATTGGCCAGCCTGTTGTTCATCCACGCGGCCATGGTCGCCTGCAGGTCGGTGATCAGCCGGACCGCCACCGGGTCATAGCCGTGGAGGCTCGCCAGGGAGATGATCGCCGGCACTTCATCCCCCGAAAGGAGCGGGATGGTGACGATTTCCCGGGGGAGGAAGCTGCCACTCACGGCGGCAAAGGTGAAGCGCGTATCCGCCGGGATGTCGCTGAGGCGCTGGATCTGCTGGGTAGCCAATACGCTCCCGAACTCACCTTCGCGGGTCGTGGCGGAGAACGATGCTCGTCCGGCGCTGTCGAGTCCGATCGACTCGAGATGCTCGTAGGAGGTCTTCTCCTGGTTGAGGAGGTAGATCGCCCCCACCTGGGAGTCGGTCAGCTGCATGAGTGGTTCCAGGACCTGCAGGCCGAAGACGTGCGATTCCAGCTCCCGCAGCATGACGGCGTTGAGCTGGACGGCCCGGGCCCGGAAGGTGATTTCGGCTTGAATCGTCTCGGCCAGGGCGTTAAAGGTTCCGGCCAGGGTCCCGAACTCATTGGCGGACCTTTGCCGGCTGCGGGCGTCGAAGGCTCCTTCCCGGAGCTGATCGGCGACGGATGTCAGCTCCCGCAGTGGATTCTTGATCCCCCGCAGCAGCAGGTAACTGAGGATCAGGGCGAGAAGAAAGATGCCGCTGATCATGAGGCCGAGCTGCCTGTTCAGAGCATCATTGAGTTCCGTGGCGTTCAGAAAAAAGCGGTCGGCCTTGACCTGGGCATAGTCCTTAATCTTCTTGATGTGGGCGACGAGCTGCAGCCGCAGCAAGCCGAGATTGCCCGTATCCTGAATGCGGCTCCAGGCTTCGGCCCTTTTCCCGGCCCGGACCAGTTCAAAGTTCTCGGTGCGGACCGCCAACCATTGGACAAAGGTGTCGTGGGCATTCTCAATGTCGCCGCGCGGACCCAGATAGCGTTCGAAGAGGATCGTGAACTGCCGTTCGGCATCGACCTGATAACGGGCGGAATTTTGTATGGCGAGGCTTCGCTCCTCCTCGGCATCGGCCAGGAGGAGATTCCGGACTTCCAGGCGCATGCCGAGGATGTCGGCTTCCAGGGAGGTGATGGCGCGACTGACCGGCAGGGGGTGATCGTAGATATCCTTGGTCTGCTTCCAGAGGAGGTCCGTCTGTCGCCAGGCCAGGGCGCCGAGGAGGATGACCAGGGTCAGAATGATCCCCAGGCCGAGGCGCAGCTGGGTGGCGATGCTCAGATCCTTCAATGCCATGATTCGATCCCTTTGTGGGTCCTTCAGTTGCCTGGGGATGCCGGGTGCTTCGGCCGATGCCGGTCCGGGGTGTTCTGACAATGCCAATACAAATTCTTGGTTATCCACCTCATCCAGGCTGATTGCCTGTCAAGATCAAAGCGTTCACCACAGAGCCCCGGAGGTCACCGAGACATTCAATAGAAATAGAATCAGTCGTTAGTCTCCATTTGTCGAGCGAGCGAAGCGAACCGGGGGAAAGAGAGCCGTTGGGTCGGCACTGCCCACCACCCTCCGTTTGGAGCCAGGGGCCTAAGCCGAGACAACTTTCCCGCTCCTTTAATCCTATCAGAAAAATTACAGGGTTCTCATCGGCATCTGAACCGAATGGGGGTGAGGGTCAGGCCCGGTCGGTGATGAGGTCCGCTGCCGGCAGGACGGTGGCATAAGGAGCGGAGAGGGCGGCCATGAAGGCGGCGTGAACCTGCTCGGCCTTGACGGTCTTCCCCTGGAAGGCCAGGTCCCGGGTGGCGCAGGCATCGGCGGCGACGGTGCAGTGGAAGCCGAGATCGAAGGCCGCCCGGACGGTGGCGTCGATGCACATGTGGCTCATGGCGCCGCAGACGGTCAGGTAGTCGATCCGTCCTTGTTTCAGCAGGTCGAGGAGGGGGGTGCTCCGGAAGCTGTTGGGGTAGTTCTTGACGACGACGGTTTCGTCTTCGCGGGGAGCGACCAGAGGATGGATGCCGGCCCCCGTCGTGCCGGGGAGGAAGAAGGCCGCTCCCGGTTGGACCGCGAGGTGCTGGATGTGGATGATGGGGGAATCGCTGCGCCGGAAGGTGTCGAGGAGGAGCCGGGCCTGGACCGCGGCTGCCTCGGCGCCGACCAGCTGCATGGCGCCGCCGGGGAAATAATCGTTTTGCAGATCGATGATCAGCAGACAGTTGTTCATGGCGGTATCCTTCGGGCGTTGGGGGGACGGATCGTACCCTGAAAGTATATCCGCCGGTTTGAATGAATTCCACCGACAAAAAAATCGCCGCGCGGCGATGGCCGGCGGCGGTTTCGAGGGTGGAAGGGAAATTCAGGGAAATTCAGGGACACTCCCCAGATACTTTGCGGGGCCGGCCCGCCTTCCTGGGTCGCAGCGATTGATTCAGCCGAAATTCCAACTCGTCGATAAAACTCTCCGAACCGAAGGGGCGCCCCGTTCCGGTGGCTTTGCGGATCGCCTCATCCACGGCGTCATCTTTGGCCAGGAGAAACTCGGCGTAAGCTTTCCTTTCGGACGGGTCAAGCCAGGACTCCGGGCTCAACAGCGCATCCTCCC
>JBBQBQ010000193.1:0-6853 GCA_038317685.1 Desulfuromonadales bacterium | reverse complement strand
GGTCGTCAGCAGGCTGGTGCCTCCGTAGGAAAGGAACGGCAGGGCCAGCCCCTTGGTCGGCAGCATCCCCATCACCACCGCAATGTTGGTAAAGGCCTGCAGCCCGATGAGGAGGGTCACTCCGAAGGCGAGGTAGCGACCGAAATCGTCGGGAGCGTGGAGGGCGGCGCGAATGCCGCGCATGATCAGGACCAGGAACATGGCGGTCACGACCAGAACGCCGAGAAAACCGAGTTCCTCGCCGACCACGCTGAAGATGAAATCGGTATGGGCTTCGGGGAGGAAGAAGAGTTTCTGCTTCCCTTCACCCAGGCCGTTACCGAAGAGTCCCCCGGTACCGAAAGCGATCCAGCTCTGGATGATCTGGAAACCGCTGTTGGTCGGATCTTCCCAGGGGTTGAGGAAAGCCAGGATGCGGCGACGCCGGTAATCGACCGACATGATCGCGAAATAGAGGAACGGCAGCGCCAGGATCAGCACCGAGGCCAGGTAACTGAGGCGGGTGCCGGCGACCAGGAGCATGACCATCGCCACCGCGCCGATGGTCAGGGCGCTCCCCAGGTCGGGCTGCAGCAGCAGCAGGACCAGGAGGAGAGCCAGCACGATCATGTAGGGGATGAAACCCAGTTTGAAGGTCTTGATCCGATCCCCCTTCTTGTCGAGGGAATGGGCCATGTACATGACCATCCCCAGTTTGACCAGTTCGGCCGGTTGCACCGAGAACCCCGGCAAACGGATCCAACGGGCCGCGCCGCCGACGTGGGAGCCGATCCCGGGAATCAGGACCGCCACCAGCAGCACTCCGCAGAGCAGGAAGAAGGGGACGGCCAGGCGCCGCAGTCGGTGGTAATCGATGCACATGAAGAGGGCCATGACGGCGAAGCCGATGAAAGCAAACAGCCCTTGCCGCTTGAGGAAGAAGAAGCCGTCGCTGTACTTCTTGGTAGCCATGATCGACGACGAGGAATAGACCATCACCACTCCGAAGCAGGTGAGGGCCACCGCCAGCAGCAGAATCGTCGTGTCGAAGCCGCGCCGCACTTCCATGGTCAGGCCGCTCCCTTCCCGGTCAGGGCCAGCACGGCGCGGGTGAAAACCTCGCCCCGTTCCTCATAGTCCCGGAACATGTCATAGCTCGAGCACCCCGGCGACAGCAGCACAGCGCCCCCGGGCGGAGTCACCTCCTGGGCCAGCCGCACCGCCTCGGGGAGGGTGGCGACGCGCCGGGTACGGGTCAGCCCGCCGAGTTCGGCGGCAATACGGTCGGCGGCCTGGCCGATCAGGATCAGGGTGGCAACCTTTTCCCTGACCAGGTCGGCGAGGGGCGCATAATCGCCGCCCTTGTCCTTGCCTCCGGCGATCAGGGTCACCGGCGTCGCCAGCCCGGCCAGGCTCTTGACGACACTGCCGACATTGGTCCCCTTCGAGTCGTTGTACCAGACGACGCCGTCCAAACGGCGCACCGGCACCATGCGGTGCGGCAGCCCCGAAAAAGCGCAGGCGGTCTGCCAGGCGAGCTGCGGCGGGCAGCCTTCAAGGAGGGGCGGGATCAACGCCGCCATGACGTTTTCCAGGTTGTGCTCCCCCTTGAGACGCAGTTCCCCGGCCGGAAACGTCACTTCGAGACCGTCCCGGCGCCAGACCAGATTCCCGTCGGCAAAACCCATTCCCCCTGCGACGATCCGCGTCGAGGAGAACCAGACCTTGCGGGGAGCGATCCCGGCGGCGGCCGCGAGGACCATGGGATCTTCGGCATTCAGGACCGCCACATCGGCGGAGGTCATATTCTCGAAGATCCGCAGTTTGGCGGCGAGGTAACTTCCCAGGTCCGGGTAGCGGTCAAGGTGGTCGGCGGTGAGATTGAGGAGGAGTCCGTAGCGGGGGCGGAAGGTCCGGATCGCCTCCAGCTGGAAGGAGGAGAGCTCCGCCACCAGGTAGTTCCAGTCGGTCCGCGCCGTCGCCTCGATCAGCGGGGTGCCGAGGTTGCCGCCGACGAAGGTCGTCTTCCCCCAGGCGCGGAAGATCTCCCCGCAGAGGGTGGTCGTGGTCGACTTGCCGTTGGTGCCGGTGATCGCCACCAGCGGGGCGGTCAGGTCGGGGAAGGCCGCCTCGATTTCGCCGATGATCGCCACCCCCTGCTGACGGGCGGCGGCGAGGACCGGGATATCGAGAGGAACCCCGGGGCTGACGACGATCAGGTCGGCGCCGGAAAACAGCTCCAGGGTATGCCCGCCGAGGTCGAGACGAACCCCTTGCGACTGCAGGGCGGCAGCCTGCTCCAGCTCCTTGGCCGGGCGCCGGTCGGAGAGGGTCACCGCGGCACCGCGGCGCAGGTAATAATCGCAGAGCGCCAGCCCGGTGGCTCCGGCCCCGACGATCACGACCTGCTGCTGGTGGGAAGCGACGGCCATGTTACCTCAACTTGAGGGTCGACAGGGCGACCAGGGCAAGGATGATGCTGATGATCCAGAAACGGACGATGATCTTCGGCTCCGGCCACCCCTTCAATTCAAAATGGTGGTGGATCGGCGCCATGCGAAAGATCCGCTTGCCGTACAGGCGAAACGAGGTCACCTGAAAGATGACGGAGAGGGCCTCGACGACAAAGATGCCCCCGACGATAATCAGCACGATCTCCTGCTTGGTGATGACCGCGATCGTCCCCAGGGCACCGCCGAGGGAGAGGCTGCCGACATCGCCCATGAAGACCTGGGCCGGATAGCTGTTGAACCAGAGGAAACCGAGGCCGGCGCCGACCATCGCCCCGCACAGGACTGAGAGCTCCCCGGCTCCCTGGACGCTGCTGATCTGCAGGTAATCGGCGAGTTTGGCATTGCCGGCCACATAGGAGAAGACCAGGTAGGTTCCGGCGGCGATGATCATCGGCCCGATCGCCAGACCGTCGAGACCATCGGTCAGATTGACCGCATTGCTGGTGCAGACGATGACCAGCATGGCAAAGGGGATATAGAAGATTCCCAACTCCGGCCGCAAGCCTTTGAGAAAGGGAAAGGCCAGGGTGGTCTGAAAAGGAGGGTGGAAAAAGAGCAGGAGCCCGGCCCCCAGGGAGATCAGCATCAGCCAGAACATCTTATGGCGAGCCGACAGGCCGTCGCTGTTCTTCTGTTTGACCTTGCGAAAATCATCGATGAAGCCAACCACCCCGAATCCGATCGTCACCAGCAGCGTCACCCAGACGTAGAGGTTGGTCAGATCGGCCCAGAGGAGGGTCGGCAGAACGATCGCCAGAAGGATCAGCGTCCCGCCCATGGTCGGCGTCCCCTCCTTCTTGAAATGGGATTCGGGACCAACCTTGCGGATCGTCTGGCCGAAATGAAGGTCCTGGAGCTTGCCGATCAGCCAGGGACCGAGGATGAAGGAAATCACCAGCGCCGTAATCGCCGCGTAGATGGTCCGGAACGTGATGAAACGAAACACGTAAAGGACCGAAAACTGGGTATGCAGCGGATAGAGCAGGTGGTAAAGCATCCGGTTTCCTCAGGGTTTTAACAGTTGCCCGCTTGCCGGCAGGTTTCGGCGGCGCGCAGTGCACCGCTCACCTTTTCCATGCGCATCCCCCGTGACCCCTTGACCAGCACCCGGTCGCCGGGGTGGAGCCAGGAGCGCAGCAGGGTCACGGCTTCTTCATGACCGGCGACGATCCGAATCAGTTCCGGATCCATTCCGGCGTCCCGGGCGCCGGCAGCGGTCGCTGCGGCGAAGTTCCCGAGAACCAGCAGCCGGTCGGCGCTGCTCACCACCTCACGGCCGACTTCCTGGTGCAGCTCGGTCGCCATTGGCCCCAGTTCGAGCATGTCGCCGAGGACCGCGATCTTGCGCCGGCCGCCGCTCTCGGCGAGAGCCGTCAGGGCGGCCTTCATCGACAGGGGGTTGGCGTTGTAGCTGTCATCGAAGAGCAGGATGTCGCCGGGCAGATGGACGACTTCCAGACGGCCGGCGCGCGGCCGGAACGCCTCCAGACCGGCGACGATCTCCCCGGGGGTGACACCGACCGCCATCCCGGCCGCGGCTGCAGCCAGGGCATTGGCGACGTTGTGCCGCCCGGGCACCGCCAGGCGGACCGGCCAGCGCCCGGAGGGGAGGAGCAGGTCGAAGTGAACCGCTTCCCCGTCGCTGCCGATCGATTCGGCCCGCACCGTAGCTTCGGGCGCCTGGCCGAAAAGGAGGCGATGCACGCCATTGGCCACCGGTAGCCCCATGACCCGCTCATCATCGGCATTGATCACGGCGGTAGCCCCCGGCGTCAGGGCCGCAAAGAGCTCGCCCTTGGCGCGGGCGACGCCATCCAGGGACTGGAGTTCCTCCAGATGGGCCGGGCCGATATTGGTGATGACACCCACCCCGGGGGCGGCGATCTCCGCCAGGCGGGCGATCTCGCCACGGGCACTCATCCCCATCTCCAGCACCACCCACCGGTGGCGGGGGGCGAGCTGCAGCAAAGTCAGCGGCAAGCCGATCAAATTGTTGAAGTTACCGGCCGTGGCCAGCCCGTCCCCCCCTTGCCCCAGAATGGCGGCCAGCATATCCTTGGTGGTGGTCTTCCCCGAGGACCCGGTCACCGCGATCAACGGGCCTGAAAAGGGGTGCCGGAAAGAAGCGGCGAGATTGCCGAGGGCGGTCAGGGTATCGTCGACCGTCACCACCGGCACCGGGAAGGCTGCCGTCACTTCTTCGCAGAGGCAGGCAGCGGCCCCCTTCCGCACCGCCTGCAGCAGGTAATCGTGGCCGTCGAATTGAGGGCCCCGCAATGCCACAAAAAGCTCGCCGGGCCGAAGGGTGCGACTGTCGGTGGAGATTCCGGTCACCGTTCCGCGGGCCGCGGGAGGGAAGAGGCGCCCGCCGGTCATCCGGGCGATCTGCTGGATTTCGAGCTTCATCAGCAGGCCCTCCTTTCACCCAGGGCTCGCCGCAGCTCTTCCCGGTCGTCGAAATGAAAGCGCTCCCGACCGATAATCTGGTAGTCCTCATGGCCCTTGCCGGCGACCAGGAGGAGATCATCCCGGCCCAGCAGGGCCGCAGCGAAGTCCAGGGCCTCGCGGCGGTTGGGGATCGTCACAAAACCCCGGGCCTCGGGGGCGAGCGCAGCTTCCGGGGTCAGTTCCCGGGGGCTGGTCCGCTCCAACCCTGGACGAATCTCGGCGATAATGGCCAGGGGGTCCTCGGTCCGCGGGTTGTCGGAGGTGAGGATCACCAGATCGGCATGGCGGCCGGCCACCTCCCCCATGATCGGCCGCTTGCTGCGGTCACGGTCGCCGCCGCAGCCGAAGACGACCAGCAGGCGACGGGGCTGCAGTTGCTGAACGGCGCTCAACACCTTGTCGAGGGCATCGCCGGTATGGGCATAATCGACCAGCACCAGGGCCCCGCGGTCATTGGCAACCGGTTCCAGGCGTCCCGGGACCTGTCGGCAGTCGGCAATCCCCGCTGCCACCACCCCCGGGTCAAGGCCGAGGGCGAGTCCGGCGGCCGCAGCGCAGACCAGATTCTGGGCATTGAAGGGACCAAGCAGCGACGATTTCAGGACCAGTTCCCCCCACGGAGTGACCAGACGGCTGCGGATGCCGGAACGGTCGATCGCCAAGGCCAGGGGATGAACCTCAGCCGCGGCCGAAGCGACGCTGCAGCGCAGCAGCGGCCCTGACAGCCGGGCCGCCAGACGCGCACCGAAGGGGTCATCAATGTTAACCACGGCTCCTCCCCCGGCCGCCGGCAGCAGATCGGTGAAGAGCCGCGCCTTGCCGGCGAAATAATTTTCCATGTCGCCGTGAAAGTCAAGGTGTTCCGGGGTCAGATTGGTGAATACGCCGACCTTGAAGCGGATTCCGTCGACCCGGTGCTGGACCAGGGCGTGGGAGGAGACCTCCATGATCAGGGCATCGGCTCCACTCTTCCGGAATTCTGCGATGAGCCGCAGCAGATCGAGAGACTCGGGGGTGGTATGGGAGGCCGGCCGGCAATCGCTCCCGCACCGGTAATTGACGGTGCCGATGACCATCGGCTGCTTGCCGGCGGCGCGCAGGATCGCTTCGAGGAGATAGGTGATGGTCGTCTTGCCGTTGGTGCCGGTCACCCCGATCACCGGGATCGTTGCTGTCGGGTCACCGTAATAGGCGGCAGCCGCCAGCGCCAGGGCGAGGCGGGAATCGTCAACGACTACCCCGGCGATCTCCGGCGGCAGGGGGAGTTCCTCTTCGCTGACGATGGTCCGGGCGCCCCGCGCCAGCGCTTCGGGGACGAAACGGTGGCCGTCGGCGGCAGCACCGCGCAGGGCAAAGAAGACATGGCCGGGGGCAACCTGGCGGGAATCGTAGGCGAGGCCGGTGACATCAAGGTCGGCCGGACCACGGCAACGGCGCCGGAGGGAAGTCGGAAGTAGGCTTGAAAGGTTCATAGAATCGCCTATTTTCTTACGTTCCTCGGACCTTGTCAAAAGGAAAGTCAGGCCGGAGGTTGGAGCTTCACCCAGATCTGGTTGTCGAAACGAATCGGCTGCCCCGGCGCTGGCGACTGCTCCATCACCCGACCGCTGCCGTCGAGCCGAATGTTCAGTTTGGTCCCCTGCATCACCTGCAAAACCTGCCGATAGCTCATCCCCAGGCAATTCGGCATCAACGGGATGCTCGGATCGACCGGCGCGGCAGCGGCGGTCCCCCCCTCAGCGTTGCCGTCGATCGCTTCCGAGGCTTTGGCCTGCTCCGCTTCCTTCGCCTGTTCGGCGTGCATTTTGGCCAATTCCGCGAGGGTGGGCAGCGGGCTTTGGTCGACCGGCCGGGTCGGCGGCACTTTGAGATACCGCAGCGACTGGTCGGCGATACGGGAGAAGACCGGCGCG
>JBBQBQ010000192.1:0-6893 GCA_038317685.1 Desulfuromonadales bacterium | reverse complement strand
TGCCGACCCCGCAGCGCATCTGCCGTTCCAGGGAGACGGCGATCCGGGTCTCGTCGAGCCCCTTCTCCTTGAGCGCCGCGATAACGCCCCGGTACATGGCCGGCGGACCGACGATCGCCGCCATGGTCCGCGCCGGGTCGATGGAGAGGGGTGGGATCAGCCGGGTGACCTGGCCGACCGGGCCGTCGTGGCAGGACCCTTCCGGCAGGTTGTCGACGCTGGCGGCGCAGGCGAAGCGAGCGGAGGCTTCCCAGGCCCGGAGCTCCTCCTTGAAGAGAATATCCTGGGGGCTTTTGGCGCCGTAGAGGATGGTGACGGCACCGAACTCCTTGGGGCGGTCCTCGCAGTACTGGATCAGGGAGCGCAAGGGGGCCAGACCGCAGCCGCCGGAGATCAACAGCAGATCCTGGCCGCGCAGCCGCGCCAGTTCGAAGGGGCGGCCGTAGGGGCCGCGGATGCCGATCTCGTCCCCGACCGAGAGCCGGTGCAGGGCGTTGGTCAGGGCGCCGACCCGGCGCACCCCCAGTTCGAAACAGCCGGCCCGGGTCGGCGAACTCGCCACCGAAATCGGCGCCTCGGTGAGGCCGAGGATCGAGACCTGCACGAACTGCCCGGGCAGGTGGCCGAGATCGGCGCCGCCGGAGAGTTCCAATCGGAAGAGCTTTTCGTGTGGGGTCAGATCCAAGATCGCGACGATGCGGGCCGGCCTCGGGATATACAGGCGGCCGGTTTCGGTTCGGTCGGCCGGGACGGGGGAGGGCATGGGGCGGTCATCCTTCGGGGGCGAGGTTGATATGCTCCGAACCTAGCATGGTTGAACTCCCGATTCAATGGCTCCGCCTGCGATGGGCGCCCAAAAGTTCTCCCCCGGCCGCCAGGAACGGCGACCGGGGGAGAGGGAGCTCATGACCAGGGAAGAGTCGGATCAGACAATGCCGTCGAAGAGCACGCTGGTGAGGTAGCGCTCCCCCGAGTCGGGGAGGATGACGACGATCGTCTTGCCTTTGAATTCCGGCAGGGCCGCCAGGCGGGTCGCCGCCGCCACCGCCGCCCCGCAGGAGATGCCGGAGAGGATCCCCTCTTCCTTGGCGAGGCGCCGCGCGGTTTCCAGGGCTTCGTCGTTGCTGACCTGCTCGACCCGGTCGATGAGGGAAAGATCGAGGGTGTCGGGGATGAAGCCGGCGCCGATCCCCTGAATCTTGTGGGGGCCGGGACGCAGCTCCTCGCCGGCGAGTTTCTGGGTGATGACCGGACTGTCGGTCGGCTCCACCGCCACTGATATCAGACTTTTCCCCCGGGTCAGCTTGAGGTAGCGGGAGATGCCGGTGATGGTGCCGCCGGTGCCGACCCCGGAGACCAGCACGTCGACGTTGCCGCCGGTATCCTCCCAGATCTCCGGACCGGTGGTGGTTTCGTGGATCGCCGGATTCGCCGGATTCTTGAACTGGTGGAGGAGGACATAGCGGTTGGGGTCGGAGATCGCCAACTCCTCGGCGGCGGCGATGGCGCCGCCCATCCCCTTGGCGCCGGGAGTGAGGATCAGGTTGGCACCGAAGGCCTTGAGGACCTTGCGCCGCTCGATCGACATCGTTTCCGGCATCGTCAGGGTGATGGGGAGGCCGCGGGCGGCGGCGACGAAGGCGAGGGCGATGCCGGTATTGCCGCTGGTCGGTTCGACGATCTCCTTGTGGGGACCAAGCAGCCCCTTCTGTTCGGCGTCCCAGATCATGGCGGCGCCGATGCGGCATTTGACCGAGTAGGCCGGATTACGGCCCTCGATTTTGGCGAGGATCGTCGCCCCGGCCGGAGCCATGCGGTTCAGTCGGACCAGCGGGGTGCGGCCGATGGAGAGGGAGTTGTCGGTGAAGATCTGGGCCATGGCAGGTCTCCTTTGCTTTAGGGGTGATCGAGTCCGTTGGATAGGGATCGTTCGATAACTGACAAGAGTTCGGTCAGGGGGAGTTGTTCCGCGACCCGGCTCCCCAGTCCCTCGCCGTCGCGGCGGTAGAGATCGAAGAGAGGGGTGCGCCCGCCGTCCTCGTCCTTGCGCGAGCGGCTGGCGACGATGCCGATGGCCGCCAGTTGGGGCTGGGAACAGCTGTTGGGGCAACCGCAGATGGCGAACCCGCCGGCCGGACTCCGATCGCCGATGCCGGTCAGGATCTGCCGGGCCACGTCGCGGGTGGCAGCCAGTCCCATCCTGCATTCATGGCTCCCCGGGCAGATGCGGAAGGCCGGTCGCGGTAGGGTCTCCTGGTCGGCGAGCCCGAGTTCGGCCAGGCCGTTCCGGAGCGCCACCCGCTCTGCCGCGTCGGCGGGAAAAAAGGCGATGTCCTGATCGGCGGTGAGAAGAAGGATCCCTCCGGCGTGATCGGCCGCCAGCTGGGTCAGTTGCCGCAGGGTCGCCGCCGGCACTTCCCCGGCAAAGACCGGCAGGTGCAGGGGCTTGGGCTGGGGAGTCGTCCCGGAGACAGCCGGGAGGATTCGACCCAGGCCATTGTCGACCGTCGCTGTCGGCAGCTCCCGAATCTCCTGGCGGAGGAGGTCGCGCAAGCCTGCTTCGCCGATCGCGGCGACCAGGTGTTTGAGGCGTTTGCCGGCGGCGCCGTGACCTCGGTAGACCCGCAGGATCCCCTCGATGAGAGGGATCAGTCGTCCCTCCCGCGTCCGATTGCCGAGGAGAAAGCCTGCCTGCGGTTCGCGGCCGAGGCCGCCGGCACACCAGACGTCCCAGAGAACCTGGCCTGCTTCATCTCCGGCGTGGACCAGGCCGACGTCCTGGATCAGATGCCGGCCGGCGGCCGGCGAGCCGTCGACGCCGATCTTGAACTTCTTCGGCAGTCCTTCGAAATACGGGTTGCCGGCAAAGTGGCGGTGGAGCCGCTGGGCCAGCGCCTGGCAGGCCGGGTAATGGGGGCTGAAGGTGGAGCTGCAGGAGACGCCGCGGACTGCGCCGCCGCAGGCGCCGCGGCCGCTCAGGCCGACGGCGGCGAGCCCTGAGTTGACCGGCGGGAGGTCCTCGGCAAGGAGGTCGTGGAGTTCGATACTCCCGCGGGTGGTCAGATGGAGGCGCCCGCCGGCGAAGCTCTCTGCCAGGGCCGCGACCTTGAAAGCCTGTTCGCTGGAGAGGGCTCCGGCCGGGACTTTGATCCGCTGCATAAAGCGCCCCGGGTCCCGCTGTTGGTAGATTCCGTCAAGTCGCAGTTTTGGAAGTTCATGGAGCATCATTGAAACTCGCTTTCAGCAAAGCGGCGGCACTGAAGCGCCGCGGGGCGTTACCTCGGCCTTCCTACCCAGAAAGACTAACAGACAAAACCGGTTCGCGTCACGGCTGAAGATGCATTTAGAATTAGGGAAAGTTGGTGAAGTCATTTGTCTCATCCCAAAAGCTCCCTGACGATCTGTTCGGCGAGTTCTTCGGCCGAAGCACTGTTCCCGGCGACGGTGATTTCGGGGTGCGCCGGGGCTTCGAAATCGGAGGCGCGGTCGGGCGTTCCCGCCGAGGCCTCTTCCAAAGCCTGGGACGAAAGGAATACCTCCACGAATTCCCCCGGCTTCAGAAGCTCCCGGACGAACTTCCTCTCCCTGCGTGAAGGGGCGGGGACGGTGGCAACCACGATCAGGCCGGCTTCGACCAGAATCTTGGCGACTTCAGCAGCCCTTCGGAGGGGTTCATCGCTGCCGGCTGGGCCGGGGGGGAGGTTGCCGTTGAGGCCTTGGGCAAGCTCTTCCCCGTCGAGGAGGAAGGTGTGCCGCCCGAGAGAGTGCAGGCGCTTCTCCACCAGCCCGGCGAGGGTCACGCGTTGGGTTTCGGAGTGGGTGGTCAACCAAAGAACCCGGGGACGCTGCCCTTTGAGCTCGGCCCGGGCCTCCTGGGCGACGGTGACCGTCGCCCAATAGCTGGTGCCGGGTTGCAGCAGGGGCTGATGAATCATGCCGGCGGCGACGGTGGCGTTGCTGAGTCGGTCGATGAGGATGAAGCTGCCGGTGGCGCGATTCTCCCGGTACGAATCGAAGGTCATCGGCTTGCTCAGGTTGAAGCTGCAGACCCCTACCTCGTTGAGGGCGAGGGTGCTGCCGGCCTCCTGCTCCAGGGTATTGACGTTGACCTTGAACTTCAGTTCCGACACCTGGGCCGGAGTGGTGGCGGCGCCGGTCTTGAGGAGGTAGCTCGCTCCCGGCTGGAGGGGCTCGTCGTGCATCCAGACGAGCTTGGCCTCGAAACGGTCGGCATGGCAGGGACGCTCCCCGGGGTCGGTGAGGGTGTCGCCCCGGCTGATGTCGATCTCGTCTTCGAGGGTCACCGTCACCGCTTCCCCGGCGACGGCCTGGGGGAGGTCGCCGCCCAAGGTGACGATGCGGGCGATGCGGCTGCGCTGCCCGGACGCGGCGACGACGATCGCATCGCCGGGGCGGATGCGCCCAGAGGCGATGGTGCCGCAGAAGCCGCGGAAGTCGAGGTTCGGCCGGTTGACCCACTGAACCGACAGACGCAGCGGTTTGCGGGCCTCGTCGGCGGCCACCGGGACGGTTTCGAGGTGCTCCATCAAGGTTGGCCCCTGGTACCAGGGGGTGTGGCCGCTACGTTCGAGGACGTTGTCGCCGTTCAGGGCGGAGATGGGGATGGGGACAACCTGGTCGAAGCCCAGGGCTGCGGCAAAGATTTCGTATTCCTTGAGGATCGCCGCAAAGCGTTCGGCGCTGTAGTCGACCAGATCCATCTTGTTGATGGCCAGGACGACGTTGCGGATGCCGACCAGGGAGGCCAGATAGCTGTGGCGCCGGGTTTGGGTGAGGATCCCCTTGCGGGCGTCGATGAGGATGACGGCGACCTGGGCGGTGGAGGCGCCGGTGACCATGTTGCGGGTGTACTGTTCGTGGCCGGGGGTGTCGGCGACGATGAACTTCCGCTTATCGGTGGAGAAGAAACGGTACGCGACGTCGATGGTGATCCCCTGCTCGCGCTCGGCCTGGAGGCCGTCGAGGAGCAGGGCGTAGTCGATCTGCTCCCCTTGGGTTCCGACCCGTTTGCTGTCGGCCTCGAGGGCCGCCAACTGATCCTCGAAGATCAGCTTCGAATCCCAGAGGAGCCGGCCGATCAGGGTGCTCTTGCCGTCGTCGACGCTGCCGCAGGTGATGAAGCGCAGCAGCGACTTCTCTTCCTGGCTCTTCAGGTAGGCGAGGATGTCCTCGGCGATGAGATCGGATTGGTGGGCCATCAGAAATATCCTTCCTGTTTTTTCTTCTCCATCGACCCCGCCTGATCATGATCGATGAGCCGCCCCTGGCGTTCGGAGGTCCGGGTGAGAAGCATCTCCTGGATGACCTCGGGGAGGGTCGCAGCCATCGACTCGACGGCGCCGGTCAGCGGGTAGCAGCCGAGGGTCCGGAACCGCACCGATTTCATCTCCACGCGTTCTCCTTCATGCAATTCCAGCCGGTCATCGTCGACCATGATCAGCATCCCGTCGCGTTCCACCACCGGCCGCACCGCGGCGAAGTAGAGGGGGACGATGGGGATCTCTTCCAGGGTGATGTACTGCCAGACGTCGAGTTCGGTCCAGTTGGAGAGGGGAAAGGCCCGGATGCTTTCGCCGGGCCGGACCCGGGCGTTGTAGAGGTTCCAGAGCTCGGGACGCTGGTTCTTCGGGTCCCAGCGGTGGCTGGCGCTGCGGAAGGAGAAGATGCGCTCCTTGGCCCGCGACTTCTCCTCGTCCCGGCGCGCCCCGCCGAAGGCCGCGTCGAATTTGTAGTGGTCGAGGGCCTGTTTCAGCCCCTCGGTCTTCATGATGTCGGTGTAGAGGGCGCTGCCGTGGCTGAAGGGGGAAAGCCCCTGACGAACCCCTTCCCGGTTGACATGGACCAGCAGCTCGAAGCCGTTCTCGCGCGCCATCCGGTCGCGAAATTCGATCATCTCCCGGAACTTCCAGGTGGTGTCGACGTGAAGCAGCGGGAAAGGCGGCCGCGCCGGATAGAAGGCTTTGCGCGCCAGATGGAGCATGACGGCCGAATCCTTGCCGATGGAATAGAGCATCACGGGATTGGCGAATTCGGCGACGACTTCGCGGAGGATGTGGATGCTCTCGGCCTCGAGTTGGCGCAGGTGGGTGAGGGGCCCTGGAGGCGAAGAGTTTCTATGGGACGCATGGGACAGATGAGAAGTCTGGGGCATCGGGTTCATTCCTTTGGCGACCGACGGTTGACCTTGTGGCCTGCGGCAATTGCGAAGCGTCTAGCGGCGGTGCAGTCCGCACTCCTTGTGCTCCGCCTCTTCCCACCACCAGCGCCCGGCCCGGGGGTCTTGGCCGGGTTCGATCGCTCTGGTGCAGGGGGCGCAGCCGATGGAGGGATAACCCTGGCCATGGAGCTGGTTGACCGGGAGTTGGTACTCCTCGGCATAAGCCCAGACCTGTGTATCGGACCAGTCGAGGAGGGGGCTGATCTTGAGCAGGCCGCCGTTGGCGGTGTCGATGCTGACCGCTTCCAGCTCCCGACGGGTGACGCTCTGGGCCCGGCGCAGGCCGGTGACCCAGCCGGTGAGTCCGGTCAAGGCCCGGCCAAGCGGCTCAACCTTGCGGATGCAGCAGCACTCGTGACGGTTCTCCAGTCTTTTTCGGAAGGAGAAGAGCCCCTTCTCCCGTTCCAGCCGTTCGACCGCCGACCGCTCGGGGAAGTACCAGTCGATTGTCAGCCCATAGCGCTGGACGACCGCTTCGGCGACTTCGTAGGTCTCTTCGTTGAGGCGGCCGGTGTCGAGGGCGAAGAAGCCTACCTCCGGCCCATTGCACCGGATCAGATCGATCAGCACCACGTCCTCGACGCTGAAGGAACAGGCCAGGCTCACCTGGCCTCCGGCGGTCTCGATCCCGGCGCTCAGGATGGCTTGGGCCCGG
>JBBQBQ010000191.1:0-6918 GCA_038317685.1 Desulfuromonadales bacterium | reverse complement strand
ATCCCTGGGTGGACGTTCATGTCACGACTCTACGTGGTGACCATTTCCAGTGAGAAGGGGGGTGTGGGGAAAACCACCCTGGCCACCAACCTCGCCATTTACCTCAAGGCCCTTTGCGAGGACCTGCCGGTCACCCTTTGCAGCTTCGACAACCACTTCTCCGTCGATCGGATGTTCCGCATCAGCCGCGGGCCGACCCGGGGGGACGTCTGCGCTCTCCTCACCGGCCGCCCCGCCGAGGAGTTGGTGGAAATCGGCGAATACGGTGTCCAGTTCATTGCCTCCAGCCGGGAGCTCCCGGCTCTGCGTGACCAGGTCGCCGATCCGGCCACTCTGGCACGGGCTCTGGCCGCCTCGCAACTGGACGGGGTTCTGATCATCGACACCCGCCCCGACCTTGATGTCTTTACCCAGAACGCCCTTTATGCCGCCGACCGGGTGATCGTGCCGGTCAAGGATGCTCCGTCCCTGGAGAACTGCCGACACCTTTACGACTTCTTCAGCAACCACGATCTGCCCAAAAAGGTGCTGCGCATCCTCCCCTGCCTGGTCGATTCCCGCATCCGCTACGACGGACCCTTCCGCGACCCCTACCAACTCCTCAAAGCCTACGCCATCAACCGCGGCTACCGCTGCCTCGAAGGATTTATTGCCAAAAGTCCCAAGGTCGAATCGTTGAACACCAACCCGGAAGGGAAGATTTATCCGGTGATCACCCATGGCCGCGCCACCGAGGTTCATCTACAGTTTGCCCACCTCGCCCGCCAGGTCTTCCTTGACCTGCGCGATTGCGATGACCTGCGTCTCGATGCCGTTCGCCGCGACCAGGAGCGTCTCAGCAGCCAGCGCAGTGATGCTTTCGTTGCGCGAAAGGCTGCCCTGAGCCCCACCTGCCTGATCTGCGGCCGCACCCTGATGAGCGAGACGGGCATTGCTCCGGCCGGCTACTACGCTGAAACCGGGTCGAAATCGGTGTCCGGATTCCTGGAGGAGGAGTGCTTTTCCGGTCTGGTGTTTCGCAACGTCTATCAATCGCGGCGGGAGATTCCTTCGAACGATCCACTGCGCGACCTCTTCCGGGACTCGGCCCAACGGTCATTTTTCGTGTTGCGTCGCGCGCCGAACACCAAGAACTTTTTTCAACAACAAATCTCTTTTTACCGATTCGACGAGGACGGGTTGGAGATTTCCCACAAGATCCTCGACTTGACGGAATTCTCCGGCCGCATGCTGAACCGCGAACGAACCGAACTCTTCCGCCTGGCGGAGGCGGGCCTGTTCGATGCTTCGGGTCGCCTTGGGGATGATTTCCTGCTGGTGCGCCGCATCAGCAGTGACTTTCCGGAAGAAATCCTCTACGACGAACACTATGCCTCCTTCCGCGCGGCCGCCGATCGAATCTCTTCACAATTCTACTGAGTACCGGCCGGCGCCAGCAGCAGGCGCGACACCGGGACCAGCTCCACCTCATGCCCCCGCAGCAAACCGGCTTCTCTGCGCAGCGCCGCCATGGTCTGTTCATGGGGATGGCAGATACCGATGGCCTGGCCCCGTTGCCGGGCGATCCGCAGCAGTTGACGGATCTGCTCGACGATGGCCGTTTCGTCCTGGGCGTTGTCGAGGAAAACATCCCGCCGGGCCGCCCGTAGCCCCATCTCTCTGGCCAGATCGAACCCCACCGAACGACCGCTGGTCCGGCTGTCGATGAAGAACATCCCTGCCTGCCGCATCTCATCCAGCACCGGCGCCATAGCCTCAGGCACTTCCGTGAAGCGTGACCCCATGTGGTTGTTGGCGCCGACGGCGAAGGGGACCTGCTCTCGATAACGTCTGAAACGGTTGCGCAGTTCTGCCGCGGGAACTCCGGTAAAAAGCGCGTTCCGGCCGGGATTGACCGCCGGAAATCCCTGGGGTTCCATCGGCAGATGGATCAATACCTCCCGCCCCGCCTCATGGGCCAGCGTTGCCGCCAGCGCCGCCTGGGGCTCATCGGGAAGCACAGACAACGTCAGGGGCAGATTGAGGGCCAGCAGCTCCCGCATCGTCTGAGCATCATGTCCCAGGTCGTCGACGATGATCGCCACCAGCGGCCGGGAAAACGTCGGCCGAAGGACCACGGGACGGGGCCGGAAGCGTATCGTTCCCCAGGGCTGGCCCCGGAAAAACAACCGCAGCTCCCCGCGCGGAGGGGCTTCCACCGTCACCTCCGGAAGGCGTCGCAACCGCTCGACAAAGGCCGCCAGAATTTCGGGGGCAGGCGATGGAGCGCTGACTTCGTAGACCCATCCGGCGACGGTTTCGCTCTGGCTCAGATTCTTGGGACCCAGCCCGTTGCGGAGCAGCAGGCTATCGAGTTCGACCCGCAGATCTTCCAGGGGGGGAACCGGGGCGGCGACCAAAGGGGTGGCGGAAGGGACGGGGGCGGGCGGCGTCTCTGCCGGAGGCTGGTACCAGCGACGAAACTCCCCCAGGAGGAACAGCCCACCCAACAGGAACCCGACCAGGAACAGGCCGGCCAGCCAGAGTTTCAGGGGGGTCTGAGTCGACTTTTTCCCCCGTGCCGGAGCACGGCGGCGACTGGTTTTCTTGGGGGGCATGGCAGGCTTTCAAGGCTCGGGGGGGAGCAACCGTCCCCCCCGGATTCGAACTCGGATCAGGCGGCGGGACGCTCCATCCCCTTCAATATCTGAAACCCTTTGAGGAGGTCGAGGGCTCGCAGGAGTTGATAGTCTTCCCGGCTGGTACCATCGAGCTTGAATTTGGCCGCCGGCGCCTCCGCCGGCGATGATTCCTCGCCAGACACCGCCTCGAAGTGCTTGGCCAGGTCCTTTTCGCGGACATGGGCACCGTCCTGGATCTCCTTGAGTTCCATCGGCCGCACCACGATATCGGGAGTGATCCCCTTGGCCTGGATGGAAATTCCTGCCGGAGTGAAATAGCGGGCGGTGGTCAATCGCAACCCCGAACCATCGCTGAGCGGCATCACCGTCTGCACCGAACCCTTGCCAAAGCTCTGAGTCCCCATGATGACCGCCCGTTCATGGTCGTGCAGAGCACCGGCAACAATCTCGGAGGCGCTGGCGCTGCCGCCGTTAATCAGGACCACCATCGGGTAGGCAGGCTCGGTCCCTTCCTTATGAGCGGAAAATTTCATGGCACTTCCCTCTTCCCGGCCTTCCGTATAGACGACCAGGCCGCTGGCAAGGAAGGTGTCGGAAACGTTGACCGCTTGGTCGAGGAGGCCCCCGGGGTTGTTGCGAAGATCGAGAATCAGCCCCTGAATGGAGCCTTTGTTATCGCTGCGAAGCTGTTCCAGGGCCGTGTGCAGATCGTCGGCGGTCCGCTCCTGAAACTGGGTGATCCGGATGTAGCCGTAACCATCTTCCAAGGTTCTGGCCTTGACACTCTTGATTTTGATGATCTCCCGCACGATGACATATTCTCGCGGTTTGTCGAAGCTCTCCCGCATCACGGTGATGGTCACGTTGCTCCCCTTGGGACCGCGCATCAGTTTCACCGCATCCATGATGCTCATATCCTTGGTGTACTTGTCATCGATCTTGAGAATCTGGTCCCCCGCCTCCAGACCAGCCCGGAAGGCCGGAGTGTCCTCGATGGGGGAGACGACCGTCAGCAGTCCGTCGCGGATGGTGATTTCAATTCCCAGCCCACCGAACTCTCCCTTGGTATCGATCTTCATCTCCTTATAGACATCCGGAGGCATGAAGGAAGAGTGGGGATCCAGAGATCCGAGCATCCCGTTGATGGCGCCGTAGATCAGGTCCTTCATGGGGACCTCCTCGACATAGCTCCGGCGAACGATCGTCAACACATCGGTGAAAAGCTTGAGTTCCCGATAGTCGTTGCCGGACTCGGCAATCGCCGACGGGCCGAACTGCCCCAGACCAATCCAGGCAGTCAAAACCAGAGTCAACAGGAGCATGAGGAAGGTGATGCGTTTGCCTTGGTTCATCGCAAAGACCTCCAACGGACGTCCCTTCAGCGGGGAGCCAGCCAGTCTTGAGGGTTGAGGGGGGTGCCGCTGTGACGAATCTCAAAATAGAGATTGGTCTTGCCGTCAAATCCCGACCAGGCGACCGTTTCCCGCTGGGTGACAAGGTCTCCCACCCGGGCGTTCAGACGGTCGGTCTGGGCGTAGAGTGAATAGTAGCTGTCGCCGTGATCGATAATCAAGAGATTACCAAATCCTTTGAATGCATTCGCATAAATAACCCGTCCCGACCACACCGCCGCGACCGGTTGATGGACGCCACAGGCAATTTCTATCCCCTGGCTTTCCTGCAAGGTCCCCAACTGGGGGTGGCGACTCGGTCCGAATGGGACGCTGACAGGGCCGTTCGCAGGCCACGTCAAGCGACCCTTCTGTTGGGCAAAAAGTCCTGACTTTTCACTGTACTCCGAGGTCTTTTGCGATTCAAGCTTTTTGACCAAACCACTCAGACGAGCGGCTCGCTCGCGCAGTTCCGCCAACTCGTCGGAGAGGGCCTGCCGCTTGCCCCGCAGTTCGGCGAGGAGCAGTTTCTTCAAGCTCCCCGCGCTCCGCAAGGTCTTCTCCTCCTCGCGGCTGTTCGCCAGGGCCTGCTGCTGCTCGCGGCGCAGCTCGGAAAGCCGGGAGAGGACCATTTCCCGATCGGCCAGTTGCTTGCGGTAATTTTCCAGGAGGTCCCGGTCGTGGCGGATGATCCGTCCCAGGAAATCGTAATCCTCCGCCATCTTCGCCGGAGAGGAGGCACTGAACAGAACCCGGAGCAGACCATCCCCTCCCGACTTGTAGAGGGCCGACAGCCGTTGCCGGATCAGGCTATCGAGAGTCGAAAGTGAATTTTTGAGCCGGCCGGCCTTGGTTTCCTCTACAACGATGGAGCGCTCCAAATCGGGCAGTTGCCGGTTGAGCCGGTCGATCCGTCCGCCAAGTCGCTTCTGTTCCGCTTCAACCGCGGAGAGGTCCTCCAACAACCCTGCCTCATGCCGTCGCTTCTCGGCCAAATCAGCCGACGTTTCCTCGATCCGGCGCTCGATTTCAGCCAGGGTGCGCCGGCTTTTGGCCAGTTCCGGAGAAACTTCAGCCACCGCGCCGGTGGCGAGAACCAGGGTTGTCACCAACACCCAACTCCCCAGAACCAGGAATCTTCGGCTGCCCCATCCCACCGGTCAGACCCGCACCAGACGGCGCAATGAGACCAGGCTGCCGCTGACCCCCAACAGAACTCCGAGGGCGATCAGGGCAAGCTGGTAGGAGGTTGGCAGGAAGGTAATGCTATCGATCCCCGCAGCGAGAAGTAGACTCCCCAGTCCCTGGCGCAGGAACCCGGCAAAGAGCAGGTAGGTGCAGCCGAGAGAGAAGAGACCTCCAAGCGCCCCCTGGAGGGCGGCCTCGAGCAGGAAGGGCGCCTTGATAAACCAGGACGTCGCGCCGACCAGCGCCATGACTTCGAGTTCCTCGCGGCGGGCGAAAAGGGTCAATTTGATGGTATTGGCAACAATAAAAAGGGTGGCGAAGAGAAGAAAGCCACCGCAAATGAACCCGCCGGCGCGCATCAAACCGAGAAAGGCGTCGAAGCGGTCGAGCCAATCCTGGCCATAGCGCAAATCCTTCAAACCGGCTTGCTGGCGCAGATAGCTGACCACCACCTCAACCCCGGCCCGGTTTCGGAAGTCAGGCCGCAGACTGACCTCCAGTGACGCCGGCAAAACCTCAGCCTCGACCCCGGTGAGGAGCGCCGCATCCTGACCGAGTCTGGTTCGGAAGCGGGCCAATGCGTCTTCCCGGCTGACATATCGGACCTCCTGCACCTGTTGCAGGCTCGCGATTCCGGACTGCCAGCGGTGCAGAACCTCCGGCTTGGGAACCTGATCCAGATAGGCAACCACCTGGACTTCCCGGCTCCAGTGGCCGGTGAGTTTCTGCACATTGAGAACCAGAATCCCGAAGAACGCCACAATGGTCAGCGACACCCCCACGGTGCCGATGGCCGCACCGCAGAGCAGTGGGCTCTGACGCATGTTGCGGAGGGCGCGGCTGAACATGAGAAGCCAACGTTCAAACACAGGGATGAACCTCATTTTCGCGAAGGGCAGCTAAACCCGCTGCCGACAGGGCTTAGGGGGTGCGATCCTCGACCAGGAATCCGCCTTCCAGGACAATCTGCCGACGAGGGAACCGCCGGATCATGCTGCGATCGTGGGTCGCAAACAGGATGGTCGTCCCCCGGGCATTGGCACCCTTGAAAAGCTCCATGACTTCCAAGGTCAGATCGGGGTCAAGATTTCCGGTCGGTTCGTCGGCGAGAAGAACCAGGGGATCGACGACCAGGGCGCGCGCGATAGCCGCGCGCTGCTGTTCTCCCCCCGAGAGTTCCAAGGGGTAACGGTGCAGTTTGTGTTCAAGACCGACAAGCTTGAGGGTCTGAAAAACCTTCTTGCTGACCTCAAACCTTTTTTTCCCCTGCACTTCGAGAGGGAATGCCACATTTTCGAAGATCGTCCGGCTGGCAATGAGCTTGAAATCCTGGAAGACCACCCCGATCTGTCGCCGCAGCCTGGGAATTTTTCCCAGGCCCATCCGGGTTATATTCTGGCCGTTAATGAGGATTTGACCGCGGCTCGGCTTCTCGCCGACATAAAGAAGCTTGAGAAGGGTCGACTTGCCGGCGCCGGAGGGTCCGGTAACGTAGACGAAATCTCCCTTGGGGATATTCAGGGTGATTTCGTTCAGGGCGGAGGAGCCCTTCTTATAGGCTTTGCAGACGTTGAAGAGCTGAATCATCGCTCCTACCACTCGTTATATGGAACGCCGTTCAAACCGACCAGATCGCTACCGCTACGCACATCGAAGACTTCCCCCTCGGCCGCCACCCCGTCCGGATTGGCCTGTGGCGGCTCCGTCTTCCAGGTCTC
>JBBQBQ010000190.1:0-6951 GCA_038317685.1 Desulfuromonadales bacterium | reverse complement strand
CCCTTGATTGCCTCCAGGGCGACCTTGGCCTTGAACTCGGCGGAATAGCGTTTACGTTTCGTTTTGCTCATTGGTACTCTCCTTCGTCAGTGCGTGACTCTCCACCTTAATGCACTGTCCGAAATTTTGGTACCAGCTCTGGCATCCCCTTCCGCGAGGGAGAGACAATGCGTTGGTCGCGCCCGTCCTGGTGGCCGGGGGACGATGACCCGGAGACGGTAGTCCACTGCGATGAACTCAATCGCGCCCAGCAGGAAGATACCTTGCAGGCGATTTTCCAGTTCGTTGAGCCGCCTGCCGAAGGGCAACGCCGCGCTCTGCACACCCATACCCTCCACCCCTGCCATAAAGTGATCGTGTCCATCAATCCGCCGGACGGCAGCTATCAGGTGGCGACCCTTGATCGGGCCCTCATCGACCGGATGGTCATGCTTTATGTCGAAACCGATTACACCTGCTGGGCGCGCTACGCGACGACCAACGAATTTGACCCCGCGGTTCGCCAATTCCTGGCGGGCAACCATCATCTCCTGGCCCGCCAGGGCGCACCCATGGACATGCAGATGGAGCCGACCGAGCGTGCCTGGGAAATGGTCAGTACTCTGCGTCGTCTCTGCCGGTTCCCGGCAGACCTGGAAATGGAGGTCTATTCCGGGATCGTCGGCAGGGAGGCAGCCATCCTGTTTCTGCGCTGGTGTGCCGACCAGCAAACCAGGCCGGTTATGGCCTTCGAGGTTTTTGACCACTGGGAAGAGGTCGCCCAGAGGGTCGCCAGCCAACGGGATGACCTCCAGGCCGTGACCCGACAAGACGTGGTGGCGACCCTGGAAGGCGGCGCCCAACTCACCGCCGTGCGGGAGGTCAACCTGGTGAATTACATCGGGGTTCTCCCCCGTGATCAGCGGTTCGGCCTGGTCAAAGCGCTGGCCAAGATGCCGTGGGTGGCAGCAGCGATCACCCAGGACAAATACGATGAAGTGGTTCTGGAGGCCATTGCCGCCATCAGCCGTGAAGCCTCCTGAAGGGAGGAGCCGTGGGAATCAAGGAGGCATCGCTCCTCCCGAGTGACGGACAGGCGGGGCGGGCATTGGAGAACGCGGTGGTCCGCCTTCTCAAGGTGCGGCCCTTTTTTGGGCACTTCCTGCTCCACTTCCGGCGCGAGGCGGGATCTTTCCCGGCCCCTCTCGGGGTTACACTGTTTGGCGGAACGCCGACCCTTCGGGTGAATCTGCAAACGTTCTCAACCTTCACTCCAGGCGAACAACAGGCCCTCCTCGAACATGTCCTGAAGCATGTTCTCCATCTCCATCCGGTCCGCCGCAAGGGGCGTCACAGCCAGAGTTGGGACATCGCCTGCGATCTGGCGATCAATCCGACCATTGATGGGCTACCGCCCCAGGCGGCCCGTCCGGAACGCTTCCAACTGCCTTCCGGTCTCGCTGCCGAGGACTACTACCGGGAAATAATACGGCCATTCGATACCGGCAACCTGGACGGGGAGGGGTTGGGCAATGCCGTCCGTGACAGTGGCGAGTATCGCCAAGAGGAGGCCGTTACGGAGACCGAGGCTCCCACCGGCAGCCCGGAGACAGCACGCACCGTCGATGACCACAGTATCTGGGCAGAAAGCAATGGTACCCCGGCCGGTTTGGCGGAAGAGGTGGTCCGCGGCATGGTGCGCCAGGCCTGGCGGGAGAGTCGCGGTGAAGTCTCCGGAGATTTGTTGCCGCTGGTGGAGGAGTGGCTGACGACTCCGCCGATCCCCTGGCGACAGGTGCTGCGGCAGTTCGTCGCCACCGCGGGTCGGGTCGGCCGTCAAAGTACCTGGCAACGCCAGCACCGCCGGTTCGGGCAAACGGTCCCCGGGATTCGCAAACGGCGGAAGCTCAACCTGCTGGTCGGTATCGATGTCTCCGATTCCACCGACCAGCGCGCCCTGCGCGAGGCTTTTGCCCGTGAACTGGTGTACCTCGCCCACGCCAGGGACAGCCTGCTGACTGTCCTTTATGCCGGCAGTCGCATCCAGAAGATCGAGAGTTTCAGTCGTACCACAATCGCAACGGAAGTTTACCAGGGGGGCGGGTTCACCGACTTGCGACCGGTCTTCGCCTTTGCCAAGACCATGCGGCCTCCGCCGGCCGCGGTCATCTACCTGACGGACGGTTTCGGACCGGCGCCCGAAGCGATGGAGCTGCCGACCCTCTGGGTCTTGACCAGGGAAGGCCGGAAACCGGTCGAGTGGGGGCTGGAACTTCGGCTGGAGGCCTGAGCCGGGCGGGGCGAGGGCAAGGCGCGATTGAGGGCGATTCGAAAGAGACAGGGCAGGATCATGGATAATCCGCAACCGATGACCGTCGATTCAGTCAGGGCCTTGCTGGAAGCGGCTGGGGCCAGGGTCATGGGGCGCGCCGGCCGCTCGGAAAACTATGGTGCGCCCAGGGAATTTTCCTTTGAGGTCAAAGCCCTCTGGCCCAGTGGTCTGGGGCTGCACATCATAGCCCGCCAGTTCAACTACCGGGATTCCTGGGAAGCCGAGGGGCGCGTCAACGATGTCGTTGACGTAACCTTCCTGCGCGATGGAAGGTTCTCACCTCTGCCCAAAGGTTTTGCCTGGTTTCAGGGACGGGACGAGGAAGTCGGGGTCGATGTGGTGGGCCTGGGGGAGATCGTCGCCATTGTCAGGGAACTCAACCCCAAGGTCTTCCGTCTTCAGGAACTGACGGGGGATCTCTAAGTCTGGCCGCCGATTCAGGCTCAAAGGAAAGGCGTGGCCTGGAGACCGGAGCCGCTTCGGATTCAACCGGAAGACGCCAGATGCAGGGCATAGGTATCGGAGGGGTAGTCCATCTGTTTGGCGATTCGTTCACGTGCCACGATTCCGGCGAATTTTTCCACCAGGTAGAGTCCGAGGTCGATAGCCGCGGTCACCCCGCGGGCCGTGATCACCGGCCCTTCATCGATAATTCGCTGGTCCTCGACCAGCCGGCAGAAGGGTTGCAGGCTGAGAACGGCGGCGGGGTGAGTCGTGGCCCGGAAGTCGGTAAGAAAGCCGGCTGCGCCTAGAAGGAGCGCCCCGGTGCAGACCGAAGCTTTGAGGGGGATTGGTCCGGCGGAGCGCAGCCAACCGAGAAATTCGTGGTCATACATCAGGGTCCGGGTGCCGAACCCGCCTGGAACCAGCAGGGCATCATATCCATCGAGAGGCTCACCGGCCACGGTCGGAGTGAAGAAAAGGCCTTTGTCATCACGCACCCCACCCTTGACGGCAACCACATCCCACGTCAAGTCAGGGACAAATCCCATCGATTTGAGCCGGGTTAGAGGATCGTACAGACCGATGAAATCAAGGGCGGTCATTCGGTCGAAAATGACGAAGGCCAACCGCATAGTCCATCTCCTTCCGTAATTAGTATTGTCTTAAAATAGACGATTGCACCAGGTTCGGTCAATCAAAACCACCGAAATATCACAAATAATCCATCGGTTCATCCTGTGAATCCTGGAAACAAAAATGCCCCATCGTCCTTGCCGCAAGGACGATGGGGCGTTTTACCAGAGAAAGGTCACAACGTCATGAATCCTGGGACCACTCCCGTCTTACCAAAGATCATTTACCCATGGTGACGACCTTGCCGCTCAGCGCCACGTTGACCATCATCCGCCCGGCCAGGCAGGAATAGGTTTCAGCGCTCTCGTGTTTTTGGTTTTTGGTGATCGAGTAAATATCGATGACCCCATTTCCCCCCTCGCGATTGGCGCGGTCCTGGAACGCCATCAAGGCGGAGATGAAGGCGATGTCACAGGCTTCCTGGTCGGATTTGCCGACGCCGTTGCTGCGTTTGTTCGATTTGAATTCACCGTAGGTTTTGCTGACTCCCGGATGTCCCTGGCCCTTCATGTAGATCGGAATCTCCTTGGTCAATTTATCCTTGGCGATGGTGCTTGCCAAGGCCTCTTTGACGGGGAACTCCAGCATTTTGTCCTCTGCCAGGGAGGGGGTCGCACCGAACATTCCCGCCATGATTACCGCCAAACCGATACCGAATACCTTGTTCATCACCTTGGGTCTCCTTTCAGGGGGCATGGGCTCATTCGCCATGTGTTTACTAAATGTCCATTTCATACACGTCCTCGCCAGCTTCGTCAAGTGACGACAAGCGGAACCTGACGGGCCAATATTTACGCCAAGGAGGTTGAACCGGCGGTCGGAGAATTTCAGGCGGCACCGCTTTCGGCATTTTCATTCTCCGGAGCCTCCGCCTGTCGTTTGCGTCCGAAGAGGCGTGCTCCGACGATGCCGACCTCATAAAGTATGACAAAGGGGATCGCGATGGAACTTTGAGAGATGACGTCCGGACCGGGGGTGATGACGCCGCCGAAGACGAAGGCGACAATGACCATGTATTTGCGATTGCGACGCAGCCAGAGGTGGTCGACCAGACCGACCCTGGCGAGGAGGGTGATGACCAGCGGCAATTCGAAGACCGCGCCAAAGGCGATCAGCATGGTCAGGGCCAGCCCCAGGTAGGCATCCATGGAGAGCATGGCGTCGATGCCTCCAGTGCTCATCCCCATATCGACCAGGACGTTGAAAATGAGGGGAAAAACATAGGAGAAGCCGAGGTAGGCGCCGGCCAGGAAGCAGACATAGGCAAGGCAGACGAAACTCAGGGCAAAGATTTTGTTCCGGGAATAAAGGGCTGGGGTAGACAGGCACCAAAGCTGCCAGAGGATCACCGGCAGGGCAACGATCAGGGCGGCGACGGCGGATACCTTGAGATAGGTGAAGAAGGGTTCGGTGGCGGTCAGGAAAATCAGTTTCACCCCCTGTGGCAGCGCCGTCCGGACCGGACCGGCGACCCAGCGGAAAATTTGCTCGGCGGCACTGTAACAGGCACAGAAGGCGATCAGCCAGGCAGCGCCGGCGATGATCAGCCGGCGTCGCAAATCATCCAGCCGGGTCATCAGGGGAATCGTTGCCTCAGCCATGGGTCTACTCCTTGGTTTGACACGCTGACCGGGCCGGGATCAGGCGGCTGACCGGTGCCCGGCCAGAGCCTCAAGCCGGGCAATGCGTTCTTCCATCGGCGGATGGGTGGAAAAGAGCGATAACAGACCGCCGCCCCGCAATGGGTTGGCGATAAAGAGATGAGCCGTCGCGGGCCGCGCCTCGTTCATCGGCAGGGCCTTTACGCCGGCCTGAAGTTTTCGCAGGGCACCGGCCAGGGCCAGAGGGTTGTGACAAAGTCCGGCACCGGTGGCGTCCGCCAGGTATTCCCGGGAACGGGAGACCGCCAACTGGATCAGCATGGCCGCCAGGGGGGCGACGATCGCCATCGCCAACCCGCCGAGGAGGCCGCCGGCCCCTTCCTCGTCGTCGCGTCGTCCGCCGCCGAAGATGGCCGCCCACTGCAGCATGGTGCCGAGCATCGAAATGGCGCCGGCCATGGTTGCCACCACCGTCGAAATCAGGGTGTCACGATTCTGGACGTGGGCCAGTTCGTGGGCCATGACTCCTTCCAGTTCGACGGGGGAGAGGAGGCGCAAAATCCCCTCGGTGGCGGCCACCGCGGCGTGCTGGGGATTGCGGCCGGTGGCGAAGGCGTTGGGGCTTTCGGACGGGATCAAAAAAACCTTGGGCATCGGCATCCCGGCCTGGGTCGCCAGTCGCCCGACCATGCTCACCAACTCGGGACGCTCGTTCTCGGTCACTTCCCTGGCTCGGTACATCCGCAGTACGATCTTGTCCGAGAACCAGTAGGAAAAGAAGTTCATGGCTCCGGCCACCAGAAAGGCGACCACGGCCCCGGAGGCGCCGCCAATGGCGCTTCCCATGGCGACCAGCAGCAGGGTGAGGCAGGTCAGGAGCAGGGTGGTTTTCAGCGTGTTCATGGTCGTGGTTACCTCCGGAGAATGGGTTTTTCCGATCGCCGTGGGTAAATAAAAAGACCTTTACCCACAGCGCCTGGCGCTTCTGGATAAAGGTCTTGCTGGCGGAGACTCGAGGTCTTGCCCCCTCGCCCGGGTGTTGCCACCGTCCTGACGGGCTACGGATCGGCGCGGTGCCGACAGCTACTCCCCTTTATACGGATAGGATTTTAAGCGAAGGGGGCGAGCGGCGTCAACGGAAATCAGCAGGGAGACCGGGTCCGGCCGCGGGGCCCCGGGGCGCTCAGATCACCCGAAGCCGGCCGGCCGGACCGTCCAGAATCCGGCCGACGGTCCAGGCTCGCCCGCCCCGGAGTTGCAAGGCGTTATGCAGGGAAGCGGCCTTTTCGGCGGCCAGCGCGATCAGCAGACCACCCGAGGTCTGAGGATCGGCAATGAGGTCGAGGGTTGCCTGGCCGATGGCGCGGGCATTCAGGACCTGCGGGAGGTAGTGGTCGCGGTTGCTGTAGCTGCCGGCAGGGACCAGCCCCTGTTCGGCCATTTCCAGGGCCCCAGGGTAGGCGGGGAGCGAGGCCGCGTCCAACTCGACCAATACGCCGCTCGCCGCCGCCAGCTCCAGGGCGTGACCGAGGAGGCCGAAACCGGTGATGTCGGTGCAGGCCGAGATACCGACCTCGAGCATCGCTTCGGCGGCGGCGCGGTTCAGGGTGGTCATGCCGGCGATCGCCTCGGCGAGTTCCTCCTCACCAAGGACTTCCCCTTTGAGGGCGGTGGTGAGAAGGCCGGTGCCGAGGGGCTTGGTGAGGACGAGCAGATCTCCGGGTCGGGCACCGACGGTGGTGACCAGTTTGGCCGGGTCGACGAGACCGGTGACCGCCAAACCAATCTTCGGTTCATCGTCCTCGACGGTATGGCCTCCGACGATGACCGCACCGGCCTCCAGAACCTTCTCCGAGCAGCCGCGCAGGATTTCGACCAGGATCGCCCGATCGAGGCAGGCCGGAAAGCCGACCAGGGAAAGGGCAGTGAGGGGGGCAGCGCCCATGGCGTAGAGGTCCGACA
>JBBQBQ010000189.1:0-7058 GCA_038317685.1 Desulfuromonadales bacterium | reverse complement strand
GCCTGCGCTCTGGGCCACAAGGCCTGCCTGGAAGGACACTCGGTGCTCTACCTCCGGCTGCCCCGGCTCTTCGAGGACCTGCATCTGGCCCGCGCCGACGGCAGTTACGGCAAGCTGATGCGGGGCTACGCCAAAACCAGTCTTTTGGTGCTCGACGACTGGGGCCTGACGCCCTTGAATGACACCCACCGCCGCGACCTGCTGGAGGTTCTGGAGGACCGCCACGGCCTGCGCTCAACGCTGGTTACCAGCCAACTACCGGTCGAATCCTGGCATGATTACATCGGCGATCCGACCCTGGCCGACGCCATTCTCGATCGCCTGGTCCACAACGCTCACAAGATCAAACTGAAAGGAGAATCGATGCGCAAGAAATCATCCCCATTGACCAAATCATCCACTTAACGTAGAAAGAAAACCCCAGCGTCGCTTCGCTCCGATGGGTGGATGTTTTGCCTCGGAACTGCTGGATGCTTTCCTTCGGATTCACTGGATGTTTTCACCGGAATACGCAGTCTACCAGCGTGGAGCAGTTCCGTCACTGGAAAGGAGCTGCGGGTGGGTTGCCGGGGGGATCGCTGATGATAGAATGGGGGAAGTCTTAATGGCCAAAAGAGGGAACGATGACCGGAACACCCCCCAAGGTTCGGGACCAGATCTGGACAGCCCTTGCCACCGATTACCAGATTTTTGGGCCGGTTTGCGGCGCGGATGGGGTGGTACGCCTGCAGCTGTTGTCACATTGGTCGGAGGAGTCCGACGCACTCCTACCGCTCATCTCCGTGAAAAAGTTTTTGCTCCCGCCCACGGGTACTCTCTGGGATGAGCGGCAGGGTCTGGCAAAGCCTGCGGTCCCCAGTGAGGGGCTGGCGATGGTGGGGCTGGCCCCCTGCGATCTGGCGGCGGTCGGATATCTCGATCAAGTCTTCGCCGAAGACGTGGGATATCAGAAGCGCCGGGAAAAGCTCTTTCTGGTCGGGGTCCCATGTCGACCCGGAAGCCTCTGCAGCTGTCGCCCCTTTAATGAACCGTTCCTCTTTGACCTCTTCCTTCAGGGAGAATCAGTACATCAAAATTCTTCAGCCGGTGCCGCCTGCCTGGCCAGAGCAGGGATAAGGGCCGCCGCCGGGCCCTTGCCTGAGGCCTGCCGGCCGCTCCCGCTTCCGCCGTTGCCAGACGACCTTCAGGAGCGATTCTTATCTTCCCGGGAAGCTCCCTTTTGGAAGGAGGTTGCGGAACGTTGTCTGTCCTGCGGCGCCTGCTCCGCGGTCTGCCCGACTTATTACTGTTATGCGGTCTCCGACCTGGTCGATGCGGCCGGGGCGGCGGCACGCCGGCGCAGTTGGGATAATTGCTTTTTCCCGAGTCATGGGCTGGTTGCAGGAGGACACAATTTTCGTCCGACCCGGGCCGAGCGGCTGCAATTTCGTTTTGAGCATAAGCTGCTCGGTTTCGGCTCCTTGAGGGGGCGTTCTTCCTGCGTCGACTGCGGCCGTTGCCGGCAGGCCTGCCCGGTCGGAATCGATCTGACCCAGCTGCTCGATCAACTTGTTGGAGGAGGAGCCCGGTGAAGATCGATTTCTTGCCGCAACCGGCGGTGATCGAAGCCATCGACCAGCGGGTGGCTGATCACCATGTCTTTCGGATTCGGCCAGTGCACGACATCCAAATTGAGCCGGGGCAATTCGTGGAGCTCTCCATCGCCGGGGTGGGGGCCTTTCCGGTCTCCCCAAGCCGCTGCGGGGAAGGCCGCGCCTTCGAGTCGTGCATCCGCCGCACCGGGCGGGTCACTTCGGCCCTTTACCGGTTACGGGAAGGGGTCCCGGTTGGGCTGCGGGGACCCTTTGGCAACGGGTTCCCCATCGACCAGTTTACCGGTCGCGACGTCCTGCTCCTGGCCGGAGGGCTTGGCATGGCACCGTTGATGGGCTTGTTGCGGCGGTTGCTTGATCGCCGCGCCGAATTCGGCGAAATCACCCTCCTTTACGGTAGCCGGGAACCCGCGACTTTGTTGTTTCATGACGAGTTGGTGGCACTGGCGGCGCAAGGCCTGGTTCGGGTCCGGTTTTCCGTCGATTTTGCGGTCGAACTCCCCTGGGGGATGAATGTCGCCAGTTGCAGGGTCGGACTGGTCACGGAATTGCTCGATGGCCTGACCTGCACCCCGGGGCAAACCACCGTCGCCGTCTGCGGCCCTCCCGTTTTGTACTCGTGTGTCCTCGAGGAATTAGCCGCCCTCGGTTTTCCCCCCGAGCGAATCTTTGCCACCCTTGAACGACGCATGCAGTGCGGCATCGGACAATGTTGTCACTGCGTAACCGGAGGGACCTTCATCTGCCAGGATGGCCCGGTCTTCCCTCTGACCCGTTTGCGCGCCATCGACGGAGCGATCTGACATGCCCCCTTTGCGGTTCGGTTATGCCCGTTTTGCTTCCTGCAGCGGTTGCCAGCTGGCGCTTCTCAACAGCGAAGACGCACTGCCGCAGCTTGCCAGACGCCTCGAACCGGTCTTTTTCGGGTTGATCAATTCGGCTACCGACCCTGGGGGGGCTCTGGACCTGGTGCTGGTGGAGGGATCGATCTCCCGGCCCGAGGACTTGACCGAATTGCTGGCGTTGCGGCGAAGGGCGCGAGTTCTGGTGGCCGTGGGTGCCTGCGCCCTCACCGGCGGCATCAACGCCCTGGGGCGAACCGATCGCTTCACCCTTTGTCGAAAGGTCTACGGAGAAGGGGCAGAGGCGCGGCCGACCTTTCCGCCTCAACCGCTGGAACGCTTTGTGCCAGTCGACCTGGGTCTGCCCGGTTGCCCTCCCGAAACCGCGGAACTGGTGGCGCTCTTCGGTGCTTTGGAACGAGGCGGTCTGCCGCTCTTACCCGACTACCCGGTCTGCATGGAATGCCGGCAGCGGGAGAACCTCTGCCTGCTGATCGAACGTCGGCAACCCTGCCTGGGACCGATCACCCTCGCCGGTTGCGAAGCGCGCTGTCCTTCCTTCGGAGTGATCTGCGAAGGGTGCCGGGGGCTGGTTCCTGAAGCCAACCGGGCGGAGGCTTTTCGCCTGCTGCTGGACGCCGGGCTCGGCGAAAGGGAGATCCGATCACGGATGGGACGTTTCATCGGGGAGGGGGCATGAAAGTCTTGACCCTGGAGCCCCTGACCCGGGTCGAGGGGCACGGACGGGTGGACTTGATCCTCCAGCATGGAGAGCTGCACGACGTCCGGGTCTCTCTCAATGAGCCGTTGCGGCTCTTTGAAGGGTTGCTCCTGGGGCGCAGTTTCGCAGAGGTGCCGGCGCTGGTCTGCAGGATTTGCTCGATCTGTACCGCGGTCCATCGGGTGGCGTCTGCCCGCGCTCTGGAACAGGCGCTGGGGGTGACCGTTCCTCCGGCAGCCGAGGTGGTGAGGGAACTGCTGGTCCTGGGCGGCCACCTCGCCAGTCACGCTCTCCACCTCTTCTGTCTGGTCCTCCCTGACCTGGCGGGAACCCCCGACATTCTGACGCTGGCTCGGGACGGCCACCCTCTCGCCGTCGCCGGGCTCGAACTGAAACGTCTCGGAAACCGGATTCAGGAGGTGGCCGGGGGGAGGATCATCCACCCGATCAATGTCGAAGTCGGCGGAATTCTTTACCGTCCCTCCCCCCAGGCGACAGCCGAACTCGCAGGTTCCCTGGCCCGCTGGCAGGAGACGCTGCCGGGGCTTTTGGACAGTTTTCTGGACCCCGGCAGCTATCCTTCCGCCGCACCGGCCGTCGGCACCCGCCTGGCAGTCGCGGGAGACGGCAAATTGGTCCTGGGGGGGGACTTCCTGTCCCTCTCGGATGGACGCCGCATCCCCGTCTCGGATTACCGGGAACTCCTCGGGGAACGGGTCGTCTCCCACTCCCAGGCCAAGCAGTCCGGCTCCCGCCAGCAGGTCTGGTTGACCGGCGCCCTGGCCCGCCACGAATTGGCGGGGCGAGATTCCGTCCGGCTTCCTCCCGGCATCTATGGCAACAATGGTGCCCAGGCCCGGGAGCTGTCCCTCACCTTGGCGCGCTGCTCGAGCCTGCTGGAAGAGTTGGGCCGATTCCCCGGCGATGCGCCACTGCTGGTCCCGGTCAAGCCGGATGGCGGAATGGGGACCGCGGCGATGGAAGCACCGAGGGGGCTGCTCATCCATCATTATGTCCTTGATGAGTTTGGCCGGGTGGCGATCGCTGACATTGTGACGCCGACTGCCGTCAACCAGGTGGCCATGGAACTTCAATTGCTGGAAGACCTGCGAGGGGTGATTGATGAAGAGGAGCTGCGCCGCCGCGCCGCCTGGATCATCCGCGCCTTCGATCCCTGCATCTCCTGCGCCGTGCATATCATCAAAGGTCCCGGCGATCCGGTTTGCTCCGGGAGAATATTGAAAGGCAGGAGTTCTGCAGACTGATCAAGCCGGCCCGGAGGCAAGAAATCCGGTATTTCGAGGAACGAGGTGCCCCTCAAGGGGATGCGGGAACGAAGGATGGTTAGAGCGCCGCGGCCGCGCCGCTTAGAAGGGGGTGCGGGAGAAGTGGCGTTTGGTGGCATCCTGCAGTTTGGTGACGGCGTGGAACGATTCGCGCAGAAGATCCTGCTCGTTCTTGTTCAGTTGGTGGGGGTCGAGATAATGGCTTGGCGTCCGGCCGGCGTCGATCCGGGCAATTTCGTTGCGCAGGCGCAGGAAGGAGAGGGCCTCGAAGGCGGCCCGGATATGTTCGGCAGTCTCCGGTGAAAAGACGTTGCGTCCCACCAAGGCCTTGAGGCGGTCGAGGGTGGTAATCTCCGAGAGTTCCTTCTCCAGGGCAAACATCCGGATGCAGTCGACAATGTAAATGCTCCCGCCCGCCTTGACCGATAATTCCCCGAGGTGATGACCCTCCTTATCGACAATGAAGCGGCCAAGGAGGCCGACCGGGACCCGGTAGCGCAGATCGAGGGCCATCATGTGGTAAAGGAAGCCCTGGAACTCGCGGATTTCCCGGTGCACGATTTCCCGCAGGTCCTGGGCCAGGGCCGGGTCTCCGGCGAGGGGGGCGAAGTCGAAGAAGATGGAGGAATAACGGACTTTCTGCGGTTCGGGATTGTTCACCCAGTCTTTGATGCGACTCTGCCAATCCTTGAGCCGACCGCGCCAGGCCGGGTTGTTGGCCATCACCCGGCCATGGCAGAGCGGGTACCCGATCAGGTGGAGGGCATTGACGATCTTTTCAGAAAAGGGGAGAAAGAACGCTTCGACTTCCGGCATCCGGGCGTCCGGAACATTCTCAAAAATGAACCCGTTGTCCTGATCAGGGCTGAGGAGCATCTCGCGCCGGCCGCCGCTCCCCATGATCAGGAAACAGTGGCGAATCGCAGGCGGCTGCCGGCCCGCCGCTCGCATCTCTTCCATGCAGAGGTCATAGACGCGTTTGATGATACCGTGGTGGAGGTAGGAGAGGATTTCCATGACCTCCGGGGTGCTGCGGGATTCCGAGAGGAGGGAGCGGGCGACCGCAACGATTTCCCCGCGAATTGCCGCCAGCCCGGCCCAGGTCCGCTCTTCCCGGACACTGCCGAGCATCAGCATCGCCTTCTGACTACGGTAGCGCATCAGTTCCCGCAGGCTGACGATGCCGACCAGTTCCCCCCGGTCGATGACCGCCAGGTACTTGATACGATGGGCGGTCATGTAGGCCATGGCCTCATACATGTAGGTATCTGGTGACATGGCATGAGGATGGGAGGTCATGATCTCGTCGGCCCGGAGTTCATTGCCTGTCACGTTTTCCGGGGCAATCACCCTGGCAACCAACTCCTTTTTGGTGATGATGCCGAGAATGCGGCGGTTGTCATCAAGCACCAGGACCGAGCCGATCTGCTTTGCCACCAGGCGCCTTGCCACCTGTTGGGCGTTTTCGTCGGGCGGGCAGGTCTCCACCGGGGTGACCATGATTTCCGAAAGGCGTTTCTTGAAGGGATAGGCCTCCATCTGCGTGAGCGCCTTCTGCCCATAGTCGGTGATAATTTCGGAATAGAGGTCGCGGACCCGGGAGAGAACCACCCGGGTGAAATAACCACTGACCTGTGGGTAATCGCGTTGCAGGCGTTGCAGGATCTCTTGCGGAACCAGGTAGCATTCCGTCGGCTTCACGGTCCGCGCCCCACCGGTATAGGGCTCCCCGGTAAAGATCGGGGTGCCCCCGAAGAATTGGCCGTCCTTCCGGTAGTCGACCACCATCGCCACTCCGCCGGGGGTCTGGACGATGATCTCCACCAGGCCGGTCTTGATCACGTAAAGGAATCCCGTTGGGGGATCGTTCTGTTGGAAGATGTAGCTGTTGGCGGGGAAGGATTGGAGGGTTGCCGCAGCGCTCAAATCCTGAAAGACGGCTTCGGGAAGGGCGTTGAAGGGTTCAGTGTCCCGGATGTGGCGTATCAGTGGCATGGCGCTTGACCTGGGGCCCGGCGTACCGGAGGGCTATTATGAAAAGACCTCCCGCGAGAAGGAGGTTTTTCAATCGCAGGATGCGGCTGGATTTTAACATGGCTCAGGCCGCAAGTAAATTTTTTTCAAGGTCCTGGCGTCGGGGGAGAGGCTTGGTCGGAACTGCCATGGTCCAGGGCTATGGCGATGACCAGGCAGAGCAGACTTGCCATCATGAGTTCCCCGATGTGGACGAAAAAATTGCGGGTGGAGAGAAGATCGACGCCCATCAGGATGATCCCGGTTACACCAAATCCCATGGCAACCCGTTGACGGGTGAAGATGCGTTTCATCACGGCTCCTCCGGGGGGCGTTGGTCAGTGGCCGAAAGCACTCTTCCGGGCCGCCTCTTCTTCGACGTAACCCGGCATGTTGTGCAGTTTGCGCAGGATGTTGTCCATCCGGGCGGCCGATTCGGCGGTCACCTTGTCCTGGGTCAGATTTGACACTACGATATTGATCAAAAAGGCGATCGGGCAGACAATCAGCGCCGAGGAGGTCGCCGGCAATATTCCGGAAGGGCCGAACATGTCCACTTTGGCGATCCAGCCGGCCATAGCGAGCAGGGTCATGCCGAGGCCCC
>JBBQBQ010000188.1:0-7125 GCA_038317685.1 Desulfuromonadales bacterium | reverse complement strand
CGGTGACCTCCAGTTCCAGAAATCTGGCCTCCAGGCCGGAGAGCGTCAAGGCCTTGCCGACCATCCGCACCAGCACCGGCTGCTGGAACATCCGCGGAGTGATGTTGACGGCCACCGGCAGCGGCTGAAACCCGGCATCCTGCCAGGCCTTATTCTGGAGGCAGGCGGAATTGAGCACCCACTCGCTCATCGCCAGGATCAGTCCGGTCTCCTCGGCCAGCGGCAGGAACTCCGCCGGCAGGAGGAATCCCCGCTGGGGATGGTTCCAGCGCAGCAGCGCCTCGGTGCCGATGAACTGGCCGGTCAGCATGTCCAGCTGCGGTTGATAATAGATTTCCAGCTCCTGTTTTGCCAGCGCCTGGCGGAGCCCCTGCTCAAGCATCAGCAGGTCCCGGGTCCGGGCATTCATATCCGCGGTAAAGAACTGGAAATTGTTTCGGCCCCGCTCCTTGGCCCGGTACATGGCGACATCGGCGCACTTCATCAGCTCTTCCACATTCCCGCCGTTGTCGGGGAAGAGGGCGATGCCGATACTGGCGGTGGTGAAGAGCTCGAAGCCGCCGACCTGAAAGGTGCTGGTGAGCTGGGTGATGATCTTCTTGGCCGCGGCACTGGCGGCGTTCACCTGCTCCACCTCTTCGAGGAGAAAGACGAACTCGTCTCCTCCGAGTCGGGCGAGGGTGTCCCCCTCCCGGGCACAGCCCCGCAACCGGTCGGCCACTTCGCGCAGCAGTTGATCCCCGACCTCGTGACCGAGGGAGTCATTGATCTTTTTAAATTGGTCGAGGTCGAGGAAGAGAATCGCCACCTGTTTGCGTGAGCGCCGCGCTTTGGCGATGGCATGCTCGAAACGGTCGTGAAAAAGCCCACGGTTGGGAAGGCCGGTCAAGGCGTCGTGATAGGCCAGGTAGTTGAGCCGCTCCTGGTGCTCCCGCAGCTTGGCTTCGGTCTGCAGGCGATCGGTCACATCGTGGAGGGTGCCGGTCACCTGGATCGGCCGGCCTTCGTTGTCCCGCACCACCTGGGCCTGGCTGTGAATGTGCCGGACCTGTCCGTCAGGCCAGACAATCCGGTGCTCCAGGTTGAATTCATGTTCCCCCGCAAGGCTCCGGTTCAGGGCCGTTGCCACCGCCTCCCGCTCCTCGGGATGCACTGTCCGCAGCAGGCGGGGCAGCCCCTCGGCGGCGAACTCGGCGCCCTCCAGTCGCAGCAGTTTCAGGCCCTCCGCCGAACAGCTCCAGAGATCGTGCGGCAGATCCCACTCCCAGTAGCCGAGACCGGCGATTTGCTGGGCCAGAACCAGTCGCTCCTGGTGCTTTCGCAGTTCCCCGGCGGCCTCGGCGGCGCGGAGCATGTAACGGACCCGATAGCCGAGAACAACATTGTTCACCGGTTTGGCGACGAAATCGGTGGCTCCCACCTCGAAGGTCCGGTGGATCACCTCCTCCTGGTCGTTGCTCGTCACCATCAGGATCGGGATGTGCCGGTAGCCCGGCAATTGACGAATCGCCCAGCAGGTTTCAAAACCGTCGATCCCCGGCATATTGACATCGAGCAGAACCGCGGAGACTTCCCGGCTCCTCAGGATGCCGAGCGCCTCCTCGCCGCTGGCAGCTTCGACGGTGGTATAACCGGCCGGGTCCAGGACCTCGCGCATCAGGGTGCGCATGAGGGCATCGTCATCGACGACCAGTATCTGTTCCGTCACTTGTGGCTGTGATTCCATGCCATCTTTCCCTTGCCTTCCGCGGTCTTCGTCAACATTCCTGCATCCTTGATCTTGATTCAGTCTAGCCCATCGTGACAACTCTTCAACTCCCCGGCTATGCAGGAAAAATGCCGGATTCGAAAAGGCCCTGTTCAAAAAGAGTTGACCCGGCGGATGAAGGCCTTGAGGAGACCGAAGCTGCGCCGGTTGAATTCGAAGACCAGTCGCGGCAGATGGAGCAGGTCGGGCTGGTCGGCCTCGCCGGGGAGGGGTCCGGTCAGACGCAGCCGGCTTCCCGACTCAAAGATCTCGCTGAATTCACTTTCCAGGATACCGAGCTGTTCCGAATCGAGGGACCGGTTGAGGCGCATCACCAGGGTCGAACCGAAATAGCGCAGAGAATGGTAGTTCCGGTAGAAGTTCTCGATGCTCTCCACCGCCTCGAGGGGGTCGCGGGTGATGGTGAAAAGGCTGAAGTCCTCCCCGGAAATGAGCCCCTTGGGGAGGAGGGTCTTGCGCAGGAACTGGAACCAGTTTTCCCAATAATCTCCGTGGTCGTCGTCGATGAGGACCAGCGGAATCGGCGGATTCTTCCCGGTCTGGACCAGGGTCATCGCCTCCATCGCTTCGTCGAGGGTGCCGAAGCCGCCGGGGAAGAGCGCCACCGCCGCGGTCTCCTTGAGAAAGGCGACCTTGCGGTTGAAGAAGTACTTGTAGGTAATGACGTTCTTGCTCGCCTCCATGAACGGGTTGGTCTCCTGTTCGAAGGGGAGGCGGATGTTGACGGCGAAGGAGTTATCGGCTCCGGCGCCCTCGTTGCCCGCCTGCATGATGCCGCCCCCGCCGCCGGTGATGGTCATGTAGCCCCGTTCGGCGAGGAGCCGGGCGAAGGTGACGCACTTCTGGTAGATCGGCTCCGAAGGCAGGGTACGGGCCGAACCGAAGATGGTGACCTTCTTCCGCTGCCGGTAGGGACCGAAGATCTTGGTGGTATAGCGCATCTCCTTCATGGTGGTGCGCATCAGTTTGAGGTCGGCGAGATAATCGATTTCCGATCCCGACTTGAGGGCGCTGATCACCATTTCCCGGATTACCGCCGGATGGTGGACGCCGACCCGCCGCAGCAGTTCGTCGATCCGTTCGTCGATCTCGCCATTGGTCCGGGTGAAGTGCAGATCCATGGGGTCGGTGCTCCTCGTCGCATCAATTCTGGGTTGTCGAAACCAGCCGCGGCCAAAACTATATCTGAGATCTTTTTCAGGGACGATCGAAAAATGACCGGCCGCCGAGCCGCTCGGCGCGGAGCAGCAAACCGTAGGGGCCGGCGCCGAGGTAGCGTTGGGCCAGTTCCCCGTAACAGGCCCGCAGTTCGGCCTCAAGGGCATTAAATTCCCTGGCGCCGTCAGCGTTGAGCCTGGCCTCGACGGCCTCGCAAAGAAAACTGACGCAGTTAAAAGGGCGCTGCGCGGGTTCCAACCGGCACCCCGCCGGTGCCAGAAAGGGGCAGGGGGCGGTGAAGTCGGTCGGCGGCGGAGCGCTCCCGGCCAGCAGCAGTGCCGCCAGGTTGCCGAGGGTCAGATGGTTGCGTCCGCAGTCGCAGCAGGCGCCGTCGCAGGCGGCGCACAGGGCCGGACCGCCAGCCCCCAGAAACAGGCCGTGCAGCCGGGTTTGCAGTTCGGCTATCCGTCGCAGACGGGTCTCCAGCCAGTGGCGCTGGTCGGCGGGGAGGGCTGACAATTCGTCCCGCACCCGGTCCACCAGCTGCCGCCAGAACCGTTCGTCCTCGGCTGCGCTGCGTTCGCTCATGGCCATCAATTCATTCTTCGGGGACGGAAAAAAGCCGACGGCACACCGGGAGGGATGTGCCGTCGGCCGTCAGTGTGGCCGGAGAAGGCCGTAAGCCGGGTTCTGTTCCCCGCCCCGGTTACCCGGGGCGGGGCGATGATCATTCCTCTAGGACCGCCGTTGCCGGCGGCCTCAAGCGACCGAACCCGGGAGCCTCGGACGGGCCGCCCTCGAACGCTCCTCTATTTGGTCTTGCTCCGGATGGGGTTTACCGAGCTGCCGACGTCACCGCCGGCACTGGTGAGCTCTTACCTCACCCTTTCACCCTTACCTGCCTTCGCCAAGGCTTCGGCAGGCGGTCTGCTCTCTGTGGCACTTTCCCTGGGGTTGCCCCCGGTCCCCGTTAGGGACCATCCTGCCCTGCGGAGCCCGGACTTTCCTCCCCCCGTCTTCGCCAAAGGCGCCGGCGGGCGGCGATCATCTGGCCTTCTCCGACCAAATCATAGTCTGCGACCCTGTTACTGGGCGACATCCAGGTGCAGGAGGCGGTTGCAGTGGGGGCAACTCATCACCTCCTGGGTGGTGAAAAGGCTGTTGAAAAGCTGCGGCGGCAGATTCATGTTGCAGCCGAGGCAGGTGCCGTTGCGGGCCGCGACCACTGCAAGGCCGTGGCGCCGCTCGAGGAGCATCTGGTAGCGTTTCCGCAGCGGCAGCGGCAGACCGGACAGGAGTTGATTGCGCCGCTCATCGCCGGTTCCCAGGATGGCATCGACCTCGGCCAGAGCCGCGGCCATTTCCTGGCGGCGGGCGCCGACCTTCTCACTCAAGGCGTTGAGTTCGGTGACCTTTTCTTCACGGTCTTTACCGAGAGCGTTAAGCTCCTCATTGGTCGCCAGGACTCGGTCTTGAAGGTCCTTGGTCAACTTCTTGGCGGTATCGATCTCCTTGAGAACGGCGACATATTCCTTCTGGGTCTTGATCGCCGGCAGCCGCCCTTCAGCCTTCTTGATGTTCTCCTGTTCCACGGCCAAGGCCTGGTTCAGGTCGCCGCGCTGGTCGCGCAGGTCGGTCAGGCTGGCATCCAGGACATCGACCATCGCCTGGACCCGGTCCAGATCGGCTCCGAGAACCGCTTGCTCGGCCTCCAGTTTCTGCCGTTGTTGCCGGGCGCCGCCGAGGGCTTTGTCCAATTCCTGGAGCTCTTTGAGCAGTTCCAGTTGCTCTTGCACGTGTATACCTCCCATTGTTTCGCGTTGTGCTCCGTATGAAAAGGGGGATCAGACGACCCGGAACGGGTCGGCTTCCTCCCCCATCTCGACAAATTCGAGGGGTAATCCCCGGGCCGCCGCTTCCCGACCGAGACATGCAGCCAATTCAGGGACGGCGAGGCGTTCGGTGGCGAAGTGCCCGGCGTCGAGGAGCGCGACCCCCAGGCTTTCCGCCTGCCGTGCTTCGTGATACTTGATATCACCGGTCACCAGCACCTCGGCCCCCTGGCGAGCCGCCTCACCCAGGAGGGAGGCGCCGCTGCCGCCGCAGACCGCGACTTTGGCGACCAGGGCCTTAGGGTTACCCACCATCCGCAACGACTCGCAGCCAAGAGCCGCTCGCACTTGGGCGGCAAAAGCCTCCAGGGGCAACGCCTTGACCAAGCGACCGATGCGCCCCAGACCGACATCGCTGCGGCGATTGGCCAGAGGAATCAAATCGTAGGCGAGCTCTTGGTAGGGGTGGGCCTTGATGAGCTTTTCAACGGTGCGCGCGACCAGGGTGCGGGGCAGAATCGTTTCGATCCGGATTTCCGCAACCTCCTCGGTCACTCCTTCCCGGCCGATGAAAGGTGTCGTCCCCGGCCCCGCCCGGAAACTGCCGGTGCCGGCGGTGCGAAAGGCACAACGGTCGTACCGGCCCACCTTGCCGGCCCCGCCCGCGAAAAGTGCCTCGGCGACCTGGTCGGCGTGGCCGGCGGGAACAAACACCACCAGCTTCAGCAGATCGGCATCGCCGCCGGCCAGGGGTTTGGACCCCTGCACTCCCAACCGCTCGGCCAGCCAGTCATTCAGGCCACCGGAGGCCCGATCGAGGTTGGTGTGGGCGCTGATGATCGCCACTCCGTCCCTCACCGCGCGCCATATCACGCGCCCGACTTCGTCGCCGGGGGTCAGACATTTGAGGGGGCGGAACAGAAGCGGATGATGGGTCAAAAGGGCCGCGGCTCCGGTCGTTTGGGCCATCTTCAGGGCCGCCTCGGTCGGGTCGAGGGCCACCAGCACCTTCCGGACCGGGGCCGCCGGGTCGCCGACCTGCAGTCCGACATTGTCCCAGTCTTCGGCGAGGGCCGGAGGAAAGAGGGTATGAACCAGGCCGACCAGATCCTGGATGCGGGCTGTGCGTTCTTTCGGCATCGATAGGCAGGGTGGAAAAAAAGGAGTGCAACTGTTGTGGCGTTGCACTCCTTTCGGGTTCAGAACCGACGATATGGTGATGTGATTGTCCGACTCATCACGTTCCCGTTTGGTGGGCCCACCAGGGATCGAACCTGGGACCGACCGGTTATGAGCCGGTGGCTCTACCAGCTGAGCTATAGGCCCAAGAATAAAGAGAGAGTTTAGGCCTCCCGTCCCGGGCTGTCAAGGCCTTTGCGGCTATTTTCTCGCTTCAGCTCTCGACAAAACTGCGCAGCCGCTTGGCGCGACTCGGATGGCGCAGCTTGCGCAGCGCCTTGGCCTCGATCTGGCGGATGCGCTCGCGGGTGACCGCGAAGTCCTGGCCGACTTCTTCCAGGGTGTGGTCGGATTTTTCGCCGATCCCGAAGCGCATGCGCAGGACCTTCTCTTCGCGCGGGGTCAGGGTCGCCAGAACCCGCGCGGTCTGGTCGGAGAGATTTCCCTTGATGACGGCTTCCAGGGGCGAAACGACCCCCTTGTCCTCGATGAAGTCCCCGAGAGACGAATCCTCTTCCTCGCCGATCGGCGTCTCCAGCGAGATCGGTTCCTTGGCGATCTTGAGGACCCGCCGCACCTTCTCCAGCGGAAGCTCCATGCGTTCGGCGATCTCCTCCGGGGTCGGTTCGCGGCCGATCTCCTGGACCAGTTGGCGGCTGGTGCGGATCAACTTGTTGATCGTCTCGATCATGTGCACCGGGATACGGATGGTGCGGGCCTGGTCGGCAATGGCGCGGGTAATCGCCTGGCGGATCCACCAGGTGGCGTAAGTCGAGAATTTGTAGCCGCGCTGATACTCGAATTTGTCGACCGCCTTCATCAAGCCGATGTTCCCTTCCTGGATCAGGTCGAGAAACTGCAAGCCGCGGTTGGTGTACTTCTTGGCGATGGAGACCACCAGCCGCAGGTTGGCCTCGACCAGTTCGGTCTTGGCGGCTTTGGCGCGGTACTCCCCCTTCTGGAGCTCCTTGAGGGATTCGAGGAGTTCCTCGGGGGCGAAACCCGATTCCTCTTCGACGCGCTTGAATTTTCGCTGGGCGCCCTTGAGGCGTTTTTCGACCACCAGCAGGGCATCGACCGGCACCTTGAGCTCAGCCGAGACCTTGTGAGCCTCCTCGTCGCTCTTGCGCATTCGCCGCAGTTGGCGCTTGATCTCCTTGTGGGGAACCTTCAGTTCAATTTCGCAGG
>JBBQBQ010000187.1:0-7140 GCA_038317685.1 Desulfuromonadales bacterium | reverse complement strand
GAGCCTGCAAAAGGCGCTTTACGATCGCTTCCGAACGGTGGTGATGACCAGCGCCACCCTCGCCGTCGGCGACAGCTTCAGCTATTTTCTGCACCGCGTCGGGCTCGATCGAACCCCCGGGGAGCGGCGTTCCGAACTGCGCCTGGCCTCCCCCTTCGATTTCGGGCGGCAGGCGCTCCTCGCCGTCCCCACCGACATCCCCGAGCCGGGTCGCCCCGGCTATCCGGAGATGGTGCGGGACCTCGCCGAGCGGGCGATCGTCGCCGCCGACGGCCGCAGTTTCGTCCTCTTTACCGCCTATTCGCTGCTGCGCCGGGTCCATGGCGAGCTGGCGCCGGTCCTGACGGCGCGGGGCTACCGCTGTCTGCGGCAGGGGGAGGAGAGCCGCCACCGGCTGCTGAAGAGTTTCGCCAGCGAACCGACCAGCGTCCTGTTCGCGACGGACTCCTTCTGGGAAGGGGTCGACGTGCCGGGGCGGGCGCTGGAGCAGGTGATTATTGCCCGCCTCCCCTTCAAGGTGCCGACCGAACCGATTCTGGAGGCCCGCGCCGAGGCCATCGAGGCCGCCGGCGGGGACCCCTTCATGGAGTACACCGTCCCCCAGGCGGTGATCAAATTCAAGCAGGGTTTCGGCCGCCTGATCCGCCATCGGGAGGACCGGGGGGTGGTGCTGATCCTCGACGCGCGGGTCGTCAAGAAGGGCTATGGCCGAATCTTCCTGCGCTCCCTGCCGGAGGTCCGCGTGGTGGCCGCCCCGACCGCCACGGTCCTGACCGCCATCGAGGCATTTTTTTCCGGAGACGCCGCGCCGACACCCTGAACCGCCCGTAATTTCTATTGACATGCCTCGTCCCTTATTTCATGTTGCTTGCTAACCCAGTTGCGGAAGAGCCCGGTAAACCAGACCCGGACGGGAGCAGGCATGGACCAAGGCACCCCCATCGGCACCAAACGGGTTTATCGCGAAGCACAGCACCAAAATCTGCTGCGAATCTTTGCCTTCTCTGCCTTCCTTTCCAGCCTGCTGATCCTGGTCCTGGTCGGAGTCGGCATCTATACCATCTTCAACGCGCACATCATCGCCGACGCCGAACAGGATGCCGTCGGCATTTCCAACGGCATCATCGGGGAAAACCTGAAGAGCTACATCCAGCGTGGCCCCGAAGGGGTGCCGACCCTGGTCGTCGAAGCCCGGGACTTCCCTGTCATCGCCCAGAACATCGATGGAAAACTCAAGCATTTCGGCGTTCTCAAGATCAAAATCTTCTCCAACGACAAGGTGATCGTCTACAGCAACGATCGCCGAATCATCGGCGAAGCGGACCTCAAGAATCAGCAGCTGGCGATGGCCCTGGCCGGCCATCCCAGTTCCAAGCTGGAGAATAAAGATGAGCTCTGGGACCTTGCCGACGAAAAGAAATACGAGATCGACATGGTCGAAACCTATATGCCGCTGCGCACCGGATCCGGGGCCGTCGCCGGGGCCTTCGAAATCTACATGGATGTTTCAACCTACCGCCAGGGGCTCAAGGAGGTTCTCCGCGCCTCGCTGCTCGTTATCTCCCTGGTGCTGGGGGCGGTCTTCGGAGTCCTGACCTATTTCATGCGCAAGGCGACCCGGATCATCTATTTCAAGACCGAGGAACTCAAGGTTTTGAGCGGCTTGTTGCCGATTTGCTCGGGCTGCAAGAAGATCCGCAATGACCGGGAAGAATGGGAAATCCTCGAAAAGTACATCACCGAACGCTCCGAATCAGAATTCACTCACAGCCTCTGCCCTGATTGCCTGAAGCACTACTGGGAGCAATAAGGTCCGGCGTCCTGACCGGGAGCCATCATTGCCAAGGGGAGTTTTGACGGGCTCCGCCCCTGTGGGGTGGGGCCCGTCTGCGCATTGCGACGCCGCCCGCCCCGGCGGCGGCCGAGGAACACCGGCAGCGGCTTTGGCGGCGCTTGTTTCGGGAAATCGCCATCGTTGAGCGCCGCAACCCGAAGCTTCAGTAGCACTTCATGCCGAAAAAGTATGGGGCGGAGCTGGTGGAATTGGAGTCCTGGCGACCGCATTGGCACATTCCTTGACCGGTGTCCGGCCGGTTGTGCTAGGATGTCGATCGTGGTCCGGCACCATCAGGGTGCCGGCGACATCCCTTCGACCCCCAAAGGGCAGGACGGTTGCTCCTGCCGGATGAGACGCCATGATGAGAACCTTCCGCCGGTCGTGGTTGGCCGCACTCCTCCTTCTGCTCCTGCAGGTCGGCCAGCCGGTCTTTGCCGCCAAGGACAATGCCGAATTTGATGCCGATCGGGCCAAGCTGCTGAGTTACCTGCTTCGCGAACAGCTTCCGCGTCACCACTACAGCCATAAGCCGATCGACGACGCTCTCTCTCAGGCCGCTTTTCGGCTTTACCTCAAGCAGCTCGACAGCCAGAAGCGCTTCCTGCTGCAGGGCGATGTCGGCAAACTGCAGGTCTTCGCCAACCGGATCGACGACGAAATCAACGATGGGAAGGTGATCCTGCCGGGCGTCGCCGCGGAGATCATGGCCGAGCGGATCCTTGCCGTCGAAAAGCTGGTGACCGACCTGCTGGCCGGTCCTTTCGATTTGCAGAGCAAGGAACGGTTTGAAACCGACCCGGACAAGCTGGCCTTCTGCGCGAACCCGACGGCCCTCAAGGAACGTTGGCGGCAGGCGTTGACCTACCAGGTTCTGGTGCGCTACCTCGGCCTGCTCGAAGACCGTGCCGCCGAAGCCAAAGCGGCGGGCAAGCCGGTACCAGCGACGACGGTGATCGACACCGCCCTGCTCGACCAGGCCCGTGAAAAGGTCGCCAAAAGTTTTCGGGACTTTTTCACCCGGCTCAAGCAGGATACCCGCCGGGACTACTACGACCGGTATTTCAGCGCTATTACAAGGGCTTATGACCCTCACACCGACTACATGCCGCCGACCGAGAAAGAGGACTTCGATATCGGTATGCGCGGCTCCCTGGAAGGGATCGGTGCCACCCTTCGCGAAGAAGACGGCTACATCAAGGTGGTGGCGGTCATCCCCGGGAGTGCCGCCTCACGTCAGGGGCAACTGCAGACCGAGGACGTCATTCTCAAGGTTGCCGAAGGGTCGGCGGAGCCGGTCGATATCACCGACATGCGGCTGCGGGATGCGGTCGGATTGATCCGCGGTCCCAAGGGGACCGAGGTGAGGCTGACGGTGCGCAAGGCGGAGGGGGGGCAGCAGGTCATTCCCATCGTGCGCGACGTGGTGCAGATCGAGGAGACCTTTGTCAAGGGAGCCGAGGTCACCGACCCGAAGAGCGGTCAGCGCTACGGTTACATCAAAATTCCCTCCTTCTACCGTGATTTCCAGGGCGGGTCGGGGCGTAACGTCACCGACGACGTGCGTGCCGAACTTCAGCGGCTCAAAGCGGAAGACCTTGCCGGCGTGATCCTCGACCTTCGCAACGACGGCGGCGGCGCCCTGACCGACGCCGTCTCCACCGCCGGACTTTTCATCAAAACCGGGCCAGTGGTCCAGGTCAAGAGCAGCGCCGGGGCGATCGAGACCCTGAGCGACAACGATCCGAATATTGAATACGACGGCCCGCTGGTGGTTCTGGTCAACCAGTTCTCCGCCTCGGCCTCGGAGATTCTCGCCGGCATGCTGCAGGACTACGGGCGGGCGGTGATCATCGGTGGTGAGCATACCCACGGCAAGGGGACGGTGCAGGCGCTCCTCGATCTTGACCGCATCCTGCCGATGCGCAACGTGAGCCAGTTCAAACCCCTCGGCGCCCTGAAAGTCACGGTGCAGAAGTTCTATCGGGTGAGCGGCGCTTCCACCCAGTACCGCGGAGTTGTTCCCGATATTGTCCTCCCCGACCGCTTGCAATACCTCAAGACCGGGGAGAAGTATTCGGAATATTCCCTTCCCTGGGACACGGTAGCCCCGGTTGGCTACTCCCGCTGGAACCGGGAAGGGGGCCGGCTGGATACGATTCGGAGCCGCAGTCGTCAGCGCACCGCGGCCGATCCCAAGTTCAAGGAGATCGCCGTGGAGGCCGCCATGGCCAAGGGGCGTAGCGAAAAGACCCGCCAATCCCTGAATCTCGACGAGGTGCGACGGGAGCGTGACGAAGCAAAACAGCAGGAGTCCGAAAATCCCATGCACGAAACCAAACAGAAAAAAGACAAAGCTTCGGTCACCAAGCTGCAGAGCCCCGCCGAGAAGGAGCAGGCGCTGGTCAAGGCCCTCCTCGACGACCCCTTTGCGCGCGAATCGATGGCCGTCCTCGGCGACCTTGCCGCTTCTTCCAAGCTCCCCATGAGCCCCCGTTCCCAGGCACCGGCGACAGCTGCGGCGAAGTAACCGGAACTTTCGCTGGTCCTGGGGAAGCCCTCAAGAAGACCCGCCATTCCGGCGGGTCTTCTCATTTGATGGCGGTCGGGATGGCGGGCAAAAAAAATCGTTCCCCCTGAAAAGACCTACGCTGCCGATCTCAATTGTGGTAATCTCTGCGCCGTCGGGGTGCATCGGCGCCCCCCTCTGTTGTTTGAAGGAGTCTTTGTGTGAGGTTCATGCCGCTGTTCCCGTCCACCCTGATCGTCTCGCCCCTGCTTTCACTCATCCTCGGACTGTCCCTGGTTTTGTCTGGTTGCAGTGACCAGCAAAGTCCTTCGAACGATATCCGCCCCAAGGTCCCGGAGATTTCCGTCCCGGTCCGGCCTCCTGAGTCTTCCCTCCCGGCGCTGCCGCCACCCGTTCCGGTTCCTCTGGTCGACCTCAGCCAGCGGTCCCCCGTGGCTGCTCCAGGCCCGGCTGCGACGGAGGTCAAGCTGCCCAAGGTGAAGTATCTGCTGGGGGAGGATCCTGAATTCGCCCGCCGCTGTGGCTGGCCGGTGGTCTGCCCGGCCCCTCTGCCAGGGTCGATTCTCCCCGGGAAACGCATCGTCGCTTTCTACGGCAACCCGCAGTCGAGGCGAATGGGGGCCCTCGGCGAGTATCCGAAAGAGGAGATGCTGCACCGGCTGCAGGAGGAAGTGGCGCGCTGGCAGGCAGCGGATCCGGCGACGCCGGTGCAGCCGGCCCTGCACCTGATCGCGGTGGTGGCCCAGGGGTTGCCGGGGAAGGCCGGGAAGTTCCGAATGGTCATGCCGGATGTCGTCGTCAACCAGGTCTACCGTTGGGCGAAGGAGTCGAAGGCCCTGCTCTTCATCGACATTCAAACCGGCCATGAGGATATCCGCACCATCCTGCCGCGCTTTGAGTGGCTGCTGAAGAACCCCGATGTCCACCTCGGCATCGATCCGGAGTTCAATCTGGTCAATAGCCGGGCGGTGCCGGGGACCAAAATCGGCACCTATGATGCGGATGAGATCAACTACGTGACCGGCTACCTTCAGGCGCTGGTGCAGAAGTACCAACTACCGCCGAAGGTGTTGACGATCCACCGGTTCACCCAGAACGGCGTGACCAATTCGCGGCGCATCAAGCTGCGTCCCGAAGTGCAGGTGGTCATGAACATGGACGGCTGGGGGGCACCGCATCTGAAGCGGTCGTCCTACCAGGATTATGTGGTGTCCGAGCCGGTCCAGTACACCGGGTTCAAGCTCTTTTTCCACAACGACACCAAGAAGGGGGACCCGATGCTGACCCCGCAGCAGATCCTTAAACTGAAGCCCCAGCCGATCTACATCCAGTACCAGTAAGGGCTGCGCCGGAGGTCGGCGAAAGGTCATGGTCCGAACGCAAAAAGCCCACCGAGTGCGGGCTTTTTGCGTGAGGGAGGGCGAAGCTCAGAGAAGCCAGAAGACCAGCACCGCCAGGGCCATGCGGTACCAGGCGAAGCCGGCCAGGCCGTGGCGGCCGAGGTAGCCGACCAGCCAGCGGACCGCCAGCGCCGCCGAGAGAGCGGCGACGGCCATCCCCGTCAGCAGGGGGCCGGGGCCGAAGGCGGCGAGGAGAAAGGTTCCTCCCTTGAGGGTTTTGTAACCGGTCGCCGCACTCAAGGTGATCAGGCCGAGGAGAAAGCTGAACTCGGCGGCCCGGCGGGGGGAGAAGCCGGCGAAGTAGCCGCCGACGATGGTCATCATCGAACGGCTCGTCCCCGGCCACATAGCCACGCACTGCAGCAGGCCGATCATGACGCACTGCCTGAGGGAGAGTTCGTGGAGATCGGGGCCGGTGGCGTCCGGCGAGGAGGTCCGTCTGCGCCAGGCCTCCACCCCGAGCATCAACAGCCCGCCCAAGAAGAGGGCCGTGACCACCACCAGGGAATCGAAGAGGTTCCGGTCGATCCAGTCGGCCAGCAACAGGCCGATGACCGCTGCCGGCAGGAATGCGGCCAGCAGGTTGCGGACCAGCAGGAGTCCCTCGCGGCTCTTTCCCATCAGCCCCAGGAGCATGGTGCGGACCCGCCCCCGGTAGAGGATGAGGACCGCGGCGATGGCGCCGAATTGGATGATGACGGCGTAGGCGTCGGCGAGGGCCTTGACGGTCAGCGGTTGGGGCGGGGTTTCTCCCTCGGCGCTCCGGGGGTAGAGGAGTTGCCCCTGCCGGTCGCGGGCCGGCAACTCCGCGTCGAGACCGAAGAAATGATTGACCAGGATGAGATGGCCGGTGGAGGAGATGGGGAGGTATTCGGTGATCCCCTCCACCAGCCCCAGGACCAGTGCTTTCCCGTAGGTGAGAGTGGGCGTTGCGACGACAAGGTTTTCTTCGGCGCCGATGGCGCTGGTGCTCGTCAGGAGGATCAAAAGGACAAGGGATGCAAAAAGGCGCATGGCTTCTGAACCGGGACCTGCGGCTGGCGGCAGTTAGGACCGTGCCGTGTGGCTGAGAGGGTTTTCCAAGGAGAAGACTTTAATACGGTTACGACCGCCGTCCTTGGCATGATAGAGAGCCCGGTCGGCCCCGGCCAACAGTTTCTGAGGGGTGGTCATGTCGTGTGCTTTGCGACTCGCGACCCCGAGGCTGGCGGTGATATGAATGGGGATGGAGGCGCCTTGGAAGGAGTGGCGGGCAATGGCCGTGCGAATATGTTCCGCGGTGACCAAGGCCCCCTCCAGATCGGTATCGGGCAGGAGAACGGCAAATTCCTCGCCGCCGTAGCGGGCCACCACGTCGGTTTTCCGGACCGCGTGCC
>JBBQBQ010000186.1:0-7207 GCA_038317685.1 Desulfuromonadales bacterium | reverse complement strand
CCTCCCCGAACTGAACGTTGCTGACCGGGTCGAGAATTCCGTCGCGCCAGAACCGATGCACATCCCGCGCCCGCGCCTCCACCGGCCGGCCCCGTTCCACCACCGTTACGGCACACCCGCAGGCGGCCAGGCGCAAGGCAGCAAAGAGTCCGGCCGGCCCCATGCCGACCACCAAGGCCCGATGTGGCGGCCGACACGCCACCGGCGCCGGTAGCGGCGGGTCCATGTCGACCGGTTCCAGTCGCGGGTGGGGCGGCTGGCGCCGGAGCAGAGCGGCGCCAGCGGCAACCTCGAACTCAACGCTGTAAACCCACCGCAGACGAGTCTTTTTCCGGGCATCGACGGCCTTGCGGACGATGCGTAACCCGCTGATGCAGGCCGGTTCGATGTCGAGTTCCTGGGCGACGCGGGCGGCTAACTGCTCCTCGCCTTCATCCAGACCGATCGTCACCTCTCGCAACCGAAGTCTCATCTTACCCCCGCGGCGGTCCTCGCCAAGGCCCGCTCAGGAGTTGACCGGCAGTTGGATATGAAAGACGGTTCCCTCGCCCGGAGTACTCTCCACCGAAATTCGGCCGTTGTAGGTTTTGATGATGCGCAGCACCACCGATAGGCCGAAGCCTGTCCCGCGGGCCTTGGTCGTGAAAAACGGGTCAAAGATCTTGTGCAAATTTCCCGGTGGAATCCCCCCCCCGGTATCCGAAACAGCGATATGGATCGCCTCTTCGTCATGGAAGAGGCGAATACCGAGGGTCCCGCCCTGAGGCATTTCGAAGAGGGAGTTGGTCAGAAGGTTGGTGAATATCAACTCAATTTCCGTGGCATCGGCGACGATCGATGGCGGATCGCTCAAAAACTGCCGATCGACACAGACCGCCTGGGCCCGCAGTTGCTCGGAAACAGTTCCCAGGACCCCATCGATGACGGCCGTCAGCGAAACCGGTTGCAATTCAAAGCGGGGGCGCTTGCTGGCGTCCAGCAGTTTGATGAGGATGGCGTCGATGCGGTCCACTTCCTTGATGATTTTGTCGGTGTAGGAACTCATTTCGGGATCGGGGCCGAGGCCCGATTTGAGGATCTGTGCAAAGAGGCTGATGGAATTAAGGGGGTTGCGAATTTCGTGGGCCATGCCGGCGGAAAGGTGGCCGAGAGCACCGAGTTTTTCGGCCTGAACAACTTCATGGTGAGCTCGCTCCAGGTCCCGCGTCTTCTCCTCCACCCGACCTTCCAGCTCCTGGTTCCAGCGTGCGACTTCCCCCAGCAACCGTTCCCGCTCAAGGAGCAGTTCCCGGTTGTGCAATTCGATGCGCCGCAACCGCAACACGTTGTCGATGCGATCGACCAGGTCCTGGTTATTGAACGGTTTGAGCATGTAATCGGAGGCGCCGGCCTTCATCAATTCGACGGCGATCTCCTCGCTCCCCTTGCCGGTGAACATGATCACGTAGGTGTCGGGAAAGCGATCCCGAATCTGTTTCAGGGCGGTCAGGCCATCCATCCCCGGCATCATGTAGTCGAGGAGGACCAAAGCCGGTCCTTCGCGTTCGACCAGGCACAACCCCTCAGTCCCACTTTCGGCGGTGAAGACTTCGTAACCTCGACTGCGCAGAATCATGGCGGTGAGTTCGAGGATGATGCGTTCATCATCGATCACCAAAATGCGCTCTTTCATGGCCCCTCGATGGGAAAAGATAGAGTCCTCCAGGCAACTTCGGCTGCAACAAAAATGGATGGTAGGATACCGGTGCGGTTCCGGTTTGACAAGGGCAAAGCCCCGCCCGGGGCTAGCGGCGTTTCCCGCCGAAAAACGATCCGAGCAGCCCACGAATGATCTGCCGGCCGATCTGGCTGCCGATGGCGTGGGCCGCACTCTTGGCAGCCGCCTGCAGCAGGTCGCCGGTCGGGTTCGCCGCTTCGATGGGGCGACGACCGGTCGATGGCGGTGCCGCGGCGGTCGAAGCAGTCGCCCGGTCGCGGAGCAGCTCGAAGGCCGAGGGCCGGTCAAGGTCCTGCTCATAATGCCCGGCCAGGGGGGAGGAGGCCACGACTGCTCCCCGCTCTGCCGGAGTCAGGGGGGCAAGGCGGCTGCGGGGAGGGCAGATCCGGGCTCGGGCGACCGGGGTCGGCACACCGCCCGAATCGAGAACCGAAACCAGTGCCTCGCCGACCCCGAGTTCGGTGATGGCGGTCGCCACGTCGAGTCCGGGGCGGGCACGGAAGGTCTCGGCAGCGGCGCGCACCGCCTTCTGGTCGCGGGGGGTAAAGGCCCGCAGGGCATGTTGAACGCGGTTTCCGAGTTGACCCAGGATGACCTCGGGGATATCGAGGGGGTTTTGGGTCACGAAGTAGATACCGACCCCTTTGGAGCGGACCAGACGCACCACCTGCTCGATCTTTTCCAACAGGGCTTTGGGAGGATTATCGAAGAGCAGATGCGCCTCATCGAAGAAGAAAACCAGGCGCGGTTTTTCCGGATCGCCGACTTCCGGCAGGACTTCGAAAAGCTCTGCCAGAAGCCAAAGGAGAAAGATGGCGTAAAGCTTGGGGGTCTGCTGCAACCGATCAGCGACCAAGATGTTGATGTTCCCGCGGCCACCGGGACCGGTCTGCAACAGATCGTCAAGGTTAAGCGCCGGTTCGCCGAAAAAGAGCTCCCCACCCTGCTGCTCCAGGGTCATCAGACTGCGTTGGATGGCGCCGATACTGGCCGCGGAGATGTTGCCGTAGGCGGTACGAAACTCCCCGGCATGGTCACCGACGAAGCGCACCATCGCCTGCAGATCCTTCAAATCGAGGAGCAGGAGCCCCTGGTCATCGGCGATTTTAAAGACAAGGTTGAGGACGCCGCTCTGGGTATCGTTGAGATCGAAGAGGCGGGAAAGAAGGAGCGGCCCCAACTCCGAGGGAGTGGTCCGCACCGGATGCCCCTGCTCCCCGAAAAGGTCCCAAAAGACGACTGGAAAATCCTCGGCGGCATAGTCCGAAAGACCAAGGGCTTGGGCCCGTTCCGCCATTTTTGGGTTATCTCCTCCGGCCTTTGCCAGCCCGGAAAGATCCCCCTTGACGTCGGCCAGAAAGACCGGAACTCCGAGACGGCTGAAGGCTTCGGCCAAAACTCTCAGAGTGATGGTTTTGCCGGTTCCGGTGGCGCCTGCCACCAGACCGTGGCGGTTCGCCATGCGCGGCAGGATGCCGATAAACTCGTCTCCCTTGGCAATAATCAGCGGTTGATTGTCGGACATTGGCATCCCTCCGGCAGCAAGCGGTGCATTGTTGATGGCGGCCATCTTACCCCAGCCCCTGGAACCAGGCAAGGGGCGCCGTGCCGCAGGTCCGAAGCTGGCCGGAGGTCCTGGTCACTCTTCCTTGCGGATGAAAATTTCCCGCGCCAGATCCTGATCGACGGCAAATTCCGAATGGCCGATACGGAAGATGTAGGAAGGAAAGGCACGCAGCAATCGAAGAAGATTGCCGGGGAGGACTCCCATGCTCATCAGCTTCTGCATTTTTTTGGGATCGCTGGTGGAGAGGTAAGCGATTTCTCCCTGTTCGCCGGGATTGAGTTCGGTCAGAGCCACCACCCCGACGACCCCTTTCTGGCGGGCTTCCTGACAGCAGCGCCCGGGAGGGATAGGCCGGCCATGGGGGCAGGTGGTCGGATGATTGAGCAGGGTGCAAAGTTTGGTGTCGACCGCCCCGCGCAGCAGGTGCTCGAATTCACAGGCTTGGGCATCCCCCTCGGGGCCGCGCAGATCGAAGATATCCATGGTCAGGCGTTCTGCCAGTCGGTGGCGGCGCACCGAAAGCTGGGCTTCCTCCCGGCCTTCTTCCCGCAGGAAGACCCGCTCCCCTTTGATCTCGACAAAAGCCAGCCGCGCCAGTTCATTGAGTTCCGGGTCGTTGGGACTGATTCCCAAGGTTTCGTGGAGGGCGCCGTGCTCCCGTTTTTCCTGAGTGGCAATCCAGAGGGCTTCGAGAATGTCCTCGGCCTGATGGGAAATTTTCATGATCACTCCTGGTTCGGGTCCCCTTCCCGTCGCGGGTTGCGACGGAACCATCCGGGGATCAGGGGGTTGGCGTACCCGCAATGAGGGCAGTGCACCTTGCGGCAGCCGCCGGGGCAAGCGCCGCAGCGCTCTTGGCCTTTTGGGGGGAGGTCGGGAATCTCCCGGGCGCAGAATCCGCACTTCATGACAGCACCCCGCTGACCAGAAGGACCCGGTTAAGGAACCAGCCGAAACCGAAAGCGACGCCGGTGACAAAACCGAAGATGGCGAGGGCCATCGGCCAACCGCGCTCCTTCTTCATCATCAGGAACTGGGCGACACAGGGGACGAAGAGGGTCAAGGTCACCGCCGCGACCGTCAGTTGGAGGCCGTTGAGGAGCCCTCCGGTCTGCATGTCGTAAAGTCCGGCGGCACCGAAATCACGGCGGAAGAAACCGAGCACAAAGACCGTAGCGGTCTCGGGAGGAAGTCCCAATCCCAGCATCGCCGGTCGCATCACGGATACCAACCACTCCAGCGCCCCGCTCATTTTCCCCGCCCAGAGCAGAACCGAGGCAAACACGAAGAGCGGGAAGATTTCGAGAAAATACCATTGCATGCGAGTCAGGGTCTTGACCAGCACATTTCGAAGCTGGGGAAGGCGTAACGGCGGAATTTCCATATAGAACATCGGCCGCTCCCCCGGCACCACCCGGGCCGCCAGGAAACCGATGACCAGAAAGATCAAGGTGATGCACAGCGACCAGACGGCAAGAGCACCGGGAACCCCCGACAACAGGCCGAGGATCACTCCCAATTGGGCACTGCAGGGGATCGCAAGGGACAAAAGAACGGTGGCGATGATCCGTTCCCGGACCGTTTCCAGAGTCCTGGTCACCATGGTGGCCATGGTATCACAGCCAAAACCGAGGACCATGGGGATGACCGCCCGGCCATTGAGGCCGATATACTTGAAAAGACGATCGACGAGCATTGCCAGTCGTGGAAAGTATCCGGTATCTTCGATCACAGAAAAAGCGAGGAAAAAGGTACCGACAATCGGCAGGATGATCGCCACTGCATACCGGACCGCCAGGGTGAAGATACCGTATTCCCCAACCAGCAACTCCTCAAGCCACGACCACGGCAGATACTGATGGCCAAGCTGAATTGCCCAGGGGTTGAGTTGACCTTCGAAGAGGCCGCGCTCAAGAAAATCGACAAGGATCCCGGCCCCGAAGTTGCCGACGAACTGGTAGATGCCGAAGTATAGTACCAGAAGCAACAGCGGGAAACCGGTCCAGGGATTCATCGTCCAGGTGGAAAGCCGCTCCGCGAAGGGGGTTCTCATTCCTGCCTGCTGGCGGATCACCCCGGCCAGCACCCCCTGGCAGACCCGCCTGCGTTCCAGGCTGATGCTCAGATGCAGATCAACCCTTCGGTCAAATATGACCTCTTTCACCGCTTCTTCCACGACTCCCGCCCGGCTCCCTTCAGCCTTCCGGACAATCTCAAGCACCTCCTCATCCTTCTGCAGGAGAAGGAGGGCGAGCGCCCGGCGGTCGAGGATGTAGTCCCCGCCGAGGGTGGCAGCCACCCGCATGATGTCCCGCTCCAGATCACTGGCATAGGCAAAAACCGGACGGTCCGCTTCGACATAGTCAGCAAGAATCCCCCGGATCTCCTTGAGTCCGCGCTTGTGGGCGGTGGCCGCCCCGACCACCGGGATGCCGAGCTTTTCACCGAGGAGCGCAATATCGATGTCCATGCCGAGACGTTCGGCCTCATCGAGGATATTCACCACCAGGACCACCGGCAGACCGGCTTCGATCAACTGCAACGTCATCGGCAGCATACGTTCCAGATTGCGGCCATCGACGACATGCACGACGACCCGGGCCCGTTCCTCCAAGAGCAGGGCACGGGCGACTCGTTCCTCCTCGGTGATGGGCAGCAACGCATACATCCCCGGCGTGTCGAGCACCTGGTAGCGACGGCCCCCGAGTTCGCAGTGTCCGGAAGACACCTCCACCGAGGTGCCCGGGTAGTTGGAGACGGTGGTATATGCTCCGGTCAGGGCGTTGAAGAGAACACTCTTGCCAACATTGGGGTTGCCGACCAGGATGATTTTGGGATTAACCTCGTGGATGTTGCCGGTCGCCATCAGCCCTGCTTCCCTGGTTTAAGATTGACAATCATTTTCAATTGCCAGGCAAAAGAGTTCAATTCCCTGCACAGTTCCCGCAGAGGCCATAAAGTTCCAATCGGTGTTTCTCGATGACAAAACCATGCTTCCGAGCCACCTCACTTTGTAGCCGTTCGATGCGGTCATCTTCGAATTCGAGGATCGCCCCGCAACCGCGGCAGATAAGGTGGTCGTGGTGTTCCTCGGTGGTGGTCGACTCGTAGCGGGTCTGGCCGTCCCCAAAATTTCGGGCGGCGGCAATGCCGCATTCGGCGAAAAGCTTGAGGGTGCGATAAACGGTCGCATAACCGATGCGAGGGTTTTTTTCCCGTAACCCCAGGTAAAATTCCTCGGTCGAGGGATGAGTCGCGCAATGCAGAAATTCATCGAGAATGATTTCTCGTTGCCGGGTCGACTTGAGACCCTTCCGGGTCAGGAATTCCCTAAAGAGTTGTTTGCGGGGCATCATCTCTCCAACAATGAAAATCGTTTTCAAAAATACTCTAAAGACGTCCCCCTGTCAACACCTATCCTGGAAGTTTTTCAGCCGCTGATCGGAATCCAGCGATAAAGATATCCGGATAACATCCCGAACAGGCCGAAGAAAAGCATCACTCCGACGACCATCAGCAGCAGACCGGTTCCCATTTCGACGAGCCTGATATGTTTTCGGAAGCGATTGAAAAAACCGAGGAAACTATGGAACAGCAAGCCTGAAATCAGAAACGGGATACCCAACCCGAGCGAGTAGACGGTCAACAGCAGAATGCCCTGCCCGGCTCCACTATTGGTCCCTGCGACCATCGCCAGGATGGTGCCGAGAATCGGGCCGATGCAAGGGGTCCAGCCGGCCGCAAAGGCCACCCCGACCAGTACCGTCCCGAAAAAGCCGCTCGGTTTACTGTGGATGTGGACCCGCTTTTCCCCGAGCAGCACCCCGAAATGGAAGAGTCCGCTCAAGTGCACTCCGAAGAGAAAGATCAGGATTCCGCCGATCCTTTGAATCCAGACCAACCCTTCCCGCAGATGTGTCTGG
>JBBQBQ010000185.1:0-7214 GCA_038317685.1 Desulfuromonadales bacterium | reverse complement strand
GCGAGACTCGTCCCGCGGTCCATCTGGCGATCATAAAAGAGGAAGGGGAAGAGCATGAAGGTGCGCCCTCCGCCGACCGCCGCGGTGCGCCCCTCATTTTCCACCAGGCCGATGCTGCGCAGGACGGAAAAGCCTCCGCCGGAGGAGCCTCGGATCAGCGGGAAGAACAGATCGGTGGCGCTCGCAGCGCCGTCGTCGGCGAAGTAGAAGACGGGGCGGAGCGCCAGTTCCTGTTCGGTCCCTTTCCGTTCCCACTTGATCAAGGGCCCGAGGAGATGGAGGGCGGCATAGTCGATTTGAGGGGAAGAACGGAAATCGGCGAGGGGCCAGAAGGTCACGACTTCCCCTTCGGCGGCGCCGGCCGCGAGGGCCGGGACGACGAGCAGGACAGCACCCAACAGGAAGGCGATCAGGATGCGGTGCATGGCAGGTCTCTCAAGTGGTCGGTCAGCGGCGGATGAGGGAAATCCCAGCCGGCCGCTTCCCGACCCGGGAGGACTTCATGGTTGACGTCCTTCGAGGATTCGCTCGCGCGCGGCGGTTGCCGGCTGGTAATCGGGATCGAGAACCAGGGCCTGGTCGAAAGCGGCGAAGGCCCCGGCCGGGTCGCCGGTGCGGGCGCGACACAGACCGAGCAGGTAGAAAAATTCGCTGGAGGGGAGTTCCCTGGTCAGAACCGCCGCCTCCTCCAGCCCATCGAGGATGGACCGGGCTCCGGCAAAATCCCCTTCGCCGCAGAGGGTCAGGGCGACGCCGACCGCCTCCAGATCTTCGACCAGCGGATGCTCGGGAGGCTCGGCGCCGTCGAGCTCGGCGGTCTTGGCCGCCAGTTCGGTACGAGCCTCCCCGGCCGGCAGCAGCTCCAGCAACGTCAGCCAACTGCGCCGCGCCGCCGGATAATCGCCGAACAGATAGTCGACCCGACCAAGGAGGTTGAGGGTGGTCGCATCGTTCGGAGCGAAGTCGCGAGCCCGCTGCAGGTGGCCGAGAGCCTGCTGCAGATGACTGCGGCTGGCGCCCATTTCCGAGAAGCTCAAGGCCAGGTGAAAACAGTTCAGCCCCAGCTGCTGCTGCAGCCCGGCGCTGGCCGGCTGCAGGAGAGCCAGAATCTTCAGGTAACTGACCTTGCGGCGCAGATAGGGCGCATCCACCTCCTTGGCGTCAAGCATGACCAGTTGGGCCCCGAGGTCGGCCAGGTAGTGGGAGAACGCATCCCGCAGCAGCTCCGCAAACACCCGGTTGTGACGGCAGTCGGGGAACTGCCGGAGATAGTCGTAGACCCCCGCGCCGATGGTGTTGGCGTCAGGCTCCCCGGTTTCCGAATCGGCCCGACGGATCGGCAGCGGCACCAGGGGCAGCGGCACCGGCACAGCCTCGGGGCCGACGGGGACGATGGCGCCCGCAGGAGGGGTCCAGAAACGGAAGTCGCAGTGTCCGGGAAGTTCCAGGTCGGGAAGAGCAGGCATGGTTTCGGTCCTTTACCGGCATTTGAAAAAACTCAGGATTTGAGGCTGACCAACGGTCAGAACCGGCGCTGGGGAAACGTATCGACCCCGGCATCGACGCCGAGAGTTTTGTAGATCCTGACGCCGTCCCAGGGCTGCTCGAGAATCCCGTCCTGAATCGCCCAGCTGCGACCCCGCACGGTCTGATCCATCCCCGGCCGGCGGAACGGAGTGGAGCCGTCGAGACGGCGAAAAAGACTGCCGCCGGGCTGAAACTCCCGGTCGATGAAGAGCATCAGCTGCCGGCCGGTGAGATAGTCGAAGCCGTAACGCTCATAGCGCAGGGCATTGTTGTAGGAGAGCGGCTCGGCGATGATGGTGTCATGCCCCATGGCCCCGACCAATTCCTCGAACTGTCTGAAAAAGTCCCGAAACAGGTGCAGCCCGCGCCGAACCTGGTTGGGGGAGAGTCCGGCCCCCATGGCGCGCTCCTCCTCCGCCAGGTTGCGGCGCAAGGTCCCGAAACAGTTGTCGCGGCCCGCCGGGTCGCGGTCGATGTCGAACCGCGGAGTGGCGACATCGTTAATCAGGCAGAAGCCGAGTTCGATCTGGCCGAAGGGGGTATCCGCGACTTCGACGAAGAAGACACAATCGCGATCCATCGGGTGCAGCCGCACCTCGATGCGCAGCAGACCGAGCCCCTCGGGGCAAATGAACTGAACCGGGCGACTCCCTTCGGGACCCGTCAGGGTCCCGGGCTCGATGCCGCAGTGGACGAGGAGCGGTGCGGGCAGAAGCCGGACGTAGATCCGTTCCTTCTGCGGCGCCGGCAATCGGTTGATCTCCCGCAACGAAGCGAGACCCCGCCCGTCGGCAGCGCGAAGACGTTCCGGATCGAAGCCGCTCATCCTTCCCCTCCCGGCCGCTTCCGATGGAGCGGCAGCAAGCGTCTTTCCAGCACCCCCAGGACTTTGTCGAGGTCCCGCTGGGCCCGGGCAAAATCGCCGGGACGAGCCAGATGGGGCCGATCGCGCAGCCGGTCCCCGGCACCGCCGAGATTCCGGGCGCATTCCGCGAAGCGCGGCGGCAGCCGGTCGGGGAGAGTCGCGCCGATCACCGTCCCCCACAGAAGCGCCCAACTCCGGGCGACGTTCAATTGATCATAACCACCGCCGCCGAGAATGACCCAGGGGAGCCCGGTGGCCAGGAGGGATCGAGCCGCGAACTCGACCGCCCCGGTGGTGAATTCGAGCCGCGTCAAAGGATCGGTACGCAGTCCGTCGACCCCCATCTGGGTGACCAGCAGGTCGGGCTGATACGAGGCCAGAAGCGGCAGGACGACGCGGTTGAAGGCCTGCTCAAAGATCAGGTCGTCGGCATGCCGCAGCAGCGGCACGTTGACCGCATAGCCAAAGCCGGCGCCCTCCCCCATCTCCAGAACCGAGCCGGTCTGAGGGTAGAAGTCCCGCCCCGACTCATGGAGGGAGATGGTCAGAACCCGGTCGCTGGCGTAAAAGGCCTGCTGCACCCCGTCGCCATGGTGGGCGTCGAGATCGAGGTAGGCGACCCTTAAGCCCCGCGCCAGGGCCTGGCCGATCGTCACCACCGCATCGTTGAGGTAACTGAACCCCGAGGCGCGGGCCGGCTGGGCGTGGTGATAACCGCCGGCAGGGTTGAAGGCCGCCCGGGCACCGCCGTCAAGGACCTGCCGCAGAGCTTCCAGACTGCCGCCGCAGCCGAGCCGAGCCCAATCGTAGAGGCCGGGGAAGACCGGGTTTTCGACGTCCCCGAGGCCGAAGCGGAAATCGGCCCGGCCTTCTCCAGGTCGGCTGAAGGCGGCGAGGGTCGCCAGGTAATCGGCCCGATGGAAGCCCAGCAGTTCGGCTTCGGCCGCCAGCGGGGCCTCGACCACCGCCACCCCGGGGGCGTCCAGCAGGCCGAGTTCGGCCATGAGATCATGGCTCAGCCGGTAGCGCTGGACCTGGAACGGATGGTCGACGCCGAACTCCACAGCGGCGAAGCGGCGGGAATAAATCAGGGTAAAGCGCTCGGAACGGTCTCCGGTCGGCATCATGGGACGTTTGTACACTGCCGCAGAACCGAGGTCAATCGACAAATCTGCGCCCCCGGCACCCTGAAAAAAGCCAAGGCGAAGCTTGCGCTTCGCCTTGAACCTTCCCCGCAGGGAAGGCTGTTGTTTGGTGATCCCTACGGGAATCGAACCCGTGTTACCGACGTGAAAGGCCGGTGTCCTAGACCGCTAGACGAAGGGACCTTGGACTTATATTTACTCGCAGGCGACCCCGCGCTTGGAACTGGCTGGGGTGCTAGGATTCGAACCTAGGAAATGCTGGAGTCAGAGTCCAGTGCCTTACCGCTTGGCGACACCCCAAAAGAGAAGGAGTATGTAGCAAAGTTAAGGAGGGGAAGTCAAGGGAAATATTCCGCGAGGGAGCCCCAGGAAGGTGCGGCGCCCCCCCCGCCATCACGGTACAACCCTTCCTTCACCAATCACTTCCGTTTTTCCATCAGCGGGTAGACATCTTTGCGATGGCAAATGCCAAGGATGAGAATTTCGTCGTCATTGATTCGGAACACCACACGATAATCCCCGATGCGGAGTTTCCAGTACCCCTTGAGGGTTTTTCGCAAGGGCTCGCCAAATTCATGCGGAGCGACCATGAGCCGGGATTCTATCGCCTTCCTGATCCGCTGGCGGATATCCGCATTGAGCTTTGGGATGTCCCGCCCCTTGACTTCGGGATGGTAAACGACGGAGAAAGGCACCTTAACCCCAGGCCTCATCGTGGCTAAGAGCCTTGCTGCGATCGAATCCTGTTTCCCGTTCCTCGGCCAGTTCGGCCAGGGCACGGTCTTCGCGAAGCTCAAGAGCTTCCTTGACCAGGTCTCGCATCAGCATGGACATGGAGACACCCTCGTCTCCTGCAAGGTCTTGGATGGCGTTGTAGAGGGGTTTTTCCAGGACGACGTTGATTCTTGGATTTTTGGTGGGCATGGTCGATCTCCTTTCCGGAGAAAGTGTGCCACTTGTGGTTCACCATGTCAACGCCCCGGCCCTCATGTGCCGGGTATTTCACTACAGCTTATGGTGCCCACGATTTTTAACCAACCTCACTTTATAATGTTACAGGCGTCCTTTACACTGACTCGGCACCCGAATGCGTATTCCGGTTGAATCCGGCCACCGTTCCGACGGGAAAGCGGCCACTGTTCCGGCGGGAATCCGGCCGGCATTCCGATTCGAATCCGGCCACCATTCCGGAACAATCCGGCCAGTGTGGTCTGAGAGTGTAGCCGCGGGGTAACTCCACGGGTATCCTGCCGTCCTTGATTTCATCAAAGGAGGGCATGATGCCGAGAGAAAGAGTTGCCATGCGAAAAATACGTGAGATCCTGCGCTTGGTCTGGGGCTGCAACCAGAGTCGGCGCGATACAGCAAAAACCTGCGGTGTCGGCAAGAGCACCGTGGACGATACGATCAACCGGGCCATTGCCGCCGGGCTGTCCTGGCCGGTGGCAATGGATGACGAAACCCTCGAAAAACGCCTCTATCCCCCGCTTCAGCCGCCCTCATCCCGCAAACTGCGCCAGCCCGACTGGCAGGCCTTGCACGATGAGCTGACCAGCCACAAACACCTCACCCTCATGCTGCTGTGGCAGGAGTACAAAGAGGGAGAACCTGCCGGATACCAATACAGCCAGTTCTGCGAACTTTATCGGCAATGGCGCAAGAAGCTGGATCGCTCCATGCGCCAGGAACACCGCGCCGGCGACAAGTTTTTCGTCGACTACAGCGGGTCGACTCTGGACATTGTCGACGCGTCCACGGGGGAGATCGGTGAGGCCCAGGTCTTTGTGGGGGTCATGGGCAACAGCAACCTGACCTTTGCCGAGGCGACCTGGACCCAAGGGCTGCCCGACTGGATCGGTTCCCACGTCCGGGCCTTTGGTTATCTCGGCGCCGTTCCTCATTGCGTGGTTCCGGACAATCTGCGCTCCGGGGTCAGCAAGGCCTGCCGCTACGAGCCGGATATCAATCCCACGTATGCGGAATGCGCCGACCATTACGGCACCGCCGTCATTCCCGCCCGTGTTCGCCATCCCAAGGATAAGGCCAAGGTCGAAGGGGGCGTGCTGATCGCCCAGCGCTTCATTCTCGCCGGGCTTCGTCATCGCACCTTCTTCAGCCTGGCCGAGGCCAACGCCGCCATTCGGCAGCGGCTGGAATTGCTGAACAACCGTCCCTTCCGGAAACTGCCCGGCTGCCGGCGCAGTCGCTTCGAAGAACTCGACCGGCCAGCGATGCTGCCGTTACCCGAGACTCCCTACCAGTTCGCCCAGTGGATCAAGGCCCGGGTGCATATCGATTACCACGTTGAGGTGGACAACCATTTCTACAGCGTCCCCCATCGTCTGGTGGGAGAGCAACTGGATGTCCGCTCTACCGCGACCATCATCGAATGCCTGTACAAGGGGAACCGGGTTGCTTCCCATCCCCGCTCGTTTCTCCTTGGCAAGCACAGCACCTTGGCGGAACACATGCCCAAAGCCCACCGGGAGTATGCCGAGTGGACGCCGCAACGCCTCATTGCCTGGGCCGCCCAGACCGGAGCGGCCACGGCCGCCGTTGTGGAGCAGATCCTCTCGCGCAAGGCCTATCCCGAGCACGGCTTCCGCTCCTGCATGGGGGTCATCTCCCTGGGCAAGCGCTTTTCCAAAGAACGTCTGGAGGCCGCCTGCCAGCGGGCTCTCGCCATCCGCGGAACCAGCTACAAAAGCATCAAGTCGATCCTGGAAAACAATCTCGACCAGAAGCCGCTGCCCGGCCAAATGGAATTACTGTCCGTCTCCCACGAGAACATCCGGGGAACCCATTACTACAACGACGAAAGGATCTCGCATGCTGACCCAACCGACCATTGAAAAACTCACCGCCATGAAGCTACCCGCCATGGCCAAGGCCTTTGCCGATCAGATGCAGCGCCCAGACATGGCGGCACTCTCCTTCGAGGAGCGTTTCGGCCTGATCGTGGATTTCCAGTTGACCGAACTGGAAAACCGGCGGATGCAGAACCGTCTCCGATCCGCCAAGCTGCGGCTGTCCGCCTCCATCGAAGACCTTGATCTGCGGGCAGGCCGGGGGCTGGACCGTGCTACAATCATGTCCCTGACCCAGAACCTGTGGGTGAGAAACCATCACAACATCCTCGTCACCGGCCCGACCGGCACCGGCAAGAGCTACCTGGCCTGCGCCCTGGCTCAGAAAGCCTGTCGGGACGGCCACACCGTTCTCTACCAGAGAGTACCGCGCCTGTTGCACGACATTGCCGTCTCAAGGCTCGACGGCCGCTACCACAAGCTCATGGCCCCCATCGGCAAATGCGAGGTGCTGGTTCTGGACGATCTGCTCATCACTCCCCTGTCACGGGAGGATCAGCGCGAACTGCTGGAAATCGTCGAGGAACGCTACGACCGCAAGGCCACCATCATCACCAGTCAACTGCCAATCAAGGCCTGGCATGACACCATGCAGGACCCGACCCTGGCCGACGCCATCCTCGACCGCTTGGTGCACAATGCTTACAAGCTTGAACTCAAGGGCGAATCGATGCGGAGAAAACGTTCCTCACTTGACCGGAAAACTGAAGCCGTGACAGAGTAAAAGCCCCACCCCGAGACGCACTCTCGGCACTGGCCGATATCACCGGAACGCTGGCCGGATTCACAGCGGAACGGTGGCCGCTTTCA
>JBBQBQ010000184.1:0-7239 GCA_038317685.1 Desulfuromonadales bacterium | reverse complement strand
CCCCAAATAGGCATCGATCGGTCCTTTCCCCTTGCCGATCAGGTAGGCCTCATCGGCCTTGTAACGGTGCAGCGAAATCTTGTCCTCTTCCGAGTAGATGGCCAGGGTCTTGATCCCCAGCTCGGTGCAGGCCCGAAAAATTCGGATTGCGATTTCGCCGCGGTTCGCGGCCATGATCTTGGTGAATTTCTTGACAGCCATCAAATCTCCTCCAGAGCCCGTCCCCATGGTGTGTTTTTAAGTAAAAATAAAACAGATATCATCGCGATAAAGTTTTATTTATAATGAAAAATTTTAGCAATTATAAATAGTTAGAAGATATTCTCATGGCCGCCATCTAAGCAAAGGGCCACTCGCCTGTCAAGGTAAAATCTTGTTTTAAATCATAAACAGTTGATATCCCTGGAAAAAAATACCCGGCTTCACATTATATTCGATATTTCGAAAACCCTTACCACGTTTCGATAAGACTTGTATTTCTGGTGGGTTGAGTGATTTTCTGGATATTTTCCTCAACCCTCCAGTTTTGAAGATCTCTCCAGGAAAGGTTTGATGAGGTCGATCGGAACCGGAAAGATGATGGTCGAATTCTTCTCGTTAGCAATCTCGGTGAGGGTCTGTAGGAAGCGGAGTTGGAGTGCTCCCGATTCCGAAGAGATGACCTTGGCCGCATCGGCCAGCTTTTGTGATGCCTGGAATTCTCCCTCGGCGTGAATGACCTTAGCGCGTCTTTCCCGCTCGGCCTCGGCCTGACGGGCCATGGCCCGCTGCATCTCGGCGGGAAGATCGACATGCTTGATCTCGACGTTGGCAATCTTCACCCCCCAGGGGTCGGTCTGCCGGTCGAGGAGCTGCTGCAGGGTCTGGTTAATGCGATCGCGGTGGGCCAGAAGGTCATCCATATCGTGTTGCCCCAGCACGCTGCGCAGGGAGGTCTGGGCCAACTGGCTGGTGGCGTAAAGGTAATTTTCGACCTCGATCAATGCCTTCTCCGGCGCCATGACCCGGAAATAGAGGACGGCATTGACCTTGACCGAAACGTTGTCCCGGGTGATGACATCCTGGGGGGGCACGTCCATGGCGACGGTGCGCAGGCTGATCTTGACGAGCTTGTCAACCCCGGGAATGATCAGCCGCAAGCCTGGCCCTTTGACACCGGAATACCGACCGAGCCGAAAGACCACCCCCCGTTCGTATTCATAAAGGACCTTGACGGCGTTGGAGAGGATCAGCACCACCACCGCTACCACCACCACCCACCCGACCAGACCGACTGGAATCATGATAAGTCTCCTGAAAAGCCACGTTGGGGATCACAGCTACGAATGAATTGCGGGATTCTCCACTTTCTTGACGACCAATCGCAACCCGGGCGCCACGCTGACCACCTCAATCTCCTCGCCTTCGGCCATCGGTTCGATGGTGACAGCATCCCAATATTCGCCATGGACAAAGACTTTCCCCCGGCTCTCGATGGCCGTGACGGCGATCCCCCGTTCCCCGACCATCCCCTCCGCGCCTGAAACGAAGCGGGAGCGTTGGGTTCGCACCACGAAAAACAACACCATGGCGAATAATCCGCTGGAAACCGCCACCGTGGCGACGATGACCACCCGGGAAATCTGCAGATAAGGGGCGGAACTGTCAATCAGCATCAGGGAACCCAGGGCCATTGCGATGATCCCCCCGACGGTCAGCATACCGTAGGAGGTGATCTTGATTTCGAGGACAAACAACACCAGGGAAAGAAGAATAAACAACACCCCGGTGTAATTCACCGGAAGGGTCTGAAAAGCGAAGAGGGCAAGGAGGAGTGCCATGGCTCCAATCACCCCGGGGAGGATCACTCCCGGCTGGGAAATTTCGAAGAAGATGCCGATGATACCGAGCATCATCAGCAGGTAGGCAACGGTCGGATCGCTCAAGGCATTGAGAATCCGGAGCCGCCAGGGCATGGCCACTTCTTCGATCCTCGCTTCTTGGCTGTGCAGGAAATGGTCCTTTCCATCCCGAAGATAGCGGCAACCATCCAGCTCTTTAAGAAGGGTCTCGCGGTCGGGAGCCACCAAGTCGACCACTTTCAGCGCCACGGCCTCCGTAGCGGGGGTCGAGATGCTCATCCGCACCACCTGTTCCGCCCATTCGAGGTTACGGCCGCGCTGAGCGGCGATACTACGGGCATAAGCGACGGCATCGTTAACCACCTTGGTCGTCATCGTTTCGTCGTCGTTTTTACCAATACCGATCGAAACCGGATGGGCGGCGCCCAGGTTGGTTCCCGGTGCCATGACCGCAAAATCGGCGGCCAGGGTTATCAGAGCGCCGGCCGAAGCGGCCCTGGCTCCCGCCGGCGCAACGTAGACGATGACCGGGATAGATGAACCGAGTTCCCCCTGGATGATCTGTCGCATGGCGGTATCAAGACCGCCCGGGGTGTCGAGTTCGAGAAGGAAGGCCTCGGCCCCAACCCGATTGGCCTCAAGGAGCTGGTCGGTGATGTAACCGGCCACCACCGGGTTGATGACCCCGGCGATCCGGACCTGGCGAATCACCCCGGCCGAGGAAGTCGGCTGAGGTGATTCGGCAGCCGAGGACATGTTCCCCAGCAGGAGGAAGACAGCGATCAGCGGGAACCGTTTCAAGATCGTCATAGGAGAAGTTTAGCAATCCCATAAGGGCTGTCAATCGTCCCCGTCCCGCTGGATATTCCTTTGTCGTCGAGTACTTCAGCGATCCTTTTGGCTCCAGCGCTTGCATCCGTAGGACCGTCGTGCTAACCTGCCCCGTCAAATGAATGACGCACCACTTGGAGCGCCTCATGAAGACCTTGTCCCAGATCCTGCTCATCGATGACGAAGCCCACAATCGCGAGGCACTGTCGCTTCTTTTGACCCACACCGGCTACCAGGTGGAAACGGCGGTGACCGGCGAGGAAGCTCTGCAGATTCTGGAAAAGACTCCCTTCGAGGTCGTCATTACCGACCTCTTCCTCCCCGGCGTGAGCGGCATCGACATCCTCAAGTCGGTCAAGGAGCATTCCCCCTATACCAACGTCATACTCATCACCGGCAACGCTTCTGCCGAATCGGCGGTTGAGGCCATGAAGGAAGGGGCCTTCGATTACATCACCAAACCTGTAAATTTTGAGAAACTCAAGATTCTGGTCGCCAAAGCCGTTGAGAAAAGCCGCCTGGTCGCGGAAAATCTCTACCTGCGCCAGCAACTGCGCGGCAAATATAAGTTCGACAAAATCATCGGGCACAGCCTGGCGATTCAACAGGTCTTCGCCCGAATGGAGCGGATCGTCAATACTGATTCGACCATCCTGATTCTTGGCGAGTCGGGAACCGGCAAGGAACTGGTCGCCAAGGCCATTCATTTCAACGGGGCACGCAAGGAAAAACCGTTTATTGCCATCAATTGCGGAGCTATCCCCGCAGAACTCCTGGAAAGCGAACTTTTCGGTCACGTTCGCGGGGCTTTCACAGGAGCGGTCGCTGACAAACCGGGCAAGTTTGAGGTGGCCAACAACGGCACCATTTTCCTCGACGAAATTGCTACCATGCCGATGCACCTGCAGATGAAGCTGCTGCGGGTGTTGCAAGAGCAGGAGGTAGAGCGGGTCGGTTCCAGCAAGAAGCTCAAGCTCAATGTGAGAGTCATTTCAGCAACAAATTCCGACATCGATACCGAAGTGCGCCGCGGAAAGTTTCGGGAGGACCTTTATTACCGCCTCAACGTCATCCCTATCGTTCTGCCGCCCCTGCGTGACAGGCGTGAGGACATTCCCCTCCTCGCCCGCTTCTTCCTGCAAAAGAGCTGCAAGGAAATGAACCGGACGTTGATGACCTTTTCTCCAAAGGCGATGGCGGCCCTTGAACATTACCAATGGCCGGGGAATGTCCGGGAAATGGAGAACGTGGTGGAACGTTCGGTGGCCCTCACCGACGGCGACCGCATCGAAATTCAAGACCTTCCCCCCAATATCGGAGGGGTGGCCGCTGCTGGTCCCATGGAACTGCCTTCTCCCCGGGTCACAGAAAGTGGAATCGATATGCCGGAGGTCATTGCCCGGTTCGAAAAAAGCATGATTGAAGAGGCGATGACGCTGGCCAAAGGTGTCAAAGCCCGCGCAGCGGAACTGCTCTGCCTTAACCGCACCACCCTGGTCGAAAAAATTAAACGCCTCGGCATGGAATAACCTTCCGGGGGGGCCTTTTGAAGGCTTCCCCGAAAACCGGCCTCCCCTGCAAACGGACCGAGCGATCCCGTTTATGGCCCGGATTCGAAACCAAACGGTCGCCAGGATTTATTCCTGGCGACCGTTTCCTTCCAACGACCCCGAAGGGGTGCGAATTTCTTGCTTCGGTTATCCTCAAAGGCCTTCTGGTCTTTTCAAATCCCGGAGGGACATCTCTGTCTCCCGTCCCTGGACGCTCATTCCTCTCCGGTTTTGAACCATTGATCAAACCAAGTCCGATGATCCTTTTCCGCCAGGATCTGCAGGTCTCGGGTACCGAGCCAAACCCCGCCACAGCCAGGGCATTTGTCGAGGGGGACGCCCCGAAATTCCATGGCTACAATCACATCTCCACACTTGGGGCAACGATTCCGGCAAGCTTCCCGGATGATTCGTTCGCGGGCATCGTCCCGCAGTTTGTCGATCTGCTCTTTCTCCAGTTTATAGAAATATTCGTTTTCCAGGGCTTTTTTGCGCTCCTCCCAAAGATTCTTCATGGGAACACCTCCTTGGAATCATTGCTTTTTTACCATTATACTGAAGTTTGACCGGGGCACAATCAGCCTCCGAACAATTATTCGAAAAACCTCAGCCCGGGATCAACCGGTAGGCTCCGGCGGCAAAGGCAGCCCCCTTGCCGAGGTTGAGGAGGCTGCCGAGTTGCAACACCGCCAGCAGTTCCTCCTCCCAGGGGGTGGCGATCCAAATGTCCCCCGTCACTCCACCAAGATCGACGGGACCCGTTTCGGCCTCGAGAAAACGCCAATCCCTCCACGACAAACGATTGCTGGGAACCTGTACCCGATCGACGGCGGCCAACAACTCCTGGGGGTCAGGCAGGATTTCCACTCCGCAGTGGGCAAACGACATGGAGGACAGTCGGCGCAGGACAAAGCGAAATAACTGTGGGAAGCGGGGCCGGAAAAGGGGGCGGCCCCGGGATATAAGCCGGGCCGGGCTGAGCATTTCCAACCGCCACAGGTCAGCCGTAGGCCACCCCGCCAGCCACCAGGCGGCGCTGGTGATGGGAATTTCAGAGTGATCACCAGGACCGGATGCCGCTATCGATCGCAATGCCCCGGTTGGGTCTTCGGCCGCCACGGCGCCGATCTGGAAGCGGCCCTCCCCCTGCCATAAGCCGAAATGGCCAACGGCTTCCACGACGGCCAGAAAATCGTTAAGGCGGCGGACCCCGTCTCCCCATAAAGTCAGGTTCAAAGGCAGGCAATCCCCGGCATCGAAGGTCCCGGGAAGTTCCGGAGCAGGTGTCAGAACAAAGGAGGGACCGGGCTTCTGAAAACGTCGCTGTGCCAACGGGTCATCCGCGAGAGGAGGATCGAAGAGGGCCGAAAAGGCGCCCTCACTCAGTACCGATCGACCGGCCCGGTGCAGGTCGCGACGTATCCTCAACAACGTTTCGCCCGGCAACCGGCAGGGACCCTGCATCTCGAGCCGCAGCCGCAACCGGCAGAACTCAATCTGGTCGAGATGGATAAGCAGGGGGGCTCCTTCCCGGTCACTGACCTGGCTGTTCGTTGCGTCTGACAAGAAAAGGGCGGGTCCGAAGACCCGCCCGAATCCAGGCCGTCGTACCAGGTACGGCGGCAACAGAAGATGGTGAAGCTACTCTCCCTGGGGGAGAGCTTTCATCAGTTCACGGTTCATGCGGGCGATAAAGGTCGCCTTGATCCCCTTCGGGCAGGCGGCTTCGCACTCGTAATGGTTGGTGCAGTTACCGAAGCCTTCGGCATCCATCTGCTCGATCATGGTACGGACCCGGCGGGCCGCCTCAACCTCGCCCTGCGGAAGCAGGCCGAGGTGGGAAACCTTGGCGGCCGTGAAGAGCATCGCCGAGGCGTTGGGGCAGGACGCAACGCAGGCGCCGCAGCCGACACAGGCGGCGGCGTCCATCGACTTCTCGGCATTGATTTTCGAGACGAGGAGAGCGTTGCCGTCGGGAACCCCGCCGGTGTGGGCCGAGGTGTATCCGTAGGCCTGGATGAGACGGTCGAAGGCGGTCCTGTCGACCTGCAGGTCGCGTAAAAGCGGGAAAGCTTTGGCCCGCCACGGTTCGATATAAATCGTATCGCCATCCTTGAACTTGCGCATATGCAACTGGCAGACGGTGATCAGGTCGTCTGGGCCGTGGGCAATGCCGTTGATCATCTGCGAGCACATTCCGCAGATCCCCTCGCGGCAGTCATGATCAAAGACGATCGGCTCCTTGCCGGTCTTGATCAGGTCTTCGTTGACTTCGTCGAGCATCTCCAGAAATGACATGTCAGGGCTGACATTTTTGGCCTGGTATTGCTCGAATTTGCCCTTGTCCTTGGCGCTTTTCTGCCGCCAGACATGAAGCGTCAGATTCATTCCTTTTGCGGCCATTATTTGTAGCTCCTCACGGCAAGATGGACATTATCGAATTTCAGCGGCTCTTTGTGGAGTTCCGGCTCCTTGTCATTGCCCTTGAATTCCCAGGCGCCGACATAGGTGAAGTTCTCGTCGTCACGCATCGCCTCACCGTCATCAGTCTGGTGCTCGACCCGGAAGTGGCCGCCGCAAGACTCCTCGCGGTGCAGGGCATCCTTGGCGAGCAGTTCGCCGAATTCGAGGAAATCGGCGAGACGGCCAGCATTCTCGATCTGCTGGTTGACCTCGCCGGGGCCGCCGGTGACGTTGATGTTTTTCCAGAACTCTTCGCGCAATTTGGGGATCTCGGTAATGGCCTTGGTCAGGCTCTCCTTGGAGCGCGCCATGCCGACGTTCTCCCACATGATCTTGCCGAGTTCGCGGTGCATTTCGCTGACGGTCTTCTTGCCTTTGATGGAAAGGAGCTTGTCGATCTGCCCCTTGACGTCTTCGACCGACTTCTTGAACTCGGCGTGGTCGGTCTTGACCATGCCCGGCTTGATCTGCGCCAGATAGTGGGCAATGGTATAGGGGATGACGAAGTAGCCGTCGGCCAGCCCCTGCATCAGAGCCGAGGCCCCGAGGCGGTT
>JBBQBQ010000183.1:0-7266 GCA_038317685.1 Desulfuromonadales bacterium | reverse complement strand
GCTGAATCATCGCTCCTACCACTCGTTATATGGAACGCCGTTCAAACCGACCAGATCGCTACCGCTACGCACATCGAAGACTTCCCCCTCGGCCGCCACCCCGTCCGGATTGGCCTGTGGCGGCTCCGTCTTCCAGGTCTCAGCCGACTGGGTAAAGGGATCACGGGGGAGGTCCCGCAAATAGTGGTTTTCCACCAGTCCTTGCAGGGAATCAGGATATTTCAGATGGTCGGCAAAGTAAGCGTCGATGGCACGGCGCATCTGATAAAGATCCTCCATCAGCACCGCTTCTCGGGCCTTGATCAGATTGCGCTGATAGCTTGGCACCGCGATGCTGGCCAGGATGCCGATGATGGACATCACGATCAGCAGTTCGATCAGGGTAAACCCGCGGGATTCCCGCAGGCGGAAGGATGATGGTTTCATGTTCCCCTTACCAGGTGTTGTACGGCGTTCCGTCGAGTCCGATCCGGTCGCTTTGCGAATAGACGTCGTAGACATCCTCGCCCCCCCAGTTCGTTGAATCCGGGTCGTCCTTGTAGGCCCGCAGTCCCCAGCCTTGTTCGGCGGTGTCGAAAGGGTCTTCGGGGATTCTCCGCAAATATTTGCGGGGATAGGGATAAAGCCCCCCCCAATCCTTGCCTTTAGTCAGGTCTTCCAGACTCTCCGGGTAACCGGTTTCATTGATCGAGGTGGTAATTTTATTCTCCGCCTTGGCTCTATCGTAATCGGCCTTGTAGTCATCAATCGCGGTGCGAATCATCCTCAGGGCCCGACGCAGCTCAAGTTCCTTGGTGCGGGTGACCGTCACTTCGGCGAGGGGCAGAACCGCGGCGGCCAACACCGCCAGGATGGACATGGCGATGACCAGTTCCATCAGCGTCAGTCCGAACTGGTTTTGGCGGAACCGAACGAAGGGCATCACCCTTTAATGAACCTCGATGGCGAGAGTGCCGGGGGACACCGGCAGACGGCCACCGGCCGGATTTCTAAAATTGACCCGGTCCAGGGTCACCGATCCGGCCCCGGGGGCGAGAGCCTTGAAGGTCACCTGGGCCAGAATCCCCCCGCCACTGACGCCGGTCCCGCCTGGCCCCTGTTTGGTCCCGATGATCAACTGTCCCAGGTCGCGGTTGTTGCTGACCGTGAAGATGGTGGTCTGCCCATCCCGACCGAGGAACTCTCCTTCCTTCACCCGAACGAATTCCAGCAAATTCGGGGGATAGGTGACAAAGAGTGGGGCACTATAGAGCATCTCGACGCCATCGGCGGCCACCTCCACTTCGAATTCCTCCCCGACCGTGGCGAGAGTCGGTCCCACCGGGAAGACGCGCATGATGCCGGGAGGAGAGGAATCCTTCAGCGGGGGCAGGTCAATTTGGGGCACCACCTCGGTCTCGACCGGGGTCGGGATAGTCTGCGGCGCTTGGGACGTGTTTTCGATACGCCCTGGGGGCGTTTGTTCCGGAGCGGACGGGACTCCTTCCGGAGCGGAGGCCGGCACCGGCACAAACGCCGAAGGGACCGTCTCCGGTTGACCCGGCACTGCCGTGAGCGGGGTTGGCGGCACCCGAGCCGGCACAGGTGCCGCCGCCGGTTTATCCGCCGGGGCGACGAAGGATTCGGCAAAGGCTTTGAAGTTCTGGCCGGCCTTAAGTTCATCTTCGCTTCCGGACCAGATACTTGCCACATCAGACCGCGGCAAATCAATGGATTTGACAATATGCGGGGTGATCGACATCAAAATCTCCCGCTTGATCTTGTTGTTGGTATGGCTGGTCAGCAAACTCCCCAAGAGCGGGATATCCCCAAGGAACGGGATAGAGGATTTCCCTGCCGAATCATCATTGCGGATCAACCCGCCGATGACAGTCGTCTCACCGTCCTTGAGGTTCAAGGACGTTTGGGCGTTGGTGGTGGTGATCCGCAGGGGAATGCTGCCATTTTTGGTCGGAGTCAAACGCTCAGCATTGCTCACTTCGAGACTCAATTTGGTCAGGATCGAGTTGTCGAGCTGAACATGGGCTTCCACTTCCACCTTCACCCCGACATCCACGTACTGGATGTTGTCGGTGGCGGTATCCGTTCCGGTGGTTGTCACCGTAATGACCGGTTCCCGGGTTCCGATATGGACCTTGGCCTTTTCCTTGTTCTTGACCCGGATCTTCGGATTGGCCAGGATTTCCGAATCGGAGAGGGTTTTTGCAAAATCGAAGGTGGCCGTCGGCAAGGTGTAAAACGTGTCGAGGTTCGACAGATTGGCAATCAAACCAGCGGTACTGCCTCCGGGGCTTAAGGACGAGCCGACAATGGTTCCGGATCCTTCCTTCGAAACTCCGGCACTGATGGAATAACTGGAGAGCTTGGGACCGAAGTTGAGGGTATTGTTATGCCCGATCTCGACCAGTTCAATATCGTAGACGACTTCCGCGTCCGGCCGGTCGGCTGCCTCAAGAATCTGCTGGGCCAACCTGATCACTTCGGGATTGTCCCGAATCACCAAGGCGTTCAGTTCCTCGTGAACATAGATCTTGCGTAACTGCAACATGGTGCGCAGCAGGTTGACAGCCTTCTTGGCGTCAATATTGGACAGGTAGAACGTCTGAATGACCTGATCCTGGTACTGTTTGTCTTTGTCTTTAGTATTGCTGTAAATAATGATCGTCTTGGGGTTCAGCACCCGTCTACCGAGGTCGTTCATCTTCAGCAGTAGTTCGAGGGTCTGGGCGAAGGTCGCTTTTTCCAAAAAGACGGTGACGTTTTGATCCTTGAGGTCTTCGTCGAAGATGAAATTGATCCCGGAGAGTTTGGACAGGATCGTGAAGACATCACGGATACGGGCATCCTTGAATTTGATGGTAATCGGCTTGTCGGAAGCGACTTCGAGGTCGTAACCGTCCATAACCGTGCTCCGCACATCACGAACCTTGTCAAGCAGCGCCTGTGCCCGACTGTCGCCCGGGACCAGAGTCAGTGCCTCTTCCAGGTTCTGTTTGGCTTGGGGAAAGCGTCTTTGCCGGAAAAAGTCTTCCGCTTCGGCAATGAGCCGTTCGGCCTTCAACCGGGTTTCAGCCCGGGCCAGACTCTGTTGGGCCTCCTGCAGCGTCGGGTCGATCCCGAGAGCAATCCGGAATTCGCCCATCGCCTGCGGCATCTGATCCTTCGCCAGTTCTTCCCGACCCTGCTCCAGATGGGCCCATGCCGCCCGGGCCCGGGCATTGGAAAGGAGCACCCGGTATTCCTGACGATTGGGATTCTTGGCCACCGCTTCCTGGAAACGGGCCAGCGCCGCGTCGTAATGGCCCTGTTCCTGTAACTGCTTGCCGCTGACAATAGCCCGCTCTCCAGCGACACAGCCGGACAGAACCAGAAGACAGATTAACAGTGGCCATGGGAACTTGGATAAGGTCCGTCCAATCATTGGTTAACCTCACTCGGGGTCGCCGGGGGGGGGCTTTCCGGCGGTGCAGATTCGGGTTGCGCCTCCGCCTTGACCGGAGGCGCCCCATCGTCCCCAGGAATTTCCTGGGGGGGTTCAAGCTCTTCCGGGGGCTCGGGTTCGACGGGGGGGCGGAGTTGGACGCGAGGGGGAAGGACCGACCGGGACTTGCCGGACGCCCGGGACTTGCTGGCCGCTTTCTGCGGCACCAACGGGGCTTTTTCGACGAGCGTGATGACGATCTCGCGCGGATCGTCCACTTGGCGCAAAATGAGTTTCTCCGGGGTCAGCCCGGCCACTATGAACTCTTGGTTTCGGCCGAACCGGGACCCTTTCCTGACCAGAAACAATTCGTTGTTTCCGGATAAAAAAACCGTCTGCTCGCCCCCCTTTTCCAGAAACCCAAGGAAGGTGAACCGGGCCAATTCTCGCTGCGCCACATCGGCGGCTGACGGGGGGAGGGCGACAGCCACCGGTGGCACGGAAGAAGCAGCCGCCGCTACCGGAAGAGCCGCTGGAGCAGGCCGCGGTGGCGGTGGAGGAGGCTGGATGGATCCGAAGATGTTGCGCTTGGATCCTGGGAACCCTGCATCGTCCAGAGTCAGCAAGTCGAGTCGGACGTGCCCGGCCTCACCCTCCCCCCCCGCCGGCCGACCCGTATTGTTCGCCACCCGAGGGCGCTCCACAAGGGTCGGCTGGCCCGCGACATGTTCCTGGCGCGGGGTGGCCCACCATGCGTATCCCAGGGCCAGGCCCAGCAGCGCCAGAAGAATGATCAGGATCAGGCGTTTGCGGTTCATGGGCCGTCCATCCTGAATAACGTGGTCAGGCGTAGGGTGAGGGCGACCTTATCAGTCCCTTGATCTTGCACCGTGTTCAGATTCAATTCCTCGATAGCGATCATGCGCGCAGAGTGTTCGATCAAAAAGATGAACTGTTTGATCTGGTCATAACTCCCCACCACGTTGAAACCCAGAGAATAGCTCAGCAGGGGTTCGTCTTTGAGAACTTTTGGATCATAGCCGATGTTGGCAATATCGAGCCCCGTCTGTCCAGCCATCTCGAACAGGTCACTCACCATGACCGGAAAATCCTGGCTGGGGGGAATGGCCTGGAGAAAGGTTTCCAGTTCGCTTTCGCCCTGACGATAGCGGGCCTGAGGGGTATCGATCAGGTCGCTGTTGCGGCGGAGTTGTCGATATTTTTCCTGTTGCTGCAGAAAAGTTGCCTGCAAATCAGCAAGCTGCGGCGCGATCACCAGGCGGGCGACTCCCAGTGCCACCAGGGTGAGGAACAACAGGAACCCGATCAAGGCCGGGACGGTGCGGTTCAAACGCCAAGCGGCAACCAATAAAGATTCCCTGGACATTTAAAACGCCCCCTTCAATGCCAAGGTAAATCGGAGGGTCTGACTCCCCATCCCGGTCTTGGGGTCGAGACGTTCCTGCCTGAGAAGGTAGACCGCCGAGAAGTCAGGCGAAGCCAGCAACTGGTCGAGAAAAGTCTGCAGACTCGCAAAATTACGGGCCAACCCAACGATATTCAACCCGCCCGCCTTGAAATCCGGGCGGATGCTGCGCAGCCCGACCCCCTCCGGCACCACCCCTTCCAGTCGGCTGAGCAGGGCCGTCCAGCGGAAGGTATCTTTTTTCAACACGTCGTTGGCAAAGTCGATGCGGACGAGGAGCTTCTTGTAATCCTCCGGGGAATATTCCACCGTTTTTGGCCCCCGTTGGGCGACTTCTTGTCGTTCCAGGTCGGCGATTCTGGTGTGCAAGTCGCCGGCCGTTTGCCGACTGCGCCAGAGGTAGCCCCCTGTCACCGTCAGAATCGCCAGCAACAAAACCGCGGCCAGACTGTAGCTGGCAAAGAGCAAACGGCGATTCACATAAGCGCGACTGGCCAGGTTCAACGTCGGTTTCATACCCATTGCCTCACATCAGCCGTTCGGCTGCGCCAAAAGCAGCGGCGAACCCCCGGCTACGCCATTCCGGCAAATCCAGAGGAGTCCTGGCCACCCGCTGCAGATAGGGGTCAAGGAGGGTGACCTCACGCTCGAAGGTCGAGCGGAGCGCTTCCACCAACTCGGTTGGGTCCTGCCAGTCACAATGCAGGTAAACCGGCGACCGGCGCAGGGCAGGGATGGACCCATACAGTCCGGCCAGGGTTCGACTGATCTCCATGAAGACTCCGGAAGGTTCGCTTCCGACCTCCCGGGAGCGGAAAAAACTCAGCGACTGCCCTTGGAAGAGCTGCAGGGAAAGTGTCCCCCGGTCGATCCCGACCAGCAGAAAGTCGGTCCCAAGTTCAAGCCGCGCCCGATAATAGTTATAGAGGTTGAAAGGGAAAAAATCGATCAACTGGGCGCTGTACCCCGCTTCAGAGAGAAGTTCTTCGTACTGATCCAACACCCGCCGTGCCACCAGGGCCACCAGCACCCGGATGCGGCCCGATTCACTCCGATCGAGGACCTGATAGTCGACCTTGACCTCTTGAGCGTCGGCAGGCAAATGATTCTTGAGCTGCCACTTGAGGACTTCCCGCCCCTCCGCGGCGGACCGCAGGGGGGTCTCGCATTCGGTCAAGACCAGGCGGCCCGCCCCCTCCGGCAGCGACAACGCGATCCGTTCCTCCCGACCAGCCAGGGGATTTAAGACCTCCCGAACCGCCGCAACAAAGTCCCGCTCTTCACGAATATTGGCTTCGCGGCTCCCCGGAACCAGGACCGCAGGTCCCAGCGTCATCAGCCGCCCACCAGCAAGGATGGCACCGCGTCGATGCCGGTGCAGAGCGACCGCACGCAATTCCCCAGGGCGAACATCCAGCCCGAGATACGTTCTTTGGATCACTCGCCCTCCGCCCGTTCGACAAAAGTAACCCGATTGATTTCCCGCAACGAGGTCACCCCGGCATAAACTTTCTCCAGGGCCGATTCCCTCAGGAAAAGAGTGCCTGCCGCCCGGGCGGCCCGCTTCAGTTGGCTGACCGGAGCCTTGGTGACGATCAACTCCCGGATTTCATCGTTGAGGTCAAGCAATTCGACAATGGCGCTGCGTCCGTGATAGCCGGTGCCATGGCATTCTCCGCAACCGCGGCCTTCGAAAAAGACCCGCGCCTGGGCCGCATCGACGTTGAGGCCCGACTCTTCCAGAAGTTGACGATCGTAGCGAACCTCGGCCCGGCAGTGAGGACAGATCCTACGCACCAGTCGCTGTGCTGCCACGCAGTTGAGGCAGGCCACGAAATTATAGGGATCGATCCCCATATGGAGAAAGCGGCCAAGAACATCAAAGACGTTGTTGGCATGGACGGTGGTAAAGACCAGGTGTCCGGTCAGGGCCGACTGCACGGCAATCTGGGCCGTTTCCGGGTCCCGAATCTCACCAACCATGATCTTGTCGGGATCGTGGCGCAAAATGGAGCGCAACCCGCGGGCGAAGGTCAACCCTTTCTTTTCGTTGACGGGGATCTGGACCACCCCTTTAACCTGGTACTCGACCGGGTCTTCAATAGTGATGATTTTTTCTTCTTCATTGTTGATTTCCGACAGGGCGGCGTAGAGAGTGGTCGTCTTGCCGCTGCCGGTCGGCCCGGTCACCAATACCATGCCGTAAGGTTCGCGGATCTTCCTCCGGAAACGGACCAGTTCCCGGTCGGGGATGCCGAGGGCTTCGAGGGTCAGGCCCTGCAGGTCGAGGGCGATCGACTCCTTATCGAGAATTCTGATGACCGCATCTTCACCAAAGATACTCGGCATGATGGAGACCCGGAAGTCGATCGATTTCCCCCCCATCCGGACTTTGAAGCGCCCGTCCTGAGGGACGCGA
>JBBQBQ010000182.1:0-7292 GCA_038317685.1 Desulfuromonadales bacterium | reverse complement strand
GGGACGAAAACAACCCCTGGAACCAGGGGCGGTCCTGCTCGCGAGCCTTGGCCCTGAAGCAGTACATGTATCACCCCGACCGCATCACTACTCCCCTGAAACGGGTTGGCGCTCGCGGCGAGGGGAAGTTCGAGGCGATCTCCTGGGACCAGGCCTTCGATCATATCGAAGGGAAGATGAAGGAGATTCGCGACAATTTCGGGGCCGAGTCGATCCTCTTCGGTCAGGGGACCGGCCGCGACGTCGGGGGCCCGATCTCCTTTTTGGCCTACAGCTACGGCAGCCCGAACTGGGTGCAGCTGGGGCTGTCCGGGCAATCCTGCTACACCCCGCGGCTCGGGGCCATGAAGGCCACCTTCGGCGATTTCATGGTGGCCGACTGTTCCCAGTTCCTGGAAAAACGCTACGACGATCCGGAATTCGAATATCCGGAGGTGATCCTGGTCTGGGGACAGAACCCCCCGCCGACCTGTCCCGACGGCTTCTTCGGTCACTGGATCGTCGACTGCATGAAGAAGGGGACGGAGGTCATCTGTGTCGACCCCCGCCATACCTGGATGACGACCCGTGCCAAGCACCATCTGCAGCTTCAACCCGGAACCGACGGCGCCCTGGCCCTCGGCATGCTGCATGTGATCATCAACGAGGAGCTTTACGACAAAGAATTTGTCGCCAAATGGTGTCTTGGTTTTGACGAACTCAAAGCCCGGGTCCAGGCTTACCCACCCGAAAAAGTCGCTCAAATCACGGGGGTCCCGGCCGACCAGCTGGCGGCGGCTGCCAGAACCTATGCCAAAGCCAAAAACGCCGGGGGGCACTGGGGCCTGGCGGTCGATACGGCCCCGGAAGGAACGACCGTGGCCCAGGCGATTACGCACCTTTGGGCCATTACCGGAAACATCGACATTCCCGGCGGCAGCGTGATCGCCCGGCCCTCTCACGGGGTGACAACCTATCCCTATACCACCGAGGAACTGGTCGACCTGTACGGCCAGGATCTGGTCACCAAACTCAACGATAAACGGATCGGCGCCAACGAATACAAAATGGTCCGGGGATTCAGGGGCTGGGCTCAGCCGGATCGGGCCATTGAAGCCTGCAAAACCGGGATCCCCTACCCGATCAAAGGCGCCTGGATCCAAACCTGCAACCCCCTGGGCGGCCAGGCGGCACGGACCAGGTATCACTATGAAGCCTTGAAAGGCCTCGACTTTATCGTGGTGGTCGATCTTTTTCACAACCCGACGACCATGGCTTTGGCGGATATCGTCCTGCCGGCGGCGACCTTCGCCGAAAAAGCCACCTTCCGGTCCTGGTGGGTCCCGCTGGGGGTCACCCAGAAAGCGGTCCAGGTCGGCGAATGCAAATCCGACTGGGAGATCAATTTCGAATTGGCTCGCCGCTTGAACCCCGCCATCGGCAAGCGCTGGAATAGCCACATGGATCTGATCAACGATCGCCTCAAGGTTGCGGGGCTGACTTACGACCAGCTGGTCGCGCAGGGCTCCTGGGCCATGCCGCCGGACGGTCCCTTTAAGCCTTACCACCGCCACGAACGGGGCCTGTTGCGGCGCGATGGCATGCCCGGCTTCAATACCGCGAGCGGCAAGGTCGAACTCCGTTCGAGTGCCTACGAGAGCTGGGGGATCGATCCCCTCCCCTTCTACCGGCCCCCGATCAATGGACCGGCCATGAAGCCGGAGTTGGCCGAACGCTATCCGTTGACGATGATCTCCGGCAGCAGGAACCCGCTGTTTTTCCATTCCGAGCACCGGATGATTCCCTGGCTGCGGGAAAAATCTCCCGATCCGCTGGTCGATATTCATCCGGATACGGCGAAAGCGCTAGGCATCTACCAGGGGGAATGGCTCTACATCGAGAACGATTTGGGCAAGGTCAAGCGCAAGGCCAATCTTTCCAAATCGGTCAAACCGAACATGATCAATACCGAGCACGGCTGGTGGATGCCGGAAATGAAAGGGGCGGAACCGACGCTCTTCGGCGTTTGGGATTATCAGATCAACCAACTGGTCCAAGGCCCCCAGGACAGCCAGTCGGGCTTCGGCGGCGGCCAATACAAGGTCACTCAGGTGAAATTGACCAAAATGTCCGAAAGGGGTGAGTAAAATGTCCAGAAACGGGTTGCTGATCGATTACGATTTCTGCACCGGGTGTCATACTTGTGAGGTTGCATGCCAGCAGGAGCATGACTATCCCCCCGGAAAATGCGGAATAAAATTGACGAAATTCGAATATGAAACCTTTACCAAGTTCTGCATTGACTATCTGCCTTACCCGACCGACCTTTGCGATCTGTGCGCCGACCGGGTCAAAGACGGCCAGCAACCTTCCTGCGTCAAACATTGCCAGGCTGCGGTCATGAAATACGGGCCGGTCAAGGAGCTGGTCAACGATCTCGAAGAACGGCAGAAGAGGGTCTTGTTCGTCCCGAAATAACCACAAAAGCTTCGGACCAAAAACAATCAAAGCGTCAGAAAAGTTTTCCGGGATTAGCTTTTGGTTAAAGATTTTCCCCTCTTCACAAGGAGCGCCCTCATGAAAAGGTATTGGTTGTTAGGCATCATATTCGGAATCCACGTCTTATTTTCCGCCACGGCCTTCGCCGTGGACACCCCGGTCACGCTGCGCATGGCCTTTCAAAATTCGGAAAAGAGCTGGGGAGCGGTCCACGCCTTGCAGCCCTGGGTTGCCAAGGTGGAAAAGGCGACCGGCGGGAAGGTAAAATTCGAAATCTATTACAGCCAGGTCCTGGCCAAGGGAAAGGACACCTGGGCGGCGGTGCGGGATAATATTGCCGACGTAGGCTGGTGCTTTCATGGGTATTGGCCGGGGATGACCCCTCTTTCCGACGTGGTCAGCCTCCCGGCGCTGCCCTTCAGCAGCGCCGAGAAGGGGAGCGAAGCCTTCTGGAAAATTTACGAGAAGTACCCCGCCATCCAAAAGGAATTCGCCCCCAACAAGGTTCTGGCGCTCTTTGTCAGCTCCCCCTACACTTTGATTACCACCAAGAAACCGGTAGAGAAGCTGGAAGACCTTCAAGGCATGAAAATCCGGGCGACCGGCGGCCCCCCAACCCGCCAGCTTCAGAGCCTGGGTGGCGTACCGGTGCTGATTCCCATGCCGGACGCTTATGTGGCCCTGCAGCGAGGGGTCGTCGATGGGATGGAGGCCCCCTGGGAAGCCATCCATGGATTTCGCCTGTATGAAGTCGTTGACTATTACACCGAAGCGCCTTTGCCGGCGACCTACTTTTCGATCGTCATGAATCAGGCCAAATGGGATGCCCTCCCCAAAGATGTTCAGGCGGCCATCATGAGTGTCAGTGGTCTTGAGGCTTCAAAATTCTGGGGAGCCAACTTCTTCGACAGTGCCAAGCAGGGCGTTCTGGATGAGGCAAAGGCGGCTGGCCGGCCGATCACCGTTAATAATTTGCCGGCCAAGGAAAGGGAAAGATGGGTCGAGATCGGCGGTAAACCGATCTGGAAAGATTGGGTGACTGAGATGGAAGGGAAGGGATTTTCAGATGCACCAAAAATTCTTGATGACATCCTGAATACCCCTAAATAAATCCAGGCCGGGCTGGATCAATAAGACGGTCAGAGTTTGTCCACACTTGGAAGGAGAGGGAACCCGCTCCTGTTGCCTCCCTCCAAGTGTGGACTTTTTTCGGAGCTCGTCCCGGGCCGACCCGGCCGGTGAAAAATTCGTCAAAAAGGGAACCTTAAGCAGATGCTGATGAAGCGACTGATTCTCACCTTTCACCAGGCCGTCAGCAAAGCCACGGGAAACGATGTCACCATCGCCCGGGCCAAAACCATGATTGCCCTGGCGGCGCTGACCTGGCCGGAGCTGGGTTTGATGATCACCGCCAACCGGTTATCCCGCGGGCGAATCAGTTGGCGCTCGGAGGAGTTGGACGGCCTCAGCATCGGCGGGGCATTCCGGCGCGACCCGGTCGGCGAGGACGCTCCGATCATCGTCGATCGATTCGATCCCGAGCAGGTGATCTTCCCTGAGCGGATGGATGAATGCGCCGCCTTTATCCCCCTCTTCGGACGACGCCGGCTGGAATATTTCGACCTCGCCCTGGCCGAACTGCATGAGCGTCGAATCCAGGGGCTCGCCCTCCCGCCACCGGAGACCGCAACCGCCGACCCACTCCATCAGACCGGGGAGTATCGAGGCCTCTACGACTGGCTCGCCGAGCACGGCACCATCGACCGAAATGGAAACTGGAGAACAACGGATGGGAACAACCGATTTCAAGACCAGGATCGGGCCGATGGATAGGGACTCCGGGTCAGCCACCGACAAGGGCCAATAGCTGTCCACTGTCAGTGCCTGACCCCTGTTCCCTCCCCTTGGTGACATAGCTCGGGCCAAAGGGATGTCGCAGGTTGCTCGCGATGCCGGTCTTTCCCGTGAAAGCCTCTATAAGGCGCTTTCAGGTGAACGGATTCCGGGCTTTGATACGATTCTCAAAATCGTTGCGGCGCTGGGACTCAAACTTCACGCTGAAGCCAAATAGAAGGGATTTAAGGGTGCGGGCAATGACTATAAGCAGGGCGGTTTCAATGACCAAGTGCAAACACGACCCCTATTCCCGACCTTAAGTACCTCCCCTTTATTTCCTCGCCACTACATCGGAAAAAATATGTTTGCAACTATTTGTTATTGGAATTGATTCCGGGACCTGTCCCCAAGCCCCGCAGGGAATCTTTTAAATTCGCGATGACAGCAACGGGCAAAGTGCCATGACAATCATTCCGACTGCAAGCAGGTTGCCTTTTAAAATATTAAACTCATCCAGGATTGTTTTCCATCCCACCTTGAAAACGAACCGCCCCAGAACAATGTCAAAAACAAGCATGAATAACGACAATGAAATTCCTAACAACAAAAGCCCCTTGTCGTCCCTAATCCGTAAAATCGGGACGTAAAAATAACAAATGAACAGGCAGAGAGATAGGGCTGATATCATGGAGAGCCTTTTCGCATGCTGCACGCCAACCATTTTATTCAAAAAAACAGTTCTGGCAATTCCGTTTATAGTTTCTCCTGAAGCAACGAGTATATAAAATCCGATGATTTTGACAGTAGTTTCAATATCCATATTATTTTTCCAACTCGTATTTAACTTTTTAAGTCCGTCACCGTTATTTCCTATGCCCCCTCTAAATCCTTCTGCCGCTACACGCCACCACCAGACCGGTTCAGAATCAATGGGCGCTAATTCCCTTCAACTTATCGGTGACCCGGGGGCTTATGAAGGGTCAGGGCTACACATGCTACAAAACAATAGCCGGCGAAAAATGCTGCCTTTGTTAATGTGCAGCTTTGACCCCATTTGTTTCTCCAGCCTTTGAACCAGCACACCGAACCGGTCATGCCGCCTTCAGGGTAAACTCGACATGCACCGCATCATAAGGAAAAACGATCCGGCCCTTTTCGGTTTTCTCCAAAATCCCGGCTTTCGATAGCGCCTGCACATCGCCATGAACGGCTTTGACATCCCGTTCCTGACGACGGGCCGCTTCGCGGATGGTCATGGCCCCGGCGCCGATCATGATCCCCCTGGGCTTTCCCGTCGAAAGCCCGCAGCAGCCGAGAGTTGGTCCCGTCGCGGGAAGAAATTCTCAAGGTCACGATATTCATAGCGTATTCATAGCAGTGCTGTTTGAAAACAACAAGGGGAAGTATTGTCATGGCGGACAGCACTTCCCCTTGGTTTCAATTCAAGTTCTGGTTTCCGGGGACGGTCCGCCCCCCTCTCACTTGGTCAGGTAGTGATCGAGGATGTAGCGGGCGATGCTGCGCCGGGGCGGAAGGGTCGGCAGGGCGTCGACGGAGAACCAGCGGGCGTCCTCCAGTTCGCTGGTCTCCACCACCACCTCGCCGCTTGCGTAGTCGGCGACGAAACCGGCCATCAGCTGGCTCGGGAAGGGCCAGGCCTGGCTGCCGACGTACTCGATCGCCCCCACCGTCACCCCGGTCTCTTCCAGAACCTCCCGGGCCACCGTCTCCTCCAGACACTCGCCGACTTCGAGAAATCCTGCCACCAGGCTGTAGCGCCCCGCCGGCCACTCGGCCTTGCGGGTCAGCAGGACCTCGCCCTTGCGCCGTACCAGGACGATGGCACAGGGGTGGATGTGGGGGAAGTGCTCATGGCCGCACCCTTGACAGCGTCGCCCCCACTCCCGCGGCAGCCCCAGCGTCTCCGCCCCGCAGAGACCGCAGAAGCGGCTCCCCCGCAGCCAGTGGAAGATCTGCCCGGCGACGCCGCCGAGGCTGAGCAGAGCCGGCGACAACGCCGGCTCCGAGGCGAGCAGGCTTTCGGCCACCAGCGCCGCCGGCAGCTCCGTCTCCCGGGGGAGGATCAGCCCGCGGCAGGGCCGGCCCCGGTACTGGCCGAGATAGACCGCTGGCCGATTGGCGGCGAGGACCAAAGGGAGATCGCCGGTCGGCAGTTCCGGGGTCGCTCCGGCACTCACCAGCAGCTCACCGCCTCGCAGCAGCACCCAGACCCCGGGGCCGCCCGGATCGTGGTCGGGGGTTCCGAGCTGAAAGTCGGCGGCGAGGACGGCGCGGTTGAAGGGGAGATGAAGGGGAGACGAATAATAATCGGGGAGGGGCATCGGTCACCTCGACAAGGGCAGGGAGCGCTGATAAAGCAGGAGGGCGAGCTGGGTCTTGGCATCGACGAGCGTCCCGTCGTGGAGCAGGGCCAGGGCGGCGTCGAGAGTCAGGGGGAGCAGTTCGATAAACTCGTCGGCCTCCGGCACGGCGGCCACCGGGGTCAGCTCAAAGGCCGCGAAGAGGTGAACGCGCTCGTCGCAGAAGCCGATGGCGCTCAGCGTCTCGCCGAGTTTGGCGAGGCGCCCGGCCCGCCAGCCGGCCTCCTCTTCGAGTTCCCGGGCGGCGCAGGCCGACGGAGCTTCGCCCGGCTCCAGACGGCCTGCGGGAATCTCCAGCACCATCCCGCCGGCGGCGGGACGGAACTGGCGGATCAGCAGCAGCCGCCCGTCGGCGAGGACCGGCAGGACCGCCGCACCCCCCGGATGGCGGATGATCTCGAATTCGCCGTGGCGGCCGTCGGGGAGGAGGTGGGTCTCAAGGCCGAGGTCGAGAACCCGGCCGGAATAGAGTTCGCGGCGTATGACGGTCATGGCGAATCTTCCTTGGGCGAAGGGAGAACCAGCTGCAGTTCGCCGGTCACCGCCCGCAGTGACACCGGCGTGCGGCTGAACGGGTCACCATCGAGCTGCACCGCC
>JBBQBQ010000181.1:0-7315 GCA_038317685.1 Desulfuromonadales bacterium | reverse complement strand
GGGGGGCCTCCTTGGTCCATGGCATGCAGATGCGGAAACTCGTAGAAAAACTTTCGATGTAGGCGCAACGGTCATGAAGATGGATGCCTTGGAAAATTTCGAAGGGGCCATGAACCGCCACGGTCTCGACCTTCGCCGCGGCCTCTGCCACACCCTGCAGGTCAACGTCGGGCTGAAATGCGACCTGGCCTGCCGCCACTGTCACCTGAGCGCCGGCCCTGACCGTGGGGAAATCATGACCCGCGAAACCATGGCCGAGGTCATCGCCTTTGCCCGGCGGTCTTCCTTCCAGATCGCCGACCTCACCGGCGGCGCGCCGGAACTGGTCCCCGACCTCGATTATCTCATCGACGGCCTCGCCGCCGCGGTGCCGCGGCTCATGCTGCGATCGAATCTGACCGCCCTCGGCGGACCTTCCCGGGAGGGGCTCATCGACCTCTGCCGGCGGCGGCGGGTCGCTATCGTCGCCTCCCTCCCCGCCGTCACGCCGGGGCAGGTCGAAGCGCAACGGGGGCGGGGGGTCTGGGAGCGGAGTATCGCCGTTCTCCAGCGGCTCAACGAACTCGGCTTCGGCCGGGCCGGAACCGGCCTCGAACTGCATCTGGTGGCCAACCCGACCGGCGCTTTCCTCCCCCAGGGGCAGGCCGCCGCCGAACGCCAGTTCAAACGAGTCCTCGCCGGGAAGCTGGGGGTCGAGTTCAATCGCCTCTATGTCTTCGCCAACATGCCCCTGGGACGGTTTCGCCGCTGGCTGGAAGATTCGGGGAACCTCGAGGGCTACCTGCGGACCCTGGCCGGGGCCTTCAACCCCTGCACCGTGGAGGGGCTGATGTGCCGCTCCCTGGTCTCGGTGGCTTGGAACGGCATCCTCTACGACTGCGACTTCAACCAGGCGACGGACCTCCCCCTGGGGGGCATCCCTCGCCACGTCCGCGACCTGGAGGGTCCGCCGCCGACCGGGAGCAGCATCGCCATCGGCGACCACTGCTATGGCTGCACCGCCGGTTCGGGCTTCACCTGAGGGGGCGAGATTGCGACCTAGTTCAGGTCGCCGGCCTTCGCACCAGCTCAGTACCAACCGGGGAGACTCCTCTCGCCGGAATGATTCATCGGGGAGCCAAAAATGACCGGCCGCGGCAAAAAAATCGCCATCCTCCTCGGAATCGCCGCGCTGGTCGGACTCTTCTTCGCCCTCGACCTGCAGCGCTACCTGACCCTGGCCGAGCTCAAAGCGCGCCAGGCGGAGTTCCAGGCCTACTACGCGGCCCACCGGCTGCCGACCCTCGGCCTTTACTTTCTCCTCTACATCGCCGTCACCGCCCTTTCCCTCCCCGGCGCGGCGGTCATGACCCTAGCGGGCGGCGCCCTCTTCGGCTTCTGGCCGGCGCTGGTCGTGGTCTCCTTCGCCAGCACCATCGGGGCCACCCTCGCCATGCTGGTCAGCCGTTTTCTGCTGCGCGACTGGGTGCAGGCCCGCTTCGGCGAACGTCTCAAGGCGGTCAACGAGGGGGTTGCCAAAGAAGGCGCCTTTTACCTCTTCTCGCTGCGGCTGGTGCCGCTCTTCCCCTTCTTCGTCATCAACCTGGTGCTGGGGCTGACCAACCTGGGCGCCTTGACCTTCTACGCTGTCAGCCAGATCGGCATGCTCGCCGGCACTGCGGTCTATGTCAACGCCGGCACCCAGCTCGGCCGGATCGACAGCCTTTCCGGGATCCTCTCCCCCGGGCTGCTGGTCTCCTTCGTCCTGCTCGGCCTCTTCCCGCTGCTGGCCAAAAAGGGCCTCGACCTGGCGAAACAGCGCAAGGCCCTGGCCCGTTTCCCGAAACCGAAACGCTTCGACTACAATCTGGTCGTCATCGGCGCCGGCAGCGCCGGGCTGGTCTCCGCCTATATCGCCGCGGCGGTCAAGGCCAAGGTGGCACTGATCGAACAAGACAAGATGGGGGGCGATTGCCTCAACACCGGCTGCGTGCCGAGCAAGGCGCTGATCCGCAGCGCCAAGATGCTTTCCTACGGGCGCCGGGCGCAGGAGTTCGGATTCAAGCAGACGATCACCGACTTCGACTTCGGCCAGGTGATGGAACGGGTACAGCGGATCGTCGCCAAGGTCGAGCCCCACGACTCGGTGGCACGCTACACCGCCCTCGGCGTCGAATGCATCGGCGGCGAAGCGCGCCTCACCTCCCCCTACCACGTCGAGGTCAACGGCCGGACGCTGACGACCCGCGCCATCATCATCGCCAGCGGCGCTTCTCCTTTCGTCCCCCCGATCCCCGGCCTCAGCCAGGTCGCCTACCTGACCTCGGACAACCTCTGGCAGCTGCGCACCTTGCCGCCACGACTGATGGTCCTCGGCGGCGGACCGATCGGCTGCGAGATGACCCAGGCCTTCGCCCGCTTCGGCAGCCAGGTGACCCAGGTGGAGATGGCGCCGCGCCTCATGGGGCGGGAGGATGCCGACGTCGCCGACTTCATCCGCAGCCGCTTCGAGGCCGAAGGAGTGCGGGTCCTGACCGAACACGCGGCCAAGGAGGTGCTGGTCCGCGGCGCGGAGAAGCTTTTGGTCTGCGATCACCGCGGCGAGCGGGTCGAGATTCCCTTCGACGCCATCCTGGTCGCCGTCGGCCGCCGCGCCCACACCCAAGGCTTCGGCCTCGAAGAACTCGGCGTGACCATCAGCCCGCGCGGCACCGTCGGCACCGACCCCTGGCTGCGCACCAACCTCCCCAACATCCTCTGCGCCGGGGACGTCGCCGGTCCCTACCAGTTCACCCACACCGCCGCCCACCAGGCCTGGTACGCCGCGGTCAACGCCCTCTTCAGCCCCTTCAAGACCTTCCGCGCCGACTATCGGGTGATCCCCTGGTGCACCTTCACCGACCCGGAAGTCGCCCGCGTCGGCCTCAACGAAAGCGAGGCGAGGGAGCAGAAGCTCGACTTCGAGGTCACCCGCTATGCGCTGAAGGAGCTTGACCGAGCGATCGCCGAGGGGGAGGAGGAGGGCTGGATCAAAGTCATCACGCCGCGGGGGAAGGATAAGATTCTCGGCGCGACCATCGTCGGCCCCCATGCCGGTGATCTCCTCGCTGAGTTCATCCTGGCGATGAAACATAACCTTGGCCTGAACAAGATCCTCGGCACCATCCACCCCTACCCGACCCTGGCCGAAGCCAACAAGGCGACGGCCGGGGAGTGGAAACGGGCTCACGTCCCGGAACAACTCCTTACCTGGGTCGCGAAGTTTCATGCCTGGCGGCGCGGGTGAGGCTCTTTGAAGGGTTCGAAAAGTTTTCCCCAGACGATCAGCATCGCCCGGGATTTCCAGGAAAGGAGGTGAAAATAAATGAGAAAACTCAGCGTCCTGTTGGTGGCAACCCTGTTTGCCCTTAGCATGACCGGGTGCGCCGCCCAAACGGGCAAAAGCACCATGACCAAGGTCAAATGTCCGGCTTGCGGATATGAGTTTCAAGTCCCCGCATCCCAGTAACACCGTCAGGGCAGGTCTGCGGCCGGCACTCTCCATACGGCGGGTGTCGGCCGCAACCTCCGGGGGCACAGTCCCGGACTTTCTCACACCAGCGGCAGAGCGATCGTCATGGACCAGCTGAAATACCTTATCGTAGCCGGACTACTCGGACTGGCCACCCTCCTTGCCTCGCCGGCCGGAGCGGCTCCGCAGGCGGAGGCATGGCCGCGCTGGCAGGGGAGCGAGGCGCAGAGCACCCGGCAGGTCGACCATGGCACCTGGGCGCACTTTCTGGGAAGCGACCTGGTCCCCGGCCAAAACGGGGAGCCGAACCGTCTGCGCTACGGGGCGGTCAGCGCCGCCGACCGGGCCGCCTTGCAGGACTACCTCAAGGCTCTCGGCAGCGTGCCGGTGGCGAAACTGAACCGCGCCGAGCAAAAGGCCTACTGGATCAATCTCTACAACGCCCTGACCATCGCCACCATCCTCGGCCATTATCCGGTCCAGAGCATCCGCGACATCAAATCGGGCTGGTTCAGCCCGGGACCCTGGGATCTGAAGCTGACCACGGTCGACGGCACCCGGCTCTCCCTGAACGACATCGAACACCGCATCCTGCGGCCGATCTGGCACGACAACCGGGTCCACTACGCGGTGAACTGCGCCAGCCTCGGCTGCCCGAACCTGCAGCCGGAGCCCTTCACCGCCGAAAACAGCGAGCGGCTCCTCGACCAGGCCGCCCGGGACTTCGTGAACAGCCCGCGGGGCGCCCGCTTTGACGGGAGCAGCCTGGTCCTGTCGAGCATCTACGACTGGTACCAGGTCGACTTCGGCGGAACCGAATCAGGGGTCCTCGCTCACCTGGAGCGCTTCGCTTCCCCCGAACTGGCCGCCCGCCTGCGCACCTTTGGGGGGGACGTAACGTACCAATACGACTGGCGGCTCAATGATCTTCGGTAGGTAGGAGTCGAAGCAGGGGAGGATGCCGCCTTGGCTGCTATGATGATCGGCGACAGGGAGCGCAGATAAAACGCCGGGCGGCCCCATGGACCGCCCGGCGCTCTTCATCCAGATGCCGGCCCGTCACCCCCCGGCCAGGAAATCGAGGATCTCCTGCGGGTGGTCCTCCGCATTCTTCACCGTCGCCCAGTGCTTCTTCACCCTGCCGTCGGGACCGATAACGACCGTCGAACGGGTCGTCCCTACCACGGTCTTGCCGTCCTTGACCTTTTCGCCAAAGGCGTCGTAAGCGCTCATCATCTCCCCGGTCGGATCGGAGAGCAGGACGAAGGGGAGCTGGAATTCGGCGATGAACTTGTCGTGGGACCCCAGGTTGTCCTTGCTCACCCCGACCAGTTCCACCCCGGCCTGCCCCAGCGCCCCGAAGCGGTCCCGAAAACCGCAGGCCTCCTTAGTGCAGCCGGGAGTATTGTCCTTCGGATAGAAGTAGATGACCAACGTCTTGCCGGCATAATCACCGAGAGTGTGACTTTGGTCGTCGCTCCCCGCCAGGCGGAAATCGGGGGCCGGGGCTCCTTCACTGATCGACATGGAAGACTCCTTTCCTCGGCGGTTCAACCGCCAAAACGCCCTTCGTCGGCAATCTCGTCGGGCGGCTTACGATCATTCGGGCTTTCCTTGGCGGCCAATTCCGGGGGCAGGTCGCCAGGGTTTCCATGACGGCCGACGGCAACGGCGGCCAGGATGTCGTAGTCCTCTTCCGGCACCTCCAGCACCTCATAGGCCCGTTCCTTGCTGAAGCCGGCCATGCCGTGGGCGTAGAGGCCGAGCTTGCGGGCCTGGAAGGCGAGGCAGACCCAGGCGGCGCCGGCATCGAAAGGGGCGTGGCGGTTCTCCTTCCCGGAATGGTTGAAGCGCCGCCGCGCCAGGACGAACAGGAGCAGCGGCGCCCGCCGGGCCCAGGCCTGGTTCTTCTCCACCAGCGCCGTCAGGAAGCGGGCCCGGTCGGCCTCGCTGACGGCGTAGATGAAGAGCCAGGGCTGCTCGTTGAAGCAGGAAGGAGCCCAGCGCGCCGCCTCGAAAAGGCTGGCGATTTCCTCGACGCAGAGCGACTCGGGGGAGAAGGCCCGCGGCGACCAGCGGTCGCAGAACATGCTGTCGATCTCGGCGGCGGGGGTGCGGGGGTTGTGGAGGGGTGCTGTCATTGGCATGTCCTTTCGCGGTCTCTTCGGTCGGAACCGAGCCTGACAAGAAGCATAACAGCTCCGGGGAGGGGGGCAACGACCCTTTCTTCGGAAGGTGGTATGCTTGCAGGGAAGAGCGGCCTTCCCCAACCGATCGAGCCGGGGGCCACTCCGGAAAGGACGCCATGGCCCTCCACCTCCCCGAGAGCGACGCCATCGTGGTCGGCGCTGGACCCAACGGCCTTGCCGCCGCCATCGAACTGACCCGGGCCGGCCTGGCGGTGACCCTCGTCGAGGGCGCGGCGGAGATCGGCGGCGGCCTGCGTTCGGCGCCTTTGACCCTGCCGGGTTTCGTCCACGACGTCTGCTCCGCCGTCTATCCGGGAGGAATCGGTTCGCCCTTCTTCGCCAGCCTCCCCCTCGCCGAGCACGGACTGGTCTGGATTCACCCGCCGGCGCCCCTCGCCCACCCCCTTGACGACGGCACGGCGGTTTTTTTGGAGCGGTCCCTGACGGCGACCGCCGCCGGCCTCGGTGCCGATGGAAGCGCCTGGCGGAGCCTTTTCGCCCCACTGGTCGAGGCCTGGCCGCAACTCGCCGGAGAACTCCTCGCCCCGCCTCACCTCCCCGGCCACCCGCTCCTCCTGGTACGGTTCGCCCGCCACGCCCTCCACTCGGCACAAGGGCTGGCCGGCCGGGAATTCGGCGGCGTGCGCGCCCGGGCGCTGCTGGCGGGGCTGGCCGCCCACGCCGTCCTCCCCCTCGACCGTCCGGCCTCGGCCGCGGTGGCGCTGGTCCTGGGCACCCTCGGCCACGCTGTCGGCTGGCCGCTGGCGGCGGGAGGGGCCAGCCGCTTCGCCGAAGCCCTCGCCGGCCACTTCACCAGCCTCGGAGGTCGGATCGTCACCGCCACCCCGGTCACCGGCCTCGGGGACCTCCCCCCGGCGCGAAGCGTCCTCCTCGACGTCACCCCCCGCCAACTCCTGGCCATCGCCGGGGAGCGCCTCGGCCAGGGTTACCGCCGGCGGCTGGAACGCTTCCGCTACGGTCCGGGGGTCTTCAAGATCGATTGGGCCCTGGCCGGGCCGATCCCCTGGCGAGCCCCCGAGTGTGCCCGGGCCGGGACCGTCCACCTCGGCGGCACCCTGGAGGAGATCACCTCCGCGGAGGCCGAGGTCTGGCAGGGACGCCATCCCCGGCGCCCCTTCGTCCTCCTGGTCCAACCGAGCCTCTTCGACCCCGCCCGGGCGCCGGCGGGACAGCAGACCGGCTGGGCCTACTGCCATGTCCCCAACGGCTCCGGGGTCGACTACACGGCGGCCATCGAGGCCCAGGTGGAACGCTTCGCCCCCGGTTTCGGGGAGCTGATCCTGGCTCGTTACCGGCGCAGCGCCGCCGGCTACCAGGCCTACAACCCCAACTGCATCGGCGGCGACATCGGCGGCGGCGTCCTCGACCTGCCGCAGATCCTCGCCCGGCCGAAACCGGGGTTCAATCCCTACGCCACCGGCTCCCCCGGCCTCTACCTCTGCTCTTCCTCCACCCCGCCGGGGGGCGGCGTCCACGGCATGTGCGGCTACCATGCCGCCCGGGCCGTCCTGCGCCATCTCGGCCGAGGCTGAGCTATTTTCCCCGTTCCCGCCCTCGCCCCTGCCCAAAATGCTTGAAATCGCCGCAATCCCCGTAATGGTGTTTATTAGGCCAA
>JBBQBQ010000180.1:0-7338 GCA_038317685.1 Desulfuromonadales bacterium | reverse complement strand
GCCCAGGCCTACTGGGATAAGGTCAACCACGTCATGGACGACCGGCTGCGCCAAAGCTCCGTCGGCAAACCCCGCTACTACTCGATGCAGACCGACGCCGGAACCGAGACCAAAGGGGCCAAGCTTGGTGGCAAACTGGTCCTCGGACCGGGAACCCTGCAGAGCGGCTTCGACTTCTACCGCCGCACCTGGAACGCCGTCAACCGCCGGCTGATGTACACCATGGCGGTCCCCTACAATCCGGTCAACATGATCCCCGACGTCGACGTCGACAACTTCGGCCTCTATGCCGGCTACGAATGGCCCCTGGCGGAGGGCCTGACCCTGCGAGGCGGCGCCCGGGGGGACGTAACCAGGGTCTCGGCCGACAGCGCCAACCTCCTCACCACCAGCCGCGGCGACCACCGGGAGTTCCATGCGGCGAGCGGCAACCTGCAGCTGACCTGGCAACCGTCCCAGCCCCTGGAGTTTTTTGTCGGCCTGGCCCGGGGGGTCCGCTCTCCCGACCCCGAGGAACTCTACATCCAGCTTCCCGGCAATCCAACCTGGAGCGGCGATCCCGACCTCAACGCCACCGTCAATCACCAGGCCGACCTCGGCATCAAATACGCCGCGGAGCGCTGGTACCTCAATGCCTCGGTCTTCTACAGCCGTCTGAACGACTACATCAACTTCACCCAGCTCACCACGACCGTCAAAGGCTATCAGAACATCGATGCGACCATGTGGGGGGGGGAAATCGGTTCCCAACTGGCGCTCCCCGCCGACCTCTTCCTGCGCGGGGGGCTTTCCTACAGCCGCGGCGAGAACCGCGACGGCGACCGGCCTCTGACCGAGATTCCCCCTCTCAAGGGGCTCCTGGCGTTGCGCTACGACACCGGCGTCTGGTTCGTTGAGGCGGCGGAGAACCTCGCCGCCCGCCAGGACCGGGTCGACACCGTCCTGCTGGAAGAGAGGACCCCCGGCTGGGCGACGACCGACCTCAAGGCCGGCACGACCTACGCTGACTGGTCGCTCTATGGCGGGGTGAACAACCTCTTCGACCGCCGCTACACTACCCATCTCTCCTATCAGCGCGATCCCTTCGCCTCGGGAAGCAAGGTCCCGGAAGCCGGACGCACCCTTTACCTGACCCTGGCCTGGAATCACTGAATTAAGCGATTACCAAAACGACCGGAGCCGGTCCCCAGGGGGGATCGGCTCCGGTCGTTTCAGGCCCGAAGGCGGGAGAGAATCGTTCAGTCGAAGAGGCGATTGAGCGAGTTGACGGCAGAGGGGAAGAGGGCGTCAAGGGGGAAGGAAGGGGCCCCCTACTTTAGCAGGAAACGCCACAGATTTAGAATCCCGGACGCCGGGGAATCAACCGCCGCGACCATTGTAGACCGGGCCACCGCCAACGCGGTAGTCCTGCAGCAGGGCGGCAGCGGCAGGGCGGAGAAGATCCCGTACCACCGTGATCCCCCGACGTTCCAGCCCGGCCGGCCAGTCGGACGGTTTATCCCCTTCGTCAAAACCTATGGCCCTTGCATCTTCCGCCCGGGCGCCGCAGACCAGCCGCCGCACCCCGGACCAGGGGACGGCGCCGAGACACATGGCACATGGCTCGGTACTGGTCACCAGTTCGCAGTCCGGATGCCCCGCGGCACCAAGGTCGAAGGCCCCGACTGCCCTCTGGGCGAGCATCAACGCAACGATTTCGGCGTGAAGGACGGAAGAACCGCTCTCCAGAACCAGATTGACCCCGGGGGCGAGAAGCCGGCCGCTGCTGGTCTCGAAAACCGCCGCCGCAAAGGGACCGCCGCCGAGGGCTGCGTTCTGTCGGGCCAGTTCGAGGACCAGGCCCATACGTTCGGTTTCTTCGACGAGGGGGGAAGGGAATTCCGCGACGCAGATCGAAACCCAGGCCGGCAGTGCGATGGTGAAATTGGGGAAGCTCATGTTCGGGTCCTTTCGGTCGAATCGAGGACAAAATCGGCGTGAGGACCACCGCCGACCTCCCGGAAGACCTTCGACCCCGGAAAGCATACCGCCAGTTCCCCATGGACGTTCTCGTAGAGTTCGACCTGAAGGTTGAAGGAAAGTCGTTGCGGCTTCACTGTTCCCCCTTTCCGCCGATCCTCTGGTTCGCGGACCGACGGGCCGAGAAGCTGCCTGCCATCATAGTAACAGAGGGGGGACGGTGGGCAACAGGGGGGGAGCCGACTCTCCTTCCGTCGTCAGTCGGCCGGGGTGGCCCGAGTCATGCGCCAGCAGCTGTGAATCCGCGGGTTGCGGGCGAAATCGGGGGGGATGGTGGCGGGGGTGATATCGACGATCGCCAGGTCGGAGAGGCTTTCCTGGTCGAGGCGGAAGCGGCGGTTGTTGTTCGAAAAGATCAGGATCCCGTCGGAGGTCAGGAGCCGTGCGACGGAGGTCAACAGCGCCACGTGGTCGCGCTGCACGTCAAAGGTGGCGTCCATCCGCTTGGAGTTGGAGAAGGTCGGCGGGTCAAGGAAGATCAGGCCGTAGCGACCCCGCTCCGCGTTCACCCAGTCGAGGACGTCCCCCTGGATGAGGCGGTGGTTCGGCCCGGTCAGCCCGTTCAGTTCCAGATTGCGCCGCGCCCAGTCGAGGTAGGTCCGCGACAGGTCGACGCTGACCGTGGAGCGGGCTCCGCCGAGACCGGCGTGGACGGTGGCGGTGCCGGTGTAGGCGAAGAGGTTGAGAAAATCGCGGCCGGCGGCGAGTTCGCCGAGCAGTTTGCGAGTCGGGCGGTGGTCGAGGAACAGCCCGGTATCAAGGTAATCGCGCAGATTGACGAGAAACCTGCAGCCCCCTTCGCGCACCTCATGAAAATCGCCGGTCGCCGCCAGTTTGCGGTACTGATCGGCCCCCTTCTGCTTCTGCCGGACCTTGAGAATGACCCGCTCCCGGGGGACATCGAAGACCGCCCGCACAGCCGCCAGCGCTTCCCGCAGCCGAACCTTGGCCTGGTGGGGATCGACGGTGACAGGGGGAGCGTATTCCTGGACGTGGAGGTAATCCCCGTAACGATCGACGGCCACGGCGTATTCAGGGAGGTCGGCGTCGTAGAGTCGGTAGCACTCCAGCGACTCGCGCCGGGCCCAGCGTTCCAGGTGCTTGAGGTTCTTGCGCAGCCGGTTGGCGACCATCTGCGCGCCGTCGCTCAAGGGACGGGGAGCTTCGGCAGCCGGGATGGCGGGCGTTTCAGCGAAGAGGTCGAAATGCAGGAGCTGGCACTTGATGGGGCCGTTGAAGAAGGCATGGATGCGCTTCGCCCGCAGGCCGAGGGCGCGGCCGAGTTGGGGGTTGCCGGTGAAGACCGCGGCCCGCCAGCCGGGGAAGTGGCTACGCAGGCCGGCTCCGAGGGAGGCATAGAGGGGCTCCAGTTCGGCGATTTCACCGAGCCGCTCGCCGTAGGGAGGGTTGGCGATCACCAGTCCCGGCGGCGCGGCGGGGACCGGGTTGGCGAGCTGCGCCAGGTCCCGGCGGGCAAACTGCACCCGCTCGCCGAGGCCCAGGCGCGCAACGTTGGCCACGGCGGCGCGCACCGCTACGGAGTTGGCATCGTAGCCAAAGAGGGTGGGGATGTTGGGCAGCCCGGCGGCGCGGCGGGCCGCTGCCTCGGCCAGAAGTTCCAGCCATGGCGCCGGCTGATGGCCAAGCCAGCCGAAAAAGCCGAAGTGCTCCCGCAGCAGGCCGGGTGCGATATCGCCGGCGAGCAGCGCCCCTTCCAGGACCAGGGTGCCTGAGCCACAGAGGGGATCGACCAGGGAGCCACCGGCGGCGGCGATCTCCGGCCAGCCGGCGCGCAGCAGCAGTGCCGCCGCCAGATTCTCCTTGAGGGGCGCGGCGGCGCCGTCGACCCGGTAGCCGCGGCGGTGCAAACTGTCGCCGGAGAGGTCGATGGAGAGGGTCGCCTGATCGCGGTGCAAGTAAAGGTTGAGGCGCAGGTCGGGGCGCTCGGTATCGACCCCGGGGCGCTCCCCGCAGCGGTCCCGGAAACGGTCGACGACCGCGTCCTTGACCTTGAGGGCGGCATACATGGAATGACTGATACCCGACGACGCGACGACCGCATCGACCGCCAGGGTCCCGGTGACGGGAAGGTGCTCCTCCCACGGAATCTCACGGACTCCGGCGTAGAGGGCATCCGGGTCGGGGGCGGGGAAGGTCGCCAGGGGCAGGAGGACCCGGCTCGCCAGCCGCGACCAGAGGCAGGCCCGGTAGCCGGCGGCGAGCGGCCCGACGAAGGCCGCCCCGCCGTGGGTCTCCCGCACCTCAAGGGCGCCGAGGGCGCGCAGTTCATCGGCGAGGAGGGTCTCCAGCCCCTTGGGGGCGGTGGCGAAGAAATCCCACTGTTTCATCGACCAGCCTCCCGAAGCCGCGCTTTTGTCGCCCGAATCTCCTCGACGCACTCGTAGGGGATGCGCAGTTGGCCACGCCCCTTGCCAATCTGCAGCGTCCCCCCTTCGGTGCCGTGGAAGTCGGAGCCGCCGGTGACGATGAGACCGCGGCGCCTGGCCAGGGTGATGTACCAGTCGATATCATTGCGGGTGGACCCGCTGTTCCAGGCCTCCACGCCGTCGAGGCCGAGGGTGACGAAGGTGTCGAGGAGCCGCTCCAAAACCTTGCGGTCGGGGGTGACGAAGGGAGGATGGGCGAGGACCGCCACCCCGCCGGCGCGGTGGACGAGGTCGATCGCCTCGTTAAAGGGGAAGAAGCGCTTGTCGACGTTGCAGGGAACGAGGTAGCGCTCGAAGGCTTCTTCCGTGTTGGCGACGTGGCGGTGGGCGATCAGTTCCAGGGCGATGTGGGGGCGCCCGACGCTGCCGCCGGCCCGCGCCAGGACCGCCTCAAAGGCGATCGGGTCGCGCTTTTCCCGCGCCAGCTTCTCATTGATGCGCGCGACGATTTGCTCATTACGCGATTCGCGGAAGTCGCGGAAGCCGGCGAGGCTCTCCACCAGCTCCGGGTGGCGGTGGTCGAAAGCGTAGCCGAGGAGATGGAGATCGGCAAAGGACTCCCAGACCGTCGACAGCTCCACCCCGGAGAGGATCTCCACCCCGAGGAGCGCCCCTTCCGCCTGGGCGGCGTCGATGCCGTCGACGTTGTCGTGGTCGCACAGGGCGATCGCGGCCAGCTTGGCCCCGGCCGCCAGCCGCACCACCCCCGCCGGCGGGTGGAGACCGTCGGAGCAGGTGGAATGGAGGTGGAGATCGACAAGTTTCTTCTTCATGGTCATCGGTTTTTCAGCCCTTCTTGACCCGGAAACCCGCTCTGGTGAAGCCCGCTGCCGGGTCTTCCGCGGGGCGAGACGGGCGCGAATCCCGCTCCCGGGGTGGGGACTGGGGCGCCCCGGCCGGATCGGCTTCCTTCATGGAAAGGGCGATCCGTTTGCGGGGGAGGTCGACGGAGAGGACCTTGACCTTGACCGGGTCGCCGACCTTGACCACCTGATGGGCGTCCTTGACGTAGCGATGGGCAAGATGACTGATGTGAACCAGACCGTCCTGGTGGACACCGATATCGACGAAGGCGCCGAAGGCGGCGACGTTGGTGACGGTCCCCTGCAGGATCATCCCGTCCTTGAGGTCGGCCATCTCCCGCACATCCTCACGGAAGGCGGTCATCTCGAACTGCCGGCGCGGGTCGCGACCCGGCTTTTTCAACTCCTCAACTATATCACGCAGGGTCGGCAAGCCGACATCCCCACTGACGTAGCGCGGCAGGTCGAGTTTGCCGGCCAGTTCCGGGCGGGTCGCCAGTTCGGCCAGGGGAACCCCGAGATCGGCGGCCATTGTCTCAACCAGGGGGTAGTTCTCCGGATGGACGGCGGTGTTGTCGAGGGGCTGGACGCCGCCGCGGATGCGCAGAAAGCCGGCCGCCTGCTCGAAGCCCTTGGCGCCGAAACGCGGTACCTTGAGCAGCGCCTTGCGGGTCGGAAACGGCCCGTTGGCGTCGCGATGGCGAACGATCGACTTGGCGAGCGACTCGCCGATCCCCGAGACGTAGGCAAGGAGCGCCCAGGAAGCGGTGTTGAGATCGACGCCGACGAAGTTGACGCAGGACTCGACGACGGCGTCGAGAGACTTTTTCAGGAGGGTCTGGCTGACGTCGTGCTGGTACTGGCCGACGCCGATGGACTTCGGATCGATCTTCACCAGTTCGGCGAGGGGGTCCTGGAGACGGCGGGCGATGGAGATGGCGCCGCGCACCGTGAGGTCGAGTTCCGGGAACTCCTCGCGAGCGATCTCCGAGGCCGAATAGACGCTCGCGCCGGCTTCACTGACCATCACCAACGGCAGCTCGATGCCGGCGTCCCGCAGGGTCTCGCGGGCAAACTGCTCCATCTCCCGGCCGGCGGTGCCGTTGCCGATCGCCACCATCTCCAGAGCGTCCTCCCGGACCAGGCGCAGCAGTTCGGCCCGAGCCTGGGGGAGGCGGCCTTCCCCGGTATGGGGGTAGACGGTGGTGTTGGCCAGGAACTGCCCGGTGCCGTCGACGGCCGCCAATTTGGAACCGGTGCGCAGGCCAGGGTCAATGCCGAGGACCCTGCGACTCCCGGCCGGCGCCGCGAGGAGGAGGTTGCGCAGGTTGCCGGCGAAGACCTCGATGGCGGCAAGATCGGCGCGATTCTTCGCCTCCAGCCGCAATTCCACCTCTACCGACGGGAAGAGGAGCCGCTTCCAGGCGTCCTCGGCGACCGCCTCCAGCAGCGGTCGGAAGATCGACGGCCGGCTCAGCAGCCGCCCCTTAAGGGTCAGGAGAACCTCGGCTTCCGGCGCCTCGATGGCGAGGCGCAGGACCTCCTCCTTTTCGCCGCGGCGCATAGCGAGCATGCGGTGGGAGGGAATGGTCCTTAGCGGCTCGGAAAAGTCATAGTACATTTCGAATTTGCTGACGCTCCCGGCCTTCTCCGGAGCAACCTTTGAAAGGAAAATCCCCTGTTCCCAAAGGAGACGGCGGACCGCGGCACGGGCGTCGGCATCCTCGGCGAGGCGTTCGGCGAGGATGTGTCCGGCCCCGGCAAGGGCCGCGGCGGCGTCGGGAACCTCTTTCTCCGGGTCGACGAAGGGGGCGGCGGCTCCTTCCGGGGTGCCGATGGTCAGTTCCTGGGCGGCGATCAGGTCGGCGAGCGGCTCCAGCCCCCGCTCTCTGGCGATCGTCGCCTTGGTGCGACGCTTCGGCTTGTAGGGGAGGTAGAGGTCTTCAAGCTCGGTCTTCTGCAGGCAGGCCTCGATCCGTGCCGTCAGTTCCGGGGTCAGTTTCCCCTGCTCGGCGATCGACGCCAGGACCGTGGTCTTGCGTTCCTCGAGTTCAGTGAAGTAGTCGCGA
>JBBQBQ010000179.1:0-7352 GCA_038317685.1 Desulfuromonadales bacterium | reverse complement strand
CCCGTTGGCCTTGCTGGGCGGTGCCCTCTGCGACTGGCGCCGCCGCTACCCCATTGGCCGCCGCCTGGCAACCGTCCTGTCGATCGCCCTGTTCCTCCTCTACGCCCAGCGGGTCAGCCGCACCTCCCTGGTCGAACCGGTCATCAACGTCATGGTTCTGCTGCTGGCGGTGCGCCTTTTGACCGAGAAGAGCGGGCGCAACTATCTGCAGATGTTCATGCTGGCCATCTTCTCGCTGGCCGCCTCGTCCCTCCTCACCTTGAGTTTCGCCTTCTTCCCGGCCCTGTTCCTGCTGGTCGTCTGTGTCACCATCGGCCTGGTCCTTTTGACCTTTCACGACAGTGACCCGGAACTGGTCCTGCCGGGGCGCCAATTGCGGACCATCCTCGGCGTCGCCCTGGTGCTGCCGACCGGGTCACTGCTGCTGATGTTCGGCTTTTTCGCGATCCTGCCGCGCACCCAGTACCCCCTCTGGAACTTTCTCAACCCAGCCCCCACCGCGACCAGCGGATTTTCCGAGACCGTCCGTCCCGGGACCTTCGCCGGCAACGCCGCCCTTCGGGAACTCGCTTTTCGTGTGCAGAGCGACCCGCTCCCGGCTGTCGACCTGTATTGGCGGGGGATCGTCCTCAACGTCCTGGCCGACAATGTCTGGCAGCGTCGCCCGCCGCCCGAGGGAGAACGGGTCCGCCTGCGGGGGGGGCATCAGGTGGAGCAGACCGTCTACCCCGAACCACGCAGCGACCGTTACCTCATCGCTCTCGATCCGCCGGTCGGCATTTCCGGAATTCGGTCCCGGGAGGACAGCGATCTGGTCACCACCGCCTGGCGCCATCACGACCAGCGCTCCAGCTATCGGACCGTTTCGGCCCCCGGCGCGGCGCTGGAGGCGACCGGGACGATCGACACCACCTTCTACCTGCAGTTGCCGACAGCCCTCTCCCCGCGCTTGCGGGCCACCGCCGCCGGGTTGGCGGCGGGAGCGGCCGGGGCGGCTGAAAAAATCGCCCGGACCGAGGGGTTCTTCCGCTCCCAGCAGCTCTTCTACGCCACCACCAACCTCCCCGGGCCGACGGAGCCGATCGACTCCTTCCTCTTCGAGAAACGGCGGGGCTACTGTGAATTCTTCGCCAGTGCTTTCGCCGTGCTGCTTCGGCTGGAAGGGGTGCCGACGCGGTTGGTGGGCGGTTATCTCGGGGGGAGCTACAACGAGTTGGGCGGCTATTACGCCGTCACCGAGGATTTGGCCCACGTCTGGGTCGAGGCTCTGGTCGAGGGCCGCTGGGAGCGGATCGACCCGAGCCGCTGGGCCCAAAACGCGGAAACCGCCTTCCCCGGCTCCCCCGGCTTCGGCCTCGGCTGGGGCCGACAGCTGGCCGACACCGTCGACTACCTGTGGACCCAGGCGGTCATCACCTACGATCTGGGGCGTCAGCTGGAACTGCTGCGGGGGACCGGAGGGAGTCTGAGAGGAGTCCGTATCACCCGGCCGGGAGTCCGCTGGGGGGTGGCAATCATCGCCGTTCTGGGGATTCTGGCGGGGGGCTGGCGGCTGCTGAGGGGTTGGCAAAGACCGGTGGAAGAAGGCCTCCTCGCCCGGTTCCTGCGAGAGGTCCGACGCCGGGGGCGGGGGCAAAGACCACCGAAACATCTGGGCCTTTTCGCCCTGGCGGAACGCCTTGACGACCCCCGCGGCCGGGAATTCGCCCGAATCTTCGGCGGCGCAGTCTATCGTGACCGGCGGCTGACGATCGGTGAACGACGGCGGCTGGAGGAATTGCTGGGGGAGTTGCGCCGAACCAAGGGTCAGGACCGGGTGCCGGCGGCGAACGAGGTGGGTCCGGGCCCGTCGCATTGATCCCGCCAGCAGACCCGATCCCGACCGGCATGTTTGGCGGCATAGAGGGCCTGATCGGCGCGGGAGACGAGGGCCTCTTCCCGTTCGGCGTCGCCAGGGAAGGCCGCCACCCCGATGCTGACCGTCACCTGGCAGGGGAGGACCTCGCCGAAATCGAAGACCACCTCGCTGAGAGCCTGGCGGATTCGTCCGGCGAGTTCAAAAGCGGCCCGCCCATCCGTCTCCGGCAAAAGGACGGCAAACTCTTCGCCGCCATACCGGGCCAGGATATCACTGGTGCGCAACTGGCGCCGCAGCAACTGCGCCAGGCCCCGCAGCACACTGTCGCCATTGAGGTGGCCGTAGCTGTCATTGACCTGTTTGAAATAGTCGAGGTCGAACATCAGCAGCGTCAGGGGATGGCTGTAGCGCCGCGCCCGCAGCAACTCCTCCCGCAAATGCCGAAAAAACTCCCGATGGTTGAACAGGCCGGTCAACGGATCGCGCACCGAAATCTGGTGCAGGGCCTTTTGTTGTTTTTCCAGGGTCTCGGCCATTCCGTTGAAGTCCGCCACCAGCGCTCCCAGTTCGTCGGGCCGCTGCATCTCCACCCGGTAGGCGAGGTTCCCGGTCGCCAGTTTCCCTACCCCCCGCCGCAGCGCCAGCACCGGCTGGAGGACCGACCGCGCCAGGAACCAGCCGCTGCCGATGGCGATCAGCAGCCCCCCGCAGCAGACCGAGGCAATCAGCAGCAGGTTGGTACGGTTGACCGCGGCGACTGCGGTGCGCCTCGCCCCGATTTCCGACTCTGCGATCTCATGAATGGAATTCAGTCCTTCGCCGATTTCTTCCAGCTCGGCCTCGATCTTTCGCAACTGGGCCAGGGATGCTTCACCCAGCTCTCCGGGTCGGGCCATCAGTTCGCTGGCCTTAACACTCACCTCGCCCCAGCGGGATTGAACGGCGGCGAGCAGGTCCCGCTCCGAGGGTACGCCAAAGGGAAGAGCCGCTGCCGTAGTGAAGAGGCGGTCGACGTCCCTGGCCAAGATCCGAAATTGCTCACGATCCTCGGTTTCGCTGAAAATCAGATAACGGTGCAGCGGGGTCCCTAAAGATTCGATCTGCAATTGCAGATGAACGATCGACTCCTTCTCATCCAAGGTCTCTTCAACGACGGATTGGAAATTTTGATTGAGCCGGTACAGACTGAAGAAGGCCACCCCGGCCATGATGACCAACGGCAGCAGCATCCAGCAGGTGACGAGGATGAAGCGAGTGCGTAATTGGGCTTGGGGGAAATTGGGGTCGGTCACGGCTCGGTCCTCTACAAAGGCCCCGGGCGGAGACAACGCCCCAGATCCGGAGGTTTCTTTGAAGTGTACCCTTTGCCGGGGAACTGGCTAGTCTTTTTTTGGACGGGACCGATGTCCGGGGGAAGTGCTAATCGGAGCTGGGAGGCCGACGACGACCGCCGCGGGAGCGGCGGCGACGGGGACGGCGGGATGGCTCCCCGGCAACGGGCGGCGGAAGCTCGGCGGCGGGAATCAGGGCCTGCTGCCAGGCTGCGGCCAGATCGCTCGCTTCGCCGCTGGCAGCGCTCCAAAGGCGCAGCAGGTCGATGGCCCGAGGGGTGGCGGGGTGATGCAGGAAGCGCCGCTCGCCGCGGCAGCCGCGGCCGCGGCCGAGACGGTAGAACCCGACCAGGAGCTCGCGGGCCTGATGACGGATGCCGTGGGCCACATGAAAGTAGTCGCAGTGGGGAGCGAGAGCCAGTCCGGCCAGGCGCACCACCTCGGTGATCCCCGAATCCTGAAGGCCCCGCACCATCCCCCGGAAGCGATGGAGGAAGAGGACCGCGAGGGCGAAGGCCTCATCGACCGGCGTCCCCGCGGCGGTCCGGGCGTCGAGCTGGTCGAGGAGCGCGAAGGTTTCGGGATCGCCCTCAAAACCGGCGAGGAGATGGGAGAGGAGGCCGAGTCCCTGGGCGCTGGCGAGAACCGCCCCCGCCACCTTGTGGCGGAAGAGCTCCTGCAACTCCTCCCGGATGCGGGCCGGGGCGGCCTCGGCGATCAGCGGCGCGCGCAGGTAGATCGCCTCGCGCACTGCCTCGTCGAGACTGAAATCGAGGCGGGCGGCAAACTCCAGGGCGCGCAGCATCCGCACCGGGTCCTCGGTGAAGCGCACCAGCGGGTCGCCGATCACCCGCAGCCGCCGCTCGCCCAGGTCGGCCAGACCGCCAACATAGTCGATGATGGAGAAGGTCTCGATATCGTAGAAGAGGGCGTTGATGGTGAAGTCGCGCCGGAAGGCGTCCTCCCTCGGGGTGCCGAAGACGTTCTCGGCGAAGAGGAACTGGTCCCCCGGATGTTCCGGGAGATCGTCGGCGGTCGCCAGGCGCCGGAAGGTCGCCACCTCCACCACCTTGTCCTTGCCGAAGCGGACGTGGGCGAGACGGAAGCGCCGCCCGACCAGGAAGCAGTTGCGGAAGAGCTTCTTGACCTGGTTGGGGGTGGCGTCGGTGCCGACGTCGAAGTCCTTGGGAGTCCGTCCCAGCAGCAGATCGCGCACCCCGCCGCCGACCAGATAGGCCTTGAAGCCGCTGTGGGCCAGGCGGTACATGACCTTGAGGGTTTCGTCGTCAATCTGCTTGCGGGAGATGGAGTGTTCGGAGCGGGAGAGGATGATCGGTTCGGCGGCCGGTTGGGGGGTTTGGCTCATCGATCGGGACCAGTCGGGGTCGCGGGGAGGGGGGGGGCCGGCAACGGCCAGCCGGCCCGGTCAGCACCTTAACAAATCTTGCCGGCAAAGGGAAGGATTCAATCAACCCCCGATGTTCATGAAAACGGAACCACGGTCGCCGTGCCCGTTACGGGGCAAAGAGTTCCGCCAAGATGGTCAGAACCTCCTCTTGGGTCGGCTTACCGATTTTGCCGAGCTTCTGAACCAGCCGCAATTGGTCGATCGTCTTGATCTGGTCGAGGACCACTTGCCCCTCCTTCCCTTGAAAAACACAGGGCACGCGCGTGGGATAATTCCGGCCCTTGGTCGTCATGGGGGCAACGATAACGGTAGCAATATGAAGGTTCATCTCGTCAGGTGAAATAATGAGACAAGGCCTCGATTTACGAATCTCACTGCCGACGGTCGGGTCGAGATTGACCAGATAGACCTCAAAGCGCTTGGTCACCATTCCCATTGGTCCTTATCCCAAGCGGTGGTTTCCCCCAAACCTTCATCGACCAACCGATCCTCACCCGCTTCGGCCATCAGTCGAAATTTTTCCCCCCACCCCTGGCGGGGCCGAGAAGCCGAACGGATCACAATCTGTTCATCCTCGACCTCCAGTTCCACCTCGGTACCGAGACGGCTCTGCTCCAGAAGGACCTTGGGAATCCGGATCCCTTGCGAATTGCCGATGCGAATGATGTTGGTTTTCATGGACGGCTCCTCCCTGGGCAATACCTCAAACGTGACTACATTGTAATTACCGAGAAGGTGGGTCGTCAAGTATATATTCTGGCGAGGACCGGAGATGGGGGCAGGGGAATTGTTAATCGGCGGAGAGTGCCCATGCTTTCAAACACTCCCCCTCATTTCACCCGGCGGATCCGTTCCGATGGGTCTGCCAGAGGGAGATTCCCAGGGTGATCGCGGTGAGAGGCGCCACGAACCAGGCGGTGGTGGTCATCAGCTGGCGGAGGTTCGGGTGCCCCGTCGCCATCAGGAAGAGGATCAAGGTATAAGCGCCGTAGTAGATGAGAAACAGCCCCCCCTCCCAGCGTTCGATGCGGTGGCCGATCCAGGCGACCGGCAGGCAGGCGACTGCCACGGCCAGCATGACCGGCAGGTCGAAGGCCCAGGTCTCCGGCGGGACCGGCACCCCGCCGGGTGAGACCAGGGCGGTCAGGCCGAGGACACAGAGGATGTTGAAGATGTTGCTGCCGACGACGTTGCCGACGGCGATGTCGCGTTGGCCGCGCAGGCTCGCCAGGGCCGAGGTGGCGAGTTCCGGCAGGGAGGTACCGACGGCGACCACCGTCAGGCCGATGACCATGTCACTGACCCCGAAAGACTGGGCGATGGCGACGGCGGCGCGGACCAGCCAGCGAGCGCCCAGGACGAGCAGGAGCAGGCCGGCGGCGATCTGCAGCAGTTGGGTGGTCCGGTTCGAAGGCCCTTGCGCCTCCGCCGGCAACTCTTCCCGGACGGCACGACTCTCCCGACGGCTGCGGCGGACCGTCCAGGTAACGTAGGAGATCACCCCGGCAAAGAGCAGGAACCCCTCGAAGCGACCGATGCTGCCGTCGAGGGCAAACAGGAGAAACAACAACGAAACGCCGATCATGATCGGGACCTCGAGGCGGATGACCTGGCGGTGGACCACCAGCGGTGCCACCAGGGCCGAGAGGCCAAGGATCAAGAGGACATTGGCGATGTTGCTGCCGACGACGTTGCCAAGCGCGATCCCGGCCTGGTCGTTCCAGACAGAGAAGACCGAGACCCCCAACTCCGGCGCGCTGGTGCAGAACGCGACTACGGTCAGGCCGACGACCAGCGGAGAGAGGCCGAGGTCGATGGCGAGGTGCGCGGCGCCGCGCACCAGCAGTTCTGCGCCCCCAACCAGCAGTGCGAACCCGGCCCGCAATAGCAGGAGGGTCATACAGGTCATCGATATCACCATGTCTTCCAATCCCGGGGCAGTGGCCGACACCCTGGTTTCGCCAGGATACCGTTCGGCACCCGCCTCTTTGGGTTCGGGGTCGGACCAAGCCAACCCCGCCTAATGCCGAAAGAATCACCAAAAAGTCTCAACTTTTTGCCCTTTAGGTCGATTTTCCTCACCAACAGCAAGGCCCAGGACCCTGCGGGAAAAGTTCCCTAGCTGCGCTGCCCCCCCCGTCGACCATGGGGGGCCAACGCTTGCATGCCCCCCGCAGGGGGAAGGACCCTTTTGCTTAAATCCTGATCGTGGCCGCTACTGTGACGAGTATACAATTTTGCTGCCGATACCGCATTCAATCTCTCCTCCCGGCGGAACTGTCGCATTCTCCCGTCCGCCAGGGACCGATCGCCCCAAAACGCCCAAACCGTTGCATTCCCCCGGCCGCCGGGCTAAAGTACCGCTGCCGCCCGCCCTCATCCCCCGTCCGGAGCTGATTGTGCCCCCTGCCGACTGCAACCTCCTCGTGATCCTCGGCCCCACTGCCTCGGGGAAGACCCGCCTCGGGGTGGAGGCGGCGCGCGCGCTGGGCGGCGAAATCGTCTCGGCCGATTCCCGCCAGGTCTATCGCGGCATGGACCTCGGCACCGGCAAGGATCTGGTCGAATACGGGGACATCCCCTACCACCTCATCGACCTCGTCGAGACCGGGGAGGAGTTCAGCGTCTTCCACTTCCAGCGCCGCTGCGTCGCCGTTCTGGAGGAGATCCGGGGGCGCGGGCGACTGCCGGTTCTGGTCGGCGGCACCGGCCTCTACCTCGATGCGGTCCTGCGCGGCTACCGGCTGGTCGAGGT
>JBBQBQ010000178.1:0-7371 GCA_038317685.1 Desulfuromonadales bacterium | reverse complement strand
AGCATCCAGCGCGTCCGGGAATTGAGGTTCAAAATTCGAAATGAAGCGGCGGCTCGCCCCCCCCTGTCGTCAAAACGATCCAGATCATCACGAATTCGCCGAAGGACTGGCCCAGCAAAAACCTAACCGGACAATGCTGGGGAAAGACCGTATTTTTAACTTGCCACGGAGGCACGGAGACCCGGAGAAATCCCCTTGCCGGTCTTTGTGCCTCTGTGTCCCTGCGGCCGCATGAGGTCTCCGTCCATGGCCCCCGAACCGACCCCGAATGCTCTCATCCTGCTCAATATGGGCGGACCCGATTCCCTGGAGGCCGTCGAGCCCTTCCTCTACCAGCTCTTTTCCGATCGGGAGCTGATCCGGCTGCCGGCCGGCGCCCTGCTGCAGAAGCCCTTTGCCCGCCTCCTCAGCCACTTCCGCGCCAAACGGGTGCGTCTCAACTACCTGGCGATCGGCGGCAAGTCGCCGCTGCTGCACTGGACGACCCTGCAGGCGCAGGGGATTGCCGCGCGCCTGGGTGCCCACTGGCGCCCCGCTGTGGCGATGCGCTACACGTCGCCCCGGGCCGAGACCACCTTGGCACAGTTGAAGGCCGCCGGGGTGCAGCGGGCGGTGGTCCTTTCCATGTACCCCCACTACACTCCGGCCACCACCGGCAGCAGCTTGAACGATTTCAAACGCGCCGCGCGGGACGTCCATCCTGATCTCGAATACACCGTCATCGAACAATGGTACGACTGGCCCGGCTACCTCGACGCCCTGGCCACCCGCATCCGGCTCGGGCTGGAACGCTTCCACGAACTGCTGCGCGACGAGGTGCAGATTCTCTTTTCCGCCCACGCCCTGCCGCAGTCGTTCATCGATCGCGGTGACCCCTATCTCGACCATGTCCGGGCGACGGTGAACGGTGTCATGACGCGGGTCGGGGAACGTCCCTGGCACCTCGGCTTCCAAAGCCGCAGCGGACCCGTCAAGTGGATGGAGCCGGACACCCTGGCGGTCATGGATCGCCTCGCCGGAGAGGGGAAGACCGCAGTCCTGATCGTGCCGATCTCCTTCGTCTCCGATCACATCGAGACTCTCCATGAAATTGACATCGAATACCGGCACCACGCCGAGCTCCACGGCCTGCGCCACTTCGTCAGGGCCCCTTCTCTCAACGACGACGCCGATTTTCTCGATGCCCTGGCGGCGCTGGTGCGCCAGGAGACCGAAATCCATGACTGAACCCCGCCCCTGCACCATCTGCGGCTCCGTCTTCACACCCGCTCCCGCCTCTACTCCGGCCGAAGAGGCCGGTACCATCCTTGCCCGGGAGCGTTTCGGCGATGCCGGGAAACTCTGCTCGGTCTGCCTGGCCGCCCGCGGTACCCTGGCCATGATGTACTGTCCCGAGTTCGAGAACTGATCCCTTTTTCCCCCTTTAAAAACGGATTTTATCCGCTATCCTTAAGCCATGCGAAGGACCTTGGAAAAAATCGGGGATGAAACCCTTTATCTTTTGGAAATGGCCGGCCGGATGGGGTTTTTTCTGCTGCGGTGCATCGGACGGACGGTGCAGCCCCCCTACAAGCTGCGGCCGATTCTCCAGCAGATGGAGTTCATCGGGGCCCGCTCGATTTTCGTCATCCTCTTCACCGGTGCCTTTACCGGGATGGTCCTGGGACTGCAGGGCTACTACACCCTGCGCAAGGTAGGCTCCGAGGGACTGCTTGGCTCCGCAGTGGCGCTCAGCCTGATCCGCGAACTCGGTCCGGTCCTGACGGCACTGATGGTGATCGGCCGGGCTGGCTCAGCGATCACCGCGGAACTCGGGATCATGCGCAATTCGGAACAGATTGACGCCTTGGAGTGCATGGCCATCGATCCCTACAAGTACCTGATGGTGCCGAAATTCGTCGCCGGGATCATTTGCCTGCCGATGTTGACCTGCATCTTCGACGTCGTCGGCATCTGGGGCGGCTGGCTGGTCGGGGTGAAACTCCTCGGTGTCAACGCCGGTGCTTACTTTCAGGGGATGTACGCCAACGTCGATTGGCAGGATTTGCGCATGGGACTAACGAAATCGTTGATCTTCGGCCTGCTGCTGGTCTGGGTTTCGGCGGTGCGCGGATATTACCTGCACCTGGAGCGCGACGGGGGGTTCGGCGCGGAAGGGGTGAGCCGCATCACCACCCGGGCGGTCGTCATGTCCTCGGTGACAGTGCTGGTCTGGGACTACCTGATCAGCGCCATCATGTTGTGAATCGGGGCCGAAGATGGCGGAAACGAAGACAATACCGGCCGAAACGGTGGCCATCGAGCTGATCGGGGTGTCCAAGACCTTTGGCCGGCAGCGGGTCCTCAGGGGAATCGACCTCCAGATCATGAGCGGCCGGACCACAGTCATCGTCGGCGCCAGCGGCCAGGGGAAGAGCGTCATCCTCAAGCATATGCTCGGTCTGGTCAGTCCCGACCGGGGGCAGATCCTGGTTTTCGGCCGTGATCTGGCGAAGATTCGTCGCAAGGAACTCAACGCCCTGCGCATGAACTTCGGGGTCCTTTTCCAGAATTCCGCGCTCTTCGATTCGATGACGGTCTTCGACAACGTGGCACTGCCGTTGCGGGAACGGACCGAGCTGAGCGGCGATGAGATCCGGCGGCGGGTGGAGGAGAAACTGGCGCTGATGGACCTCAAGGGGAGCAACAACAAATACCCGGCCCAGCTCTCCGGCGGGATGCGCAAGCGAGTCGGGTTGGCCAGGGCTCTGGTCATCGATCCCAAGGTGGTCTTCTTCGACGAACCGACCACCGGTCTGGATGCCCACAAGAGCAACGAAATTTATCGCCTCTTCTACCAGACCCAGCAGCAACTCGGCTATACGGCGGTCATCGTCAGTCACGACGTGCCGAAGATATTCAAACTCTCGGACTATGTGGCACTCCTGGCGGATGGCCGCATTCAGGGGTGCCTCTCCCCCGAGGCTTTCCAACTCTCCGACAACCCGCTGATTCGGGAGTATGTGGAGACGAGCATGGGTCCGATTTACTCAAGCGCGGAGGAGGAACGGGGATTTTATGAAACGGTTTAATCTGGAAATTGCCGTCGGCCTGTTCATGGTGGTCGGGTTTCTTTGCTTTGCTTGGCTGTCGGTCCGCCTTGGCAACATTGGCTTGTTCAAGGTCCAGACCTATCCGGTGTCGGCCCAGTTCGGATCTATCTCCGGTCTCAAGCTGGGAGGCACGGTGGAGATCGCCGGGGTGCAGGTCGGCACGGTGAAGAGCATCCGTCTTGACCCGCAGAGCTACCAGGCGGTGGTTGAGATGGCCATCGATCAGCCGGTTAAGCTGCAAGAGGACAGCATCGCCTCGATCCGGACTGGGGGAATCATCGGCGATCGCTACATCAGCATCTCCCCCGGAGGCGCCGAGACGTTGATCAAGCCAGGGGGGAAAATCACCGAGACCGAGTCGGCGATCAACCTGGAAGAACTGGTCAGCAAGTACATCTTCGAGAAGAAGTCACCTTGAGGGCCGGATCCCCGAGATCTCACTTTTTCACCAATAACTGGGGTATGATGTGGCCATGAGAGTTCGGTTGTTCGGTTTGATAGCCCTGGTGATCCTGTCCCAGGGAACCATGGCGATGGCCCAGACTGATGACGCTGCCGCGTCAGGACCCGACCCCTTTGCCGGTGAGGAGCTGGAAGTGCATATCGCCGACCCGCTTCAACCCGTCAACCGTGGCATCTTCTGGGTCAACGACAAGCTGTATTTCTACCTGTTGAAGCCGCTCGCCCGCGGCTACCGGATCGTCCCCGAGCCGGTCCGGATTTCCGTCGGCAATGTCTTTGACAACCTCCTCTTCCCGGTACGTTTTGTCGGCAACCTGCTGCAGTTGAAAGCCCAGCGGGCCGGCATCGAGGCCGGCCGTTTCCTCCTCAATTCGACCCTCGGTCTGGCGGGTCTCTTCGACCCGGCCCAGAGCTTGGCCAAACTCCAACCGCAGCCGGAAGATTTCGGCCAAACCTTCGGGAACTACGGCATCGGCCACGGGTTTTATCTGGTTATCCCCTTCTTCGGCCCTTCCAGCCTGCGCGATGGCGTCGGCCGGGTCGGCGACATTTTTCTCGATCCGCTGACTTATACCGGCCTGACGACCCTGGAACAGGCCGGGGTCAAAGGCTTTGACCGCATGAATGGTCTTTCCCTCGACAAGGACACCTATGAACAGATCAAACACGATGCCCTCGACCCGTACCTGTTCATCCGCGATGCCTACGTCCAGCATCGTCAGGCCCAGGTCGAAGAATAATGGAGGTTGACCCGTGATCAAACGTTTTCTCATACTGCTCCTGATCATCGCCTGCACCCTGCCCGGCTCTGCTCTGGCGGCGCCGCCTCTGGACCTGGTCCGGCAGACTGTCAATCAGGTTCTGGAAGTGTTACGGAATCCGGCCCTCGTCGGGACGGCACGCCGCGAGCGGCTGAGTGCCCTGGTCCGGGCGCGTTTCGATTTTGCCCTGATGTCCCAGTGGACCCTCGGTCCTTTTTGGCGTCAGGCCGATGCTTCTCAAAAAGAACGTTTTATCACCCTGTACAGTGACCTCCTGGAAACCAGCTATCTTGGCAAGGTCGAATCCTATACCGACGAAAAGATCAATTTTCTCGGTGAAAAGATCGACGGTGAGCGGGCCGAGGTGGAGACCGTCGTCGCCACCAAGAGCGCCGACATCCCCTTGACCTACCGGCTGGCCCGGCAGGGGGATGATTGGAAGGTCTACGACGTGGTCATCGAAGGGGTGAGTCTGGTAAGAAACTATCGCAGCAGCTTCGGCGAAATAGCCCGCAAGGACGGTATAGACGGACTCCTTAAACAACTGGAGCAGAAGGTCAAAGCGCAGGAAGCAGACCGCGGGAGGAAGTCCGGATGATCATCCAGACCCACGAGGAGCGCTGCGCCCTGCTCAAGAAGCAGCTGCGGTTCTTCCAATTTCTCGAGGAAGAGGATCTGGAAACCCTGGCTGAGTACTTTACCTGCAGTCAGATCAAAGCCGGAGACATCCTGTGGAAGGAAGGAGATCCCGGAGATTTCGAGGCCTTCATCGTCGAGGGAAAGATCGAAGTGAAGAAGGAGACCGAGTTCGCCGGGAAAGAGGTCGTGGTCGGGGTCTACAGCCCAGGCGCCATCGTCGGCGAATTCTGCCTGGTCGAGAAGGGGCCGCGTGCGGTGACGGCGGTGGCGATGGAGGATACAACACTGCTTTTTCTGACTTGCGAACGATTCGAGGCCCTGTTGCAGGCCCACCCGGTCCTCGGCGGAAAAATTCTCAAAGGCATGCTTTTCGCCGTTTCAACCCGATTGCGCAAATCCTTCGAACGGCTGGCGTCGATCTTTTGAGGAGAGGTGGCCACCTCAATTTGTTGATCACCACCAAAAACGCCACCCTCGGGGGTGGCGTTTTTGCGTAAGGAATCAGGCTGGGGCAGGGTCGTCAATCACACCGGGGCCATGTTGGACCTCGCCCCGGCCGAAGAAACAATAGGCGTTTCGACCCGACTGTTTGGACCGATACATGGCGGCATCAGCGTGCTTGAGAAGAGTCGGGATGTCGGCGGCGTCGGTTGGGAAAAGAGCGATGCCGATGGAACCGGAAATGTGCCCTTCTCCTCCGGGGAGGTGGAAGGGCTGGGCGAGAGACTCCAGGAGCCGACCGGCGACGATCTCCACCTGGGACAGTTCGACGACCCAAGGCATGACCCCGGTGAATTCGTCTCCTCCCATGCGCGCCAGGGTATCGCTGCTGCGCAGGGCCCTGGAGAGCCGCGCTGCAACCTCCCGCAGCAGGACATCGCCGGCTTCGTGCCCCAGGGTATCGTTGATCTCCTTGAAATGGTCGAGATCGATGAAGAGGACCCCGACCTGATAGTTCTCACGGGCCGCCTGCTCAATGGCCTGGCGCAAGCGGTCGTGAAAGAGCATCCGGTTGGGAAGCCCGGTCAAGGTGTCGAAATTGGCCTGTTGCCAGATTTTCTCCTGCAATTCCTTGCGATCGGTAATGTCCCGCAAGATCGTCTGCACCGCCCATTCCCCCCCGTAAAAGACCGAGCTTGAACTCGATTCGACGTCAACGGGAGAGCCGTCGCGGCGCAGGATTTTTTCTTCGGTGTAGGGTTCGTTCCCCTGCCGGGTTTCGATGCGTTCGATACGTTGCTGGGCCAGATCACGAAAATCGGGATGAATCAGGTCAAGAACTCCGGCCCCTGCCAATTCTTCCGGGGTCTCTGCCCCAAAGAGGTTGGCCGCGGCACGGTTGACGAAGACCACCCTGGCGGCCTGCTGGACGAGGATAGCGTCGGGAGAAAGTTCGATCAGCGACCGATAGCTCTCTTCGCTTTTTCGAAGCCCCAGTTCGGCATGCTTGAGGCTGGTCAGATCCTGCAGGGTTTCGATGGCCGCGATCAGCGCTCCATCGCTGTCACGGATTGGTGCGGCCTCAAAGAAGAGATAACGACGGTGGCCGCCCACGTTGGGAAACCAGCCTTCGGCCTGGAGTCCCTCGGAGATCAGGCGTGAATCGGCGAAGGTCTCGTAAAGATCGAGGATTTGTTCGATAGAGTTGTCGATAATCAAGTCGGCCATGCAGGGGCGCGGTTCGGGATAGAACGCCTTCCATTGCTGATTGGTGCCGAGGACTTGCTGGGCGCTGATGCCGGTCAACTCCTCGCAGGCCCGGGTCCAGGTGAGGACCCGGTGGTCGGTATCGAGAACGAAGCAGGCCACCGCAGAGTTTTGAAGGAGGTTCTCCGAAAATTCCTGCTGCTTGATGAGGGCCGCTTCCAGCACTTTGTGTTCGGTGATGTCGATCAAGGTGCTGACCAGCCCTGCCGGCTGCCCCTGGCTGTTGCGGAAGGCGGACTTGAAGAATTGAATCTGATGCGGCCCGCCGTCGGCCAGGGTCAGTGTCTGTTCGAAGGAACGCACGATCAATTCGGTCTGGGGCAGGAGAGCGGCGTCGATGCGCAGATGCTGCTCCGCTTCCGGGGCGGGGAGGATATCCCGGATGGTCTTGCCGGACAACTCCGTCCGGGTGATGCCGAAGATCAGTTCGAAGGCAATGTTGCAGCCGAGAAAACGTCCCTCAATATCCTTGTAATAGACCGGGATGGGGATGGAGTCGAGAACGGTCTGGAGAAAAGCGAGGCGATCCCGGGAGAGGGCGGTCTGCTCCGCGACTTCAAACAGGAGCTGATTGAAGGCCTCGGCCAGGGTGGCGATTTCATCTCCTCCTCTGACCCTGAGGGGTTGCCGCAGCCCGGGCTGGGTGCACCTGCCTGGTCAATTGTTGCAGCGGGCGGATTTGGCGACGCACGATCAGCCAGGAGACCAGG
>JBBQBQ010000177.1:0-7417 GCA_038317685.1 Desulfuromonadales bacterium | reverse complement strand
CGGGCAAGCCTTGCGGCAGGTTTTGGAATACCTCAGGAACTCCGAAACCGGATTTCGCAGGCCCGTTGACAAAGGCCCGGTGCGGTTTACGGTTGAGTGAAACGCGGATGGTCTTTTTTGGAGTCAGGTGTATGGGCCGTGGGCATTGTCTGGTACTACTGCTGCTGGCCAGTTTGATCACCGGCGGTTGTCCGGCCATTCTGTTGACCGATGCTGATCGGGACTTGATGCATCGTGCCATTGAAGCAGCTGAAACGGTTCAGGCGACTGCGCCGGAGAAGGTTCCGGGAACTGGACTGGGAGCACCGCTGGAAGACCCCCTGAAGCAACTCGTCACCCGCAGCGAGGACGCTGCCAAACGGGCCGAAGCTGCAGCCCGCAAATCGGAAGCCGCCGCCGGTCGAGCCGAGAATGCCACGGCCCAGGCCGAGCAAGACGCCAACAAGGCCTTGCAGGAGGTACTGAAGTTCCTTCGCGATCTTGACCAGTGACCCATCCCCTGCCACCACCCTGGGCGCTTCGGGGCTGACGTGCCGGGCAGCCCCCTTCGTCTCTTCCTCCTCTCCCTTGTTGCACCTGCGGGGCGTTAGTTTACAATGAAGCTGCACCTGTCAGCTCAGGTGTGCCGGGCGATGCGGCGGTCTTGCTGTTGGCAAGGACTGATTCCAGCGGATTCCGCCAACTGATTCACCCCTTGCCGCCCCTCCTGAGGTCCTGATGTTCGTACCCTCCCTCGGATTGACTCCCCATAAAAACCGATGGTTTTTTGCGGCATCCCGGACTTGGGTTTGGTTGTTACTGTTGCTGTTGGCAGGCCCGGCCTGGGGGGCCGAGCCGGTGACGGTCACGATCGACGGCGTGGCGGACGAGATGCTGGAGAACGTTCAGGCTGCCATTGCCGTCCCCTTCGGCCTGACTCGTGAAGGGGCCATCGATCGTCCCTGGCTGGACCGATTTCGTTTGCAGATCCCTGAACGGGTGCGGGCCGCTTTGGAACCCTACGGTTACTTTTCCGCCCGAACCGAAGTCACGGTGGAGACTCCGTCCCCTGATGAAGTGGTCCTCCTGGTCCAGGTCCAACCTGGCGCCGCAGTCCGCCTCGATGCCGTCAAGGTGGCTCTGGCCGGGCCGGGCAGGAATGAACCAAAACTTCGAATGCTGGCTGACTCCTTTCCGCTCCATCAGGGAGACATTCTGCGCCAGGACCACTATGAACAGGCCAAGGGCGCCTTGATTGCCCAGGCCGTTGACCTTGGCTATCTCTACGCTAGTTTTGAGCGGCATCTCCTCGTCGTTGACCGGGACACCCTGCGTAGCGAGATCGAACTGGAACTCGACACCGGACCCCTCCTTTTTTTCGAATCGGTTCTGATTCACGGCGCCCCCAATTACCCGGACCCCTTTCTCCGGCGGTATCTCGATTTCCAGGAGGGAGAACGGTTTTCCTACCATCGACTCGGACAGACCCAGATCAACTATCTTGACTCCGATCGTTTCAAGGACGTCCTCATCACTCCGCACCTCGAACTGGTTCATGAGCAATCGGTCCCGATCAGTATCCAGTTGGTCCCCTCCGACCGTCGTCGCTTGCGGCCCGGAATCGGCTACGGAACCGATACCGGACCAAGGGCTTCGTTGCGTTATCAGGACGTCAATATTTTCCATCTGGGTCACGAACTGAAGATAGATACCAGCGTCTCAACCGTCAAACAGGAGGTCGAGGCCAATTACCTGATACCCAGCCCAACGGCACTGCAAAATGTCACTGCCCTGCGTTTCAATCTCAAAAGTGAAAAGACCGATACCTACACCTCCAGGCTCATCTCCACCGAATTGGAACGAATTCACAGCCTCGGCCCGGGGTTGCTCGGATCCCTCTTCCTCAGACTGCTCGATGAAGATTACCGGGTTGGCCTGACCAACAATCGTTCCTATATGGTGCTTCCGGGGGGCAGGTTTTCGGCGCATCATTTTTCCGATCCTGTCCATCCCCGCGAGGGTTTCCTGTTCGGGATGGAAATTCGTGGCACCCACCCCGTCCTGGGTTCCGACAGCAAGCTGTTCCAGGTGCTGGGCAATGCCGACTATCTCCTGCCTCTCCCCTGGCGACTTTCCCTGCTGACTCGCGGCCAATGTGGAACCACCCTGGTGAGCGACAAATTGGCCGAAATCCCAACGTCGCTCCGCTTTTTTGCCGGAGGTGACAAGAGCGTGCGGGGCTATGCCTACCAGTCTCTGGGGCCCACCGACGCCAGCGGCAAGGTGGTCGGGGGGAAACATATGCTGGCCGGTAGCCTCGAATTGGAGCGAGGCATCTTTAAGGATTGGGGGATTGCCAGTTTCTATGACGTCGGTAACGCCTTTAATGCCCCGGGGAATGTCGCCTGGGCTCAGGGAGCGGGTCTCGGAGTGCGTTACTATTCGGTTGTCGGTCCGCTACGGCTCGATGTGGCAAAACGCTTCGGCCACCATCGCCGCGGCTACCGGCTGCATATCAGCGTGGGGCTCTCTTGGTAGCGCGGATGCGCCGTTGGCGGTGGCTGTTGCTGCCCCTGTTGCTGCTGGTCCTGGGCTTCGGTTTTGCGGAGTGGCTGGGCTGGTCCGAGACGGGGGCTCGCCGGCTGCTGCAGGTGGCCACAGATCGCCTGCCGGGCCGCTTTACCATCGGCAAGGTGGAAGGTCGGCTCGCCGATCGGTTGGAGCTGCAGCAGGTTGTTTGGGTCGGCGCCGGACTGGAGGTGCGGGTGGATCGGGTCGACATCACCTGGCGTCCGGAGGGGCTGCTACGGGGAGAACTGGACATTTCGCGACTGGTCCTTCATGCCCCGGAGGTGTTGGTACGTCCGGTTTCCGAGGAGCCATTGTCATCAGTCACGCCGGCGTCGGGTCCCGGCTGGCCCGAATTGAGCGGTTGGCTGCTGCGGTTTCGGGTCGGTATCCGGTCTCTGGAAATCTCCGATGGCCTCTACCGGCCCCTCGCGGGCGAGCCCTTGCGTCTGGAAGCAGGGAAGGGGCGTCTAAGCTGGAGGGGCGGGACGCTGCGTGGCGAAGGTCTTGACCTGTCCATGGCTGGCGGACGGCTTCAGGGGAACCTGGAGGTCGGTTTCGCTCCCCGGAGTGCCAAGGGAACCTTGACCCTGTCTCCCCGGGGACCCGGCTGGCCGGCGCACCTCACGAGCGTCGGCTGCGAACTGCAACTGGCCCCCGGGAAGGATGGAGCCTTGGCCAACGGGCAGGTTCTCCTCACCCTCGATTGGCCGACCCAGTTAAACGTCCAGCTGTCCTCGCCCGTCATAGTGCATCCGGACCGTCTGGTCCTGAACCAGGTCCGTCTGCAACGGTCGGGTATCAGCGGTGAAGCGACCGGTTCGGCGACGTTGACCTGGGCCGCTCCGGCGCCGGTCGTGGACCTGGACCTGGAGGTGCAGAAGATCGACCTGCAGCCGGAGATTACGGTTGCCACTGCAATTTCCGGGACACTGAAGGGGCAAATCTCGGCCCACGGCTTTTCGGGTGAGTTCGCTCTCGCCAATAGCGGGCCGACCTGGCGCGATCTGCAATTGGCCGGGAAGGTCGCTGGCGATTGGAAAGGGCTGGCCTTGGAGGGGCTGGAGGGCCGCTGGCTCGGGGGAACGGTCGCTGGCGACCTGGACGTAGACTGGCGGCAGATCCCGACCATCAGCGGTGAATTGAACGGCCGACAACTCGATCCGGGCCGCTGGTTTTCCGGCTGGGACGGCTCCCTCAACCTCAAAGTCACCGGTAATCTCGGCTTTCCCCGACACCTGCCGGTGACGGCCGACTGGCAGGCACAACTGTCGTCCAGTCAACTGTTCGGCCGGGCAGTGGAGGGACGCATAGCCGGGCGAACCAACGGGGCGGACCTGACCCTTGACACCCTGGACCTTAACGGTCCCGGATATACTCTCAACGGGCAGGGCCGCCTGGCCGAGCGGCTGGAATTGACTCTGGCCGCCAAAGAAATCGGCAACCTCGTTCCCGAAGTCGGCGGTGAACTCGATTGGACCGGCTGGGTGCGCTGGAGGACCGGTGAAGGCTGGACCGGTGCCGGTACAGCACGCGGGAAGAATCTCCTGTGGCGGCAGCTGCATGTCGCATCCCTCACCTTTCAAGGAGCCTTCGAGCCTGAACTCGACCGGCTGCAGGTGTCCGCAGAATTGGGCGAACTGACTCAGGGCCCTTGGCATATCGGCCGCCTCGGCATTGAAGGGCGTGGGACACCGGCTCACCACGACCTGACCCTCAAGGCCCGATGGCCGGACGGTCATGCGGTAGCCGTTCTGGCGGGGGGACTGACCGACGCCGGTTGGAGCGGTTTGCTTCAGAGCTTCTCCGCCGACGCGGTCCAGGGTGGAAGTTGGCGTCTCCACTCCCCGGTTCCGATCGAACTCGGCCGCCAGCGTTTGTTCTGGTCCCACCTTGAGATGGACGGCTTGGGTGCGGAACGGCTGATGACCTCAGGGGATCTTCAGCTCTCGCCTTTGTCCGGGACGGTGGCAGGAGAATTCAACCGCTTCGATGTCGGATGGTTCAAACCCTGGCTGGCCAAAATGCCGTTGACCGGGATCGCCAGCGGCATCGTGGATATGAAGTGGGACGCCGGGCAGCTCGTCAGCCTGGGAGGGAAGATCGACGGCCAGGGCGGTTGGAACGATGGGGCCAGGTCGTTGACGGCAACAGCCGTTGGAGCCCGGATCGATTGGGGGCCGGGCGGACTGGATGGCCAATGGCGACTCGAACTCGGGTCTCAGGGGTTTTTCAGCGGCGAAGTGGTTTCCCGGCAACCGGTCGCCCTGACCTGGCCGAAGCGGGGGACCGTCACCGCTCGCTGGCGGGATCTTGACCTGGGGTTAGCGAACCCCTGGATCAAAGGATTTGACCTGCAAGGGGTGAGTGCCGGCAACGGGCAGATGGAATGGTCCCAGGACGGCAACCTGGCGCTGAAGTTGGAGTCACATTCGTTGCCGGTCGTGCGATTTCAGGGACAACGTCTGGAGTTGAACCGGGCCGACCTGCAACTTGACTTCGGCCAGGCCGGATTGGCCGGCGAGTGGACGTTGACGACCCCGTCCCAGGGGTCCGTGCATGGCCGGGTCACTTCCCCGGCTCCCGCGCGGCTGGCGTTGCCGACGGCGGGAGAAGTCACGCTGACCGTGGTCGATCTCGACCTGGCGCTGCTCCGTCCCTGGCTGGCTCCGGGGATCGATCTTTCCGGCCGGCTTGGCGCCACAGCTCGGGGCGGCTGGCAAGCGGGGGGGCGCCTGGAGCTGACCGGGGTAGGATCCATTGATCGTGGGGAGTTCCGCTGGAAAAGCGGCAAACGATTCATTGTGGCGCCGTTGAACACCGCTGCCTTCTCCTGGAAGTGGCAGGGACAGCAGATACAGGGGACTTTCGAGGCCGAATTGGCTGAACGGGGGAAGGTCCGGGGTACGGTGAGTTTGCCGTTGCCGGCGCAGCTGCCGGTGGGTCTGAATCGCAACGGCCCGGTGCTGGGAACTCTGGAAGGTGAATTCCACGAGGAAGGGTTGCTTTCCAGCCTCCTTCCCGGCCTGGTTCAGGAAAGTCAGGGGAGTCTCCACGCCTCTTTGGTGATGGATGGTACCTGGCTTGAACCCCGCCTGGGAGGGCAGGTGAAAATTCAGGATGCCGGGGCCTATCTGCCGGGAACCGGCATCCATCTGGAGAAGATCGGAGCTACTTTTAGGCTCGACGGACAGCGCCTCTTCATGGACGCATTGCAGGTCACCTCCGGGAAGGGGATGATTGAAGGGACCGGAGTATTGGACCTGCGGGGACTCAAGCCGGGAGCCTACCAGGTCCATCTGAAGGGAGAAAATTTCAGGGCGGTTGATCTCCAGGAATTCCAGGTGACGGTCAGCCCCGACCTTGAGTTGAAGGGGGAGGGAACCGACCTGAATCTTTCCGGCACGGTTTTGGTTCCGGAGGCTCTGCTGCGCGGTCGGCAAGGCCGGGCGCCGGTCGGCTCCAGCCCCGATCTGGTCTTTACCGACCTGGCCGGGGCCCGGGACCAGGAGAGGACCTTGCACGTCGCCCTCAAGATCGACGTTCGCCTGGGAGATCACGTTCTGGTCGATGCGGAAGGGTTCGATGCCCGGTTGACGGGGCACGTTCTGGTGCAGGGGAAAGATTTGCGGAAACTGACCGGCCAGGGACGGATCGAAGTCGCCGAAGGATCCTATGCTGCCTATGGGGTCCGGCTCAAGGTGACCCGAGGCAGCCTCCTCTTTGCCGGAGGCCCTCTGGAGGAACCCGGGATCGATATGCTGGCCCTTCGAACCTCCGACGAAGTGAAGGCCGGAGTCCGGGTTACCGGAACCCCGCGGGACCCGATCGTCAAGCTCTATTCAGAGCCGGCGCTGGCGGACACCGATATCCTCGCCTACGTCGTGCTCGGACACCCGTTGGGGGACGATCCGAATCAGGCCGGCCTGCTTCTGACGGCCGCCGGCACCCTTCTCTCCCAAGGGGAATCGGTCGGCCTGCGCGACCGTCTCCAGAGACAACTGGGGGTCGACGTCATCGATGTGAAGACCGGAAAAGGTGATGTCTCCCAGTCGGTGGTGACCGTTGGCAAGTACCTAAGTCCCAAACTTTATATCAGTTTCGGCCAGTCGATTTTCACCAATACCAGTGAAGTCGGGATTCGCTACGATATCAACAAACACTGGCAGCTCGAGTCGACAATGGGATCCGAAAGCGGGATCGATCTCTACTACAAAATCACCTTTGAGTGAGGCGTGAAGACGAGCCCGGCAGGCTCTTCCGGCGGAGCCTGGGGATCCGTACTTTGACGGAGCGGGGATGGTATCGATTGTCTTGACATTTCCCGGTGGCAATGCTAAATAGCCCGGGCTTCCTATTCCCCCCCAACCGATCGAACCCGGAGGATACCAACATGGAAAGAACGTTCGCCATCGTCAAGCCTGACGCTTTCGCAACCGGTCATGCCGGAAAAATCCTTGCCCGCATTTATGCGGAAGGTTTCACTGTGGTCGGCATCAAAAAGCTTTACCTGAGCAAGGTGGAGGCTGAAGGGTTCTATTACGTCCATCGGGAGCGGCCCTTTTTCGGTGAACTCACGGATTTCATGAGCAGCGGTCCTTGCATTGTTCTGGTCCTTGAAGCCCCCGGCGCCATCAAGAAATGGCGCGATCTGATGGGAGCGACCGACCCGGCCAAGGCTGAGGCGGGGTCGCTGCGCAAGGAATTCGGGACCTCCATCGGCAACAACGCCACCCATGGCTCCGATGCACCGGAAACCGCCACCTTCGAAATCCCGTATTTCTTTTCCGGTCTGGAACTTTTGGGCTGATTACCACCTTCGCCTTCGGGCGGATCAGAAAAAACAGAGAAGACCGGCCCGCGGGCCGGG
>JBBQBQ010000176.1:0-7520 GCA_038317685.1 Desulfuromonadales bacterium | reverse complement strand
TCGGAGTGAAGCAGTTTGAGCTCTTCGACCTGCCGTATATCTTCGATAATTACGACGAACTGCACAAAGTCACGACCGGTCCGGTCGGGAAGATGCTTTTCCAGAAACTGGAGGTCAAAGGGGTCACCGGTCTGGGCTATTGGGACAACGGCTTCAAGGTGATGAGCGCCAATAAGGCCCTGCACATGCCTGACGACTTCAAGGGGCTGAAGATGCGCATCCAATCGTCCAACGTCCTCGAGGCCCAGATGCGGGCGCTCGGCGCCATTCCCCAGAAGATGGCGTTTTCGGAAGTCTATCAAGCCCTGCAGACCGGTGTGGTCGACGGCACCGAAAATCCGCCGTCCAACCTTTACACCCAGAAGTTTTATGAAGTGCAAAAATACGTCACCCTCTCCAACCACGGCTACCTCGGTTATGCCGTCATCACCAACAAAGCCTTCTGGGACAGCCTGCCGGCCGACATCCGCACCACCCTGGAAGGCGCGATGGCCGATGCCACCGTCTTCGCCAACAACATCGCCAAGCAGAAGAACGAGGAGGACATGGCCGCGGTGAAGGCCTCCGGCAAATGCGAAATCATCACCCTGACCCCTGAAGAGAAAGCCGCCTGGAAAAAGGCGCTGATTCCCGTTCACAAGCAGATGGCGGACCGGATCGGCGAAGACGTTCTGCAGACGGTCTACAAGGAAACCGGTTTCAAGATGTAAACCCCCGGCACGGCAAAGGCCGCTGCATCTCATTGCAGCGGCCTTTTTTTAGCGCTTCGGCGGATCACCCCCCGGTTGGAGACAGTTGGCAAAATGAAAACATTCCTCAAATTTCTTGATCACCTCGAAGAATGGATCGTCGCTTCGCTGATCGGCGCGGCGACCATTATCATCTTCGTAGCGGTCATCCATCGCTACGCATCCGGCTGGCCGATCCCCTACGTCCAGGACTGGCTCCTCTCCCTCAACCTGAGTTGGGCTCAGGAGGCCTGTATCTACATGTTCATCTGGATGGCGAAGTTCGGGGCCGCCTACGGAGTCCGTACCGGGATCCACGTCGGAGTCGACGTCTTTATCAATAGTCTCAAGGACAAGACCCGCGCCAAGTTCGTCGTCATCGGCCTCCTCGGCGGGGCACTCTTCACCGGCATCATCGGCACCCTGGGGGCCAAGTTCGTCTGGGAGGTCGGGCTGCGCTACACGGTGGCGAACACCTTCGGCTTCGACTGGCCAAACCTGACCTCGGGGCCGACCTCGCCGGACCTCGAATGGCCGGTCTGGATCTTCTATTCGGCGATCCCCCTCGGCTCCTACCTGATGTGCTTCCGGTTTCTGCAGGTGACCTGGAACTTCATCGGGACCGGGCAGCTCCCCCATCATGACGCGGGGCACGTCGAAGGCCTCGAGGATGAGACGCCACCCATCGAGGAATGCGGCATTCACCCGGCCGGGATGCACGGAGGTCAGTCATGACCGGTGCCATCATCTTCGGTCTGCTGACCATCCTCATGCTCACCGGCATGCCGATCTCCATCGCCCTCGGCCTGACGGTTCTGACCTTCTTCTTCACCATGACCACGGTGCCGGTCGAGGCGGTGGCGATGAAGCTCTTCACCGGCATCGAAAAATTCGAGATCATGGCGATTCCCTTCTTCATCCTCGCCGGCAATTTTCTCACCCACGGCGGGGTGGCGCGGCGCATGATCAACTTCGCCACCGCCCTGGTCGGTCACTGGCGCGGCGGCCTCGCCCTCGGCGGCGTCCTCGCCTGCGCCCTGTTTGCCGCCGTCTCCGGCTCCAGCCCGGCAACGGTCGTGGCGATCGGTTCGATCCTGCTGCCGGCGATGGTCAAGCAGGGCTATCCGATGAAGTTCGGGGTCGGCGTCATCGGCACCTCGGGGGGCCTCGGTATCCTCATCCCCCCATCGATCGTCATGGTCATTTACGCGGTTTCGACCAACTCCTCCATCGGCAAGCTCTTCATCGCCGGGATCATCCCCGGCCTGCTCCTGGCGTCGCTGCTGCTGGGGGTCACCTGGCTCGTCGCCAAGAAGCGCAATTATCCCTGCCTCCCCCAGGCGAGCTTCGCCACCAAGATCAAGGCGTTCCGGGAGAGCATCTGGGGTCTGCTGTTGATCGTGGTCGTCATCGGCGGGATTTACAGCGGCATCTTCACCGCCACCGAAGCGGCGGCGATGAGCGCCGTCTACGCCTTCGTGGTGGCGGTCTTCATCTACCGTGACATGACCTTGAAGGATGTGCCGAAGACCCTCCTGGCTTCGGCCAACATGTCGGCGATGATCCTTTACATCATCACCAACGCGGTCCTTTTCTCCTTCCTCCTGACCTCGGAGCAGATCCCCCAGCAGCTGACGTCCTGGATCACCGGCCTCGGCTTGGGGTCGGTCGGGTTCCTGATCATGGTCAACATCCTGCTGCTGATGGCCGGCAACTTCATGGAGCCGTCCTCGATCCTGCTGATCACCGCCCCGCTCCTCTTCCCGATGGCGATGCATCTGGGGATCGACCCGATCCACCTCGGGGTGCTGATGACCGTCAACATGGAGATCGGCATGATCACTCCGCCGGTCGGCCTCAACCTGTATGTGGCGTCGGGGATTTCGCACCTCGGATTGACCGAGACCACCAAGGCCTGCGCTCCCTGGATCCTGGTGATGCTTCTCTACCTGATGGTAATCACCTACATTCCGGCGATCAGCCTCTGGTTGCCGAATCTCCTTTTCAAGTAAGCCTCGTTCCGCGGTTGCGGCGGCTGTCGTTCCCTTTGGGGGCGGTAGCCGCCGCAACCAATTCTTGACCGCCCCCCGCATCTTCCCGGCAAACCCGGTTCCCGCCCGTTGACACCGCTCTTGTCACCCCCTCTTGCAGGCGCGGGAAGGACCTGTTAAAGTTGCGCCTGCCAAAATCCCGTCAACGACAATTTCGAGAAGGAGATCGTTTATCATGAGTCAGACCAACCCCCAGGTGCGCCTGGAGACCTCCCAAGGGGAGATCACCCTGGAACTCGATGCGGCCCTGGCCCCGGCCTCGGTCGCCAATTTCCTCGGCTACGTCCGTGACGGCTTTTACGACGGCACGGTCTTTCACCGGGTGATCAAGGGCTTCATGATCCAGGGTGGCGGTATGAACGTCGACCTGACCCAGAAAAAGAACAAGGCTCCGATCCCCAACGAAGCCCACAACGGCCTGAAGAACCTGGCCGGGACCATTGCCATGGCCCGAACCCAGGTGGTCGATTCGGCCACCAGCCAGTTTTTCATCAACACTGCCGACAACACCTTCCTGAACCACACCGGCAAAAGCCCGGCGACTTACGGCTACGCGGTCTTCGGCAAGGTGACCGCCGGGATGGAGACGGTCCGCGCGATTGAGAACGTGGCAACCGGCAGCAAAGGAATGCACCAGGACGTCCCCCGGGAACCGGTAAAAATCGTGAAGGCCACGGTCCTGGAAGACTGACCTTTTCCCAATTCTGGCTTCACCCTTAGCGGGCCGCCCCCCCCGGGTCGGTCCGTTTCCTTTTGGGCTACAAGCTTGGGATTTGGACCCGTCCATGCTATTCTTTCCCAAATTGTTTCGGGAGGTTGGAGTGCACTGGCGGGATCTGGTCGGCGGCCTGTTCCGGGTCTATTACTTCTGCAAGTTTTTTCCCTTCCGCAAGGAGCGTCTGGCGCGTCTGGCGCGCCGGGCGGCCGGGAGCGGACACGGCTTCGTCGGCATTCAGATCGACGGCCTCTCAGGCCCTCATCTGCGTCAGGCGCTGCAGCGGGGTTATCTTCCCCATATCGAGCGATTTCTCTCCCAGGGCCAGGTCCTGCGCGATTATCAATCGGGGCTACCCAGCACCACACCGGCAGCCCAGGCGGCGATCTTTTACGGTGAGGCCGGCGGGATCCCGGCCTTCCGCTGGTTCGAAAAGACCACCGGGCAACTCATCAGCTGCAACGATCCGGACCACGTGCAGCTCTTCCGCGAAGGCCTTTTTGCCGATCGGCCGGGGCTCCTCAGCGGGGGTTCTTCTTACTGCAATCTTCTCGACGGCGACGCGGAGCGGAGCATCTTCACCATCTCCTCCCCCCACCCCCAGACCCTCTTCGGCCGGTTCGGCGGTGGGCGAATCCTCCTCTTGACCATCCTTCACCCGCTGCGCATCTGCCGCATGGGTTTCGCCACGATCGTCGAATATTTTGTCAACCTCTACGACCGCCGGCAGTTTGCCCGGAAACGACCCTGGCAGGTTCAGGAAGGGCTCTTCCCCTTCATCCGGATCTTCTGCAATGTGATCCTTCGGGAGTTGCAGACCTTCGGGGTCATCGCCGACATTTACGCCGGCGTCCCCGCCATCTACACGACCTACAGCGGCTACGACGAACTGGCCCACCACTTCGGCCCGGGCTCCAAACCGGCCCTTAAAAACCTCAAGTACACCGATCAGCGTCTCGGGGAAATCATGCGCATGCTGCGCTACGCCCCCGGCGCCGACTACCGGCTGGTCATCCTCTCCGACCACGGCCAGACGCCGGGGTATCCCTTCCGGGACCGTTTCGGCGCCACTCTCGGCGAAGCCGTCAGCGCCTTCCTGCGTGACCAGCAGCAAGCCACGGTGGCGGCCGGCCCCCTTGACTTCATGCGCTTCCAACTCGGTTATCTGCAGGAGGAGTTGACGGCCCGTCCACCGGGCTGGCGGCAACGCATCTACCGGATCAGCAAAAATTTCCTCCAGAAACGCATCCGCCGGTTGGTGCCGGAAACCCTCAAGGTCGATACAGAGGGGGGGGTCGTCATCACCTATTCGAGTTCCCTCGCCCACCTTTATCTCACCGGCATCCCGCGTCGCCTGAGTCTTGATGAGGCCGAAGCGGCCCAACCGCTGCTGCTGCGGTTTTTAAGCCAGCACAAGGGGATCGGTTTCGTCCTGGCCCGGGGCGGTGACGACCGAATCTGGGCCCTGCACCGTTACGGCCGCACCGCCGGCACCCCTGAGCACCCTCCGGTGGCGGAGGAACTCGCTTTCCTCACCCCCTACGGCGACCCGGCGACGCTCTGGCCGGAGCTCTGCCGCTTCGCCGCCGGCGGCAACTGTGGCGACCTGATCCTCTTCGGCGCCTACGACGGTGAGCGCATCGTCTGTTTTGACGACCAGGTCGGGGGGCACGGATCCGTCGGCGGCGAGCAGATGCAGCCGTTTGTGATCCTCCCTGTCGGCCATCCGCTGGCGTCACGCCCCAACCTGGCAGGCCATACCTTCCTCTACCATGAGGTCTTCGGACCGCTGCGGGACAACTCCCCTAACCCTTGACCGCCAGCACGTATTTGAGATAACGCCCTTCGGCAAAGGTGACGGGGTACGGGAAATCTCCCGGTTGGCCGCGCAGGCCGATCACCTTCAGGTCGCAGCGGGCAGCCAGTGCGCCGCGCCGCAGTTCCTTGAGGTAGTCGGGAATATCGATCTTCTGGTGATTGGAGGAGGTGATCAGGAGGCCCCCGGTCGGCAGCAGACCGAGGGCGAGGGTGACGAGGGCAGAGGTGCCCCCGCGGGTGGTGAAGGTATTTTTAGCGGTGGTGGAGAAGGAGGGGGGATCCATGAGGATGACGTCGAACCGGCTCTTGGCGGCGGTCAGTTCCTCAAGGACGGTAAAGCAGTCCCCGGCGATAAAACTATGGCGTTTGGGATTGAGCCGATTGACGGCGAAGTTTTCCCGCGCCCAGTCGAGATAGGCGGCAGAAGCGTCGACACTGACCACCTCCCGGGCGCCGGCGGCGGCGGCGGCGACGGAGAAGGCACCGGTGTAGGCGAAAAGGTTGAGGACCCGCCGACCCGATACCCGCCCCATCAGATCGCGACGGTTCTCTCGCTGGTCCAGGAAGAGTCCGGTGTTGAGCCCCTCCTCCAGCTCCACCTGAAAGGTCAGGCCGTTTTCACCGACCGGACTCCGTCCCGGGGCAGCCGCGCCGGCGAGGAGCCGGGCGTAGCGTTTCGAAGGGCCGGCGGCCGCCAGTTCCCGGGTCGCCTGGGGGCGGGGTTTCTCGTAGATACCGAGCGGGGTAAGGAGCCGCTGCAGGGCGGCGACCAGCAGGGGGAGATGGGGCCGCCAGGCGACGCTATAGAGCTGCACCATCAGGTGGTCGCGGTACCGGTCGACAAACAGGCCCGGCAGTTCGTCCCCCTCGCCGTTGACGAGCCGGTAGGCGTCGCTCCCCTCCAGGTCGAGGTGGTCCCGGCGCAGCGCCAGCGCCGTCCCCAGCCGTTCCTCGAAAAAGCTGCTGTCGAGCCGCACCCGTCCGGGGCCAAGAAGTCTTGCCACGATCCGCTCCTGCGGATCAGCCAGAGCGGTCCCCAAAAGCCGCCCCCTCTCATCGGCCAGGTTGATCAGCTCGCCGGCCTTGGTCAGCGGCCAGAGCCGGGTGTAACGGTCGGCAAGCACCCAGGGGTGGCCGAGTTCCAACATGCGGACCGTATCCGGCCCGACCACGAATCGTTTCTCCGCCATCGCTGCCTCCTGGGTCCGGATTGTAGCCGACTTCGCCGGAGCAACCAAGGCAAAACACCTTCCGCAGCGACCCCCGGCGTGCTAAACTCCCCCCAATTCGAAATCAGGGGGCACCAGATGGATCGGGAGTTAAAGTCCAAGGGGGAAGTGGCCATCGAGCTGCTGCTGCAGCAGCTCGACCCGGGCTCACCCCGGTACCGGGTCCTGACGACCGCCAAGCGCTTCAAATCGACCTGGGTGGAACTCGGCGAGGAGCTCCTCAAGGTCAGCCGCGCCAGCCTCTTCCGTGAATGGGGTTACGGATCCTTTGCCGACTATTGCCGGCAGGAGCTGCATCTGCGCCAGCCGACAGCGGAGAAGCTGACCCACGCCTACCGTTACCTGGAGCAGGAAGAACCGCAGCTTCTTGCCCGCCGCAGCGAGCTCAAGCCCCTCCCCGACTACCGCTCCATCGACCTGTTGCGCCAGGCCAAGGAAGAGGAGCAGCTGCCCCCGGATCAGTACGCCGAACTCCGCCAGGCGGTGATCGATAACGGCCGCAGCCACCCCACCGTCCGCCACCATTTCCGGGCCGCCGTCGCCGCCCGGCAGACCGTCAGTGAAACCGATCGGCAGGCGTTGCAGACTGCACTCGCCGCCGCCCGCCGCCTCGCCATCGTCCTCAAGGCCCTCCCCACCCTCCCCCAAAAACACGCCGACGCCACCGTTTTGCTCGTCACTTTGCTCGAAGCTGAGCTGGAGCGCGGCGAAGAGGCTTGAGCTACCCCCTTCCCTGCTCCGGCTACGGAGGTTGCGCCAGCGGGAAATGCCCGCTGGCGCCCCGCGCTTGCGGGTCGCCGGCGGGCATCCAAAAAAATCCTCTCGCGCCAGTTACGATCCGTAGGAATGGAGTCCCGACAGGACCAGGTTGACGCCGAGATAACAGAAGATGGTCGCCGCGAAACCGATGATGGAGAGCCAGGCGGCGCGCCGTCCGACCCAGCCGCGGGTGAAGCGGGCGTGCAGAAACGCCGCATAG
>JBBQBQ010000175.1:0-7559 GCA_038317685.1 Desulfuromonadales bacterium | reverse complement strand
GTGAAGTCGTTTGTCGATCAGACCATCGAGGCCGTTCTCCTGATAGCGGTTTACGTAACGACGAAAGGATCGCTCGTGGACACCGAGAATGCGGGCGGCCTCTTCCTGCGTAATCCGTCTTTCGGTCCAGAGTCCAAAGGTATATTAGAAACGCATAATCCGGATCTCCTGTTGTAGTGCTGTCCGTTTCATGGTGTCCTCCTGCGAGACACGATGAACCGGACAGATGTTGTGCTACAACACCGGACAGTCTATTTGCTAGCAACACAAAGGGCCAAGCGGCGTTGACACCTCGGGGGGGAGAGACTAGAATGAGCGCGCATTTCTTGACCATGGGGGCCGCTTGAAACAGAAGACCATTTACACCTGCCAGCAATGTGGTTTCCAGAGTCCCAAGTGGCTCGGCAAATGCCCCGACTGCGCCCAATGGAACTCCCTGACCGAGGAAGTGCAGGTGGTGGTCCGCGGCGCCGGCAAAAGCGTCCCCTCCACCAGCCGTCCGCAGCTTCTCTCCGAGGTTGCCGTCAGCGAAGAGGACCGGATGCGCTGCGGCATTGCCGAACTCGACCGGGTCCTTGGGGGCGGGGTGGTCCCCGGTTCGCTGACCCTGATCGGCGGCGATCCCGGTATCGGCAAGTCGACCCTGCTGCTGCAGGCGGTGGCGCGGCTGACGGCCAACGGGCCAGCCCTCTACGCCACGGCCGAGGAATCGACCCGCCAGGTCAAACTGCGCGGCGATCGCCTGGGAGTCCGTGCCAAGGACCTCTACATCCTGGCCGAGACCTCCCTCGAAGCGATTCTGGAACGGGTCAGGGAAATGAAGCCGGCCTTTCTGGTCGTCGATTCGATCCAGACCATCTTTACCTCGGCCCTGGAATCGGCTCCCGGCAGTGTCAGTCAGGTGCGTGAGTGCGCCGGCCGGCTGATGCATCTGGCCAAGGGGGACGGAGTGCCGACCTTTATCGTCGGCCACGTCACCAAGGACGGGTCGATCGCCGGGCCGCGCATGCTCGAACACATGGTCGACACCGTTCTCTACTTCGAAGGGGACCCGGGGCATCCCTACCGCATCCTGCGGGCGGTCAAGAATCGTTTCGGGTCGACCAACGAAATCGGCGTCTTTGAGATGAAGGAGATCGGTCTTCAGGAAGTTCCCAACCCGTCCGAACTCTTTCTGGCCGAGCGCCCCGCAGACGCCGCCGGCAGTGCTGTCGTCCCTTCGCTGGAGGGGAGCCGGCCGATCTTGGTGGAGCTGCAGGCTCTGGTATCGGGAACCTCCCTCGGCACCCCGCGGCGGACCACCATCGGCATCGACCATAACCGGGTGGCCCTTTTGGTGGCGGTCCTGGAAAAGAAGGTCGGACTGTCGCTCCTTTCCCAGGACATTTTTCTCAACGTCGCCGGCGGAGTGCGGCTCGACGAGCCGGCCATCGATCTCGGCGTGGTGGCGGCCCTGGCCTCCAGCCATTCCAACCGGCCGATTCCGGCGCGCACCATCGTCTTCGGCGAAGTCGGACTGACCGGCGAGGTGCGGGCCGTTTCCCGCCCGGAGCTGCGGATCAATGAAGCGGCCCGGCTTGGATTTGACCGCTGCCTGTTGCCGGCGGGGAATCTTAAGAATTTGGAGACCCCGGCGGGGATGACGCTGATCGGGGTGCGCAGTGCCGAGGAGGCGCTGGAGGCGTTGTTTTTGTAGACAAACTCAACGGTCCCATCTGACCGATCGGGCTGATCGAATCCTGGAGGAACCCTATGAGCGAAGACCAGTTCACCCATTTCGACGCCGAAGGCAAGGCGATCATGGTCGAGGTTGGCGACAAGGAACCGACCCGGCGGGTGGCGGTGGCCTACGCTGAGGTCCGGATGCAGGAGAGCACCCTGCAGCGGATTCTGGACCGAAGCCTCAAGAAGGGGGACGTCCTTGGAGTGGCCCGCATCGCCGGCATCATGGCGGCGAAACGGACCGCGGAGCTGATCCCTCTCTGCCATCCATTGGCGTTGACCTCGGTGAGCATCGACTTCACCGAGCGACCGGGGGCTGGGCGCATCGAGATCACGGCGACGGTCAAAGTCACCGGCCCGACCGGCGTTGAGATGGAGGCCCTGACCGCGGTGAGCGTCGCGGCCCTCACCATCTACGACATGTGCAAAGCCGTCGATCGCGGTATGGAAATCGCCGCCATTGGACTACAGGAAAAGCATGGCGGCAAAAGCGGTTCTTTTGTTCGCTCCCACAGGTAGCTGGACGCATTGCCTGGGGCCTCCAGGTTGCGATCATTATGGAACCCAGAACTTCAAAAAAAAGGGATGGCAGCCGTGGCCTCACCTAGCAACTTTCACATCCGCAGAACCTTTCTGCTCCCTCTCGGCCTCCTCCTGGCGCTCTGTCTGGCCTTGCTGGCGATCAGTATCTACCGGCACCAACCGGTCGCCAAACCGCTGATCCTCGGCTGCATCATTCTGCCGGTGCTGATCCTCTTTATCGAGAGCGTCTTCCGGCGGGCGGTCATCGGCGACGATCGGATCACCGTCCTCAAGCTGCTGCGCCGGAAGACCCTGGTTTTCTCCGACATTACCGCGGTCGAAACGGTCATGGTCCGCAAACGGGCCTTTTTGACGGTCTGTGCCGGCGACGAATTTTTGATCCTTTCCAATGCGTACGCCGACTTCCCGGGGCTGGTCCGGGAGCTGCTGGGGAAGGTGCCTCCTGCCGCCGTCAGCGAGGAAAGCCGGCAAATGGCCGCGGCCCCCCCGGTTAAGAGCAGCGACATTGTCAGCTGCTGGCTGGGAGTGGCTCTCATGGCGTGGATTCTCTATCTGCAACTGGCGGGAAGCCGCTGAGCTCCCGGCTATTCTGCGGTTGACAAAAGACCTTGTTTCCTTTAGTTTATTGCAATTCTCAAGCTGCAAGGGAGTACCCGATGGAGAAGGTGAAGCTCGACGAATTTCGAAGGATCCTTCAGGAGCAGTTGGAAGAACTGGTTCGGGAAGCCGGTAAGACCGTTTCTGAGATGACCGACGAAAAAGCCAATTTCCCAGATCCGACCGACCGTGCCTCACTCGAATCGGACCGTAATTTCGAACTTCGTATTCGAGACCGCGAGCGCAAGCTGATCATGAAGATTCGCGAGGCACTGGAACGCATCGAAGCCGGTGAATTCGGGATCTGTGAAAACTGCGAGGAGGAAATCGGGGAAGCCCGTCTCAAGGCCCGCCCCGTCACCACCCTTTGTATCGAATGCAAGACCGAACAGGAACGACAAGAAAAGATTGGTTGACCACTGCCCGTCGCCAGCGGCGATTCGGAGGGGATTGACCATGGGCTTCACCCCCGTTCAGTTGCTGAATGACATGGGCAGGATCGCCAGTGAACTGCCTGCGGACCCCGTACTGGCCTTGCGGAGGCAGCTTCGGCTCCTGGTTCAGGCTTTGGCGCTGGACGCTGCCCAGCTTCTCCTGCTTTCCCCCTCCGGTAAATCCTTCAACCGCCGGCTCCAGGTCCCCTCCCCGGGGCGCCTTGAGGCGGCGGCTGTGCATGTAGTCGGGAGCTCTGCCGGGAGGGCCATGCTCTCCAAGGGACCGGTCCGGGTGGGGCGGCGATGGTGGTTTCCCGTTGGTCCCAGGCGCCGTGCGATCGGGATTCTCTGCCTGGTTCTCCCTCCACGAACCACAATTTCAGAAGATGTGCTCACCGCCGTGGTCGCTTGCTGCGCTCCGCTTGCTTCGGTCGCTGCCGGGCTCAGGGCGCGACCCCGCCCGTTCGTCCCGAGGAGCATCACCCAACTGGAAGCCCTTTCCGCCGAAAACGACCGTAAGTTCCGAGAAATTTCCCTTCTTTACCGCCTCTCCAAGGCGATGCACAGCACCCTGCGCCTGAACGAACTGATGCACCTGATTCTGTCGGCAGCCACGGTTCCCGAGGGGGGCGGCTTTGAGGTGGCGATCCTGTTCATGGCCAATGAACGGAGCCGGACTCTCCAGGGGATGCTGGGGGTGACCGGGGAGACCGCTCCGCTGGTTCTGCCGGCGACCCGTGGTATCCGGGAATGGGAACAGCCGGTTGTTACTGCGGTCAGCCGGGAGGCCCAGCGCCAGTCGCCCTTCTGTCGCAATGTGGTGGGCCTGCGATTCTCCCTCGACGATCCTGACAACGCCCTGGCCCGTGCGGCGCGCGGGGGGCGAGTCATTCAGGTACCGGAACCAAGAAACACTCGGGAATCTGCCGAGATTTTCCCTGCCGGGCTGGGACTATCGACCTATGCCTGTGTGCCGTTTCTCGGTCGGGATCGACTGCTGGCGGTGCTGGTGGTGGGGAACGCTGCCGGCGCCGATGGGCCGATTGCCCCCGGCCGCCTGCGTTTTCTCGAACTCTTTGCCAGTCTGGCGGCGGCGGCGATGGAAAATTCCATGCTCCTGCATCGCCTGGAAACCGCCCACCAGAATCTGCGTGAGACCCAGGAACGACTGATCCAGGGGGAGAAGATGGCGGTCCTCGGCGAAATGGCAGCGTCCGTCGCCCACGAATTGAAGAACCCCCTGGTGGCCATTGGCGGCTTTGCCCGTCGCTTGTCCCACCTTCCCCCCGGTGACGACCGCTGTCTTGAGTATGGCGGGATCGTGGTCCGTGAAGTGGAGCGGATGGAAAAGATGCTGGACAATATTCTGGCCTTTTCCAAGAAGCATATGCTCTGTTTTGCGGAATGCCGGATTGCCGAGGTGGTCGCAGAAGCCTTGGCTGTTGAGGCCGATGCCCTGGAGCAGGCGGAGATCATTACTGTGACCGATATCGCCGCCGACCTGCCGGTCATCCTCGGGGACGGGCAGAAATTGCGGCAAGTCTTCATCAATCTGGTCGCCAATGCGCGTCAGGCAATGGGAATATCCGGCGGGCAGTTGACGGTTCGAATCTACCCGGATAACCTGCGGGGGGAGACGGCGGTGGTGGTGGAAATTGAAGATACCGGCGGCGGAATTCCGGCCGCCGTGCTGCGGAATATCTTCAACCCCTTCTTCACCACCAAGGAGGATGGGACCGGGCTCGGGCTCCCTATTACCCACCGCATCGTCGAACATCACAGTGGCGAAATCGAGGTTCAGAACCGGGAGCTGGGTGCAGCGTTCATCATTCATCTGCCGGTTGGCGCGGGGAACCCAGCTTTCCGTTGACAAACCATATCGCTTTGGTTATGGTGGCGCTGTTTTTACGGGGCCGTAGCTCAGCTGGGAGAGCGATGCGTTCGCAACGCATAGGTCGAGAGTTCGATCCTCTTCGGCTCCACCATAAAATCAATGGGTTAGACCATTTCTTGGCCTAACCCATTTTCTTTTTCATCCGTAACTAGACCATAACGGCCGGAATATCCATCTGAACACTATTGAAAGGGTCCTCCCAGTTTGCCAAAAGGGTTTTTCGAAGGCGGTTGTGTGCGTCAAGTTCTGCAAAAAGGGTGTCATGGTGTTGGTTGCTGATCTGGCCGCGACTTTCAGGAGGTCCTTTTCCGGCCGCTTGTTTGACCATCGCCTAGCCTAATAGCGCCACCTCTGGTGTAACCGGTAATCCACAAAACGCAATCACAATAGGAAAATAGCAATGGAGCGCGATAACCCGTGTACAAAAAATCTGGTTTATTGTATACGTATATTCAATATGGTTTTTGAATTATGCGGATGCATGGAGTTTGACAATGCTTGAAAATAAAAAAAGGACTATAAATATTGGAAAATTGACGGTTAAGGAGCCCTTGGGCGAACGGGTCTACAATGAGATCAAGAAGGCGATTTTGGAAGGTCAGTTCGCTCCTGGAGATCTCTTGCAAGAGGATTTTTTGAGTGATGCCACCGGCGCGAGTCGCACCCCGGTCCGAGAAGCGCTCATGCGTCTTCAGGGCGACGGTTTGGTCAAGATTATCCCGCGGAAAGGTGCACGAATTTCTGAAATGGATGCTGCGGAGTTAAGTGAACTTGTCGAAGCCAGGGGGCTTTTGGAAACGGTTTTCTTTGATCGGGCCATGGAAAAAATCTCTTTGGAGAAAATGCAGGTTATTAAAGATAAGATGAACTCAATTATTGATGAAATGGGATCAATAGATCCTGCTTCTCCGCCTTGGGCCAATAAAAGACTTGAATATTCAAAACTTGATTTTCAGTTTCATAGGATGTTGGTAGAAGCAATTGGGAATAGGTTCTTTTTGAAATATTATGATTCATTGCTTGACAGGGTAATACTTTACTCCCATCATACAGTCATTAAGTTTCCTGAATCATTTTTGAAGAGTGCAAGTGAACATGAAAGAATTTTGACGGCCATATTAAAAAAGGAGAATCAGGAAGCAAAAAGACTGATTATTCATCATCTAGGAAAACTTAATAAGCGTTTGACAAATAAAGTTGATTAAATTCAAAGAGATCATTCAAGCTGTCTGCCTAACATTCTTGTCGTCACAGCATACGAGCTACGATTTGTTAGACAAAAAGGTTAGTTGGACAGCAAAGTCAAACTAGCGCCCTCCCCCACAAATACCCCCGCCAAATACAAGTTTCCCTCAAGTTCTTTTGTAGCTCCATAATTAGTTTCCGTACGGAAACGGTCCTTTTTCGTCGTGGCAGAGTCAATCTGCAGCCTTGCTGGTGCGGCGTACCGATGTACGCCTCCGCGCAAGTCTTTGATTTCCTTGCCACGACGAAAAACTCCTCGATTCCAAATCGGAAACTGCGCCGGTGCCCATCCGGGGTTTCCGGATGGGCACTAATTAACGACAGAAAATTCATGCGGTGCCACCCTTGCTGGTAATAGTTCAACCAGGGAGCCGTCAATTGGTAGATTTTACTCTGTAAGTGCACCACCCATGTAGAACGCAGGAGCCGACATCTGATGGCCACGCTCTTGCCTGACCGCAAGGCAGATACATTCAACGCGGCGGCCATTCCAGCGTACCAAGGCTTGCCGGAACCCCTGAGCCGGACACTGACGCTGGACAACGGCAAGGAATTCAGCCGGGTCAAAGAGCTTGAAGCCCAGACGGGCCTTTCGGTCTGTTTTGCAGCCACCTATGCGGCCTGGCAGCGGGGAACGAACGAGAACACCAACGGCTTGTTGCGCTTCTACTTCCCCAAGGGGACGAACTTCAAGCGCATCTCAGAAAAACCTTTGGCAAAGGCCGTTCACCGGCTCAACAGCCGACCTCGAAAGTGCCTTGGCTACCGGACGCCCCAGGAAATCTTCGATGAGGCCCGAAGTGGCGCCCTTGCAATTTGAATCCGCCATGGTTAAATCAATCTTACCGTTCAGGTTGTTACTCAATTTACAACGAAATTTTACAGGTGGTTCTTATCGCCATTCTGAAAATACGTTTTGTGTCTTCCGGGGGATATATTCCGTTCGAAATATTCGGAAAAAATCAAAAAAAATCTTTAATTTATTAGGTTATTTGTGCAACTCGAGCGTTAACGACGGCTCATACTTAAAACAAACGATTTTTTATTGACACGCAGAGGGTGGTCTTGTATACGTATTTTGTATTTTTGTTGTATACGTATTTTTACCCCCCCGCTCCTCCCCC
>JBBQBQ010000174.1:0-7640 GCA_038317685.1 Desulfuromonadales bacterium | reverse complement strand
ACCAGAACCTTTTTCTTCTTTAAAGCCTGCGGCAGCTCTTCCAGGGAGGTCTCCTCGCTCCGACCGGCGGCCGGGTTGGTCAGACAGGTGGTCGGGGCCAGCATCCAGAGGACATCGAAGCACCCCTGGGCACACCAGACGCACGGTTTGATGTCCTCGGCATTGCCGCTCAGCAGCTTGTTGACATACTCCGGGTCGGAGATATGCGGCCGGCCGATACAGACGAAGTCCGCTGCGCCGCTCTCGAGAATCCCTTCGGCCATATCCTCCGAGATCCGTTTGGCGATCATGACCGGGACCTTGACCGACTTCTTGATTGCTTCAGCCATATAGACCCAGGAGCCGCGCGGCGAGCCGGCGGTCTGATCGTGGAGGGGATGGTTCGATTCCCGCAAGCCGGAGGAAATATTGATGCAGTCGCAGCCGGCCTGCTCCAGGGCTGCCGCGATCATGATCGAATCGATACTGGTGACGCCGCCGTCGGGGTAGTAATCGTCACCGTTGATCCGGGACATGACCGGGTAATTTTCGCCGCAGTGCTGCTTGATCGAACGGATGACTTCCGTCGCGAAGCGGACCCCGCCCTCCATGCCGGCGTACTCGTCGGCCCGGGTATTGTTCAGAAACGGCGACAGGAAGGAACTGCCGAGGTAACCGTGCGCGAAATGGGCCTCAACCGTATCGAAGCCGGCCTGTTTGGCGCGAAGGGCACCCTCGCCAAACTGCTTGATGCACTCTTTGACCTCATAGGTGGTCATCTGGCGCGGCGCTTCCTTGTACAGCTGCTGGGCGCTGGCCTGGCTGGAACAGGAGATCGGCTGGGTGCCGCCGGTCAGGGAGCTCGATTGACGCCCCGAGTGCATGATCTGCAGGGAGACCTTGGCGCCGTACTTGTGGATCTCGTCGGTCAGCTTCTTCAGAGTCGGGATGAACCGGTCGTGGGAGACGGCGCAGTTGATGACCGAACGCCCGATGGGGTAGTCGATGGCCGCCGCCTCGATAACGATCAGCCCGACCCCGCCCTTGGCCCGCAGGCCGTAGTAGTGAACAGCCTCATCGGTAAAATGACCCTGATAGGTGTAATTGGTACACATGGCCGGCATGACCAGCCGGTTTTTCAGTTCCAGGGTGCCGAACTTGCCCGGTTGGGCCAACAGCGTCGGTTTATTACCCATAATCGATCTCCTTGGCAATTCAGCCCGGACCCGGTTCCGTCCTGGCGGACCGGGGGGATGCGGTTAAATGACCCCGTTTTCCTTGAACTTGGCGACCTCTTCCTTGGAATACCCGAGAATATCGCAGAGCACTTCCTCGTTCTGCGCTCCCAGATAGCCCCCGGGAAGATCGAATCCGACTTCGGCGTCACTAAACCGGAAGGGGAAATCGTGGCCGACGGCACCCTTCACCTTGCCGAACTCCGGGTGGTAAAGATCGGTGATCATCCCCCGATACTTGAGCTGAGGATCGTTGAGGACCTCGGGGATGGTCGCCACTTCGCCGGAAGCGACCCCGGCCTTGCGCACCGCCGCCACCACTTCTTTTTTGGTCAAAGTCTTGGTCCAGGACTCCACGGTCGCATCGACGAAGTCCGCATGGGCCTGGCGAAAGTCAAGCTTCTCGCAGCGAGGATCAGTGATCAGGTCCTCCCGACCCATCGCTTTGCAGAGTCCGACCCAGTGGCTGTCGGCGGCGCTGCAGATCACGGCATAGCCGTCCTTGCACTCGTAGGAGTTGAAGGGGGTCAGCCGCAGGCGGCGATTGCCGGTACGAATCGGGATGTTGTTGTCGAGGAAGACGTCGAGGCTCTCTTCCATGAGGAAAGAGAAGAGAGAATCGAGCATCGAGACATCGACATGCTGGCCCTTGCCCGTCTGGTCCCGGAAGCGCATGGCCGCCTGGAGACCGATGGCGAGGTAGAGGGCCGCGATCAGGTCGCCGCCGGCGACTCCGAGTCGCACCGGCGCGTTCTCCGCGTAGCCGGTGACCTCCATGACCCCGCTCATCGCCTCGACAACCGGATCGAAGGCCGCCAACTGGCTGTAAGGACCAGTCTGGCCGAAGCCGGAGCAGGAGCCAAGGATGATGTCGGGTTTGATCTGCTTCAGCACTTCATAGCCGAAACCGAGTTTCTCCATTGTTCCCGGCAGGAAATTTTCCGCCACGATGTCGCTGCTGGCAACCAGCCGACGCAGAATGGCTTTCCCCTCCTCCGACTTGAGGTTGAGGGAGACGCTCTTCTTCCCTCGTGATCGTTTCAGGATGCAGAGGGAGATTTCCCGAGGGTCGGTCCGTTTCAGAGTGATCCCGTTCGGTCCGAAATAAGGGCCGTTATTGCGGACCGCGTCACCGCCATCATGTTTTTCAATCTTGATCACTTCGGCGCCGAGGTGGGCCATGATTTCCGTCGTGTAAGGACCGGACAGCCAGGCGGTCAGGTCGAGGACGCGGACCCCCTCCAGAGGTTTTTTTATCGGTTTCGACATGTTGTGCTCCTTGCAGGACATTGATGGAATTGATTGCTTATGGATTCCCCTGGCGGGGGTCACTCGCCTTGCAGAATATTGACGGCCACCACCGCCGTCTCACCGGCCATGTTGCCCCCGCCGTTTTCCGTCAAACCGACATTCGGCAGCGACGGCATCTGGCGTTTGCCGGCTTCTCCCCGCATTTGCCAGGCAATCTCGGCGACCTGGGCAATCCCGGTGGCACCAGCTGGATGGCCCTTGGCGGTCAGGCCGCCGGAGGTGTTGACCGGGAGGCGGCCGTCGAACCAGGTGGCCCGCTCGTCCATCATCCGGCCGCTTTCACCAGGACCGCAGAAGCCAAGTTCTTCGTAGAGGTAGAGTTCGATCGGCGCTACCGCGTCGTGAACCTCGGCGACCTGGACCTCCCTGGCTGTCACCCCTGCCTCGACATAGGCTTTCTGGGCGGTGCGGTTGGCGATGGAGAGGGTCTGGCGGCCGCTGATGTCAAAGCTGCCGAGGACGCTGGCGCCGACTTTGACCGGCCGTTTTCCCATCTGTTTGGCCAGCTCCCGATCACCGATCAGACAGGCGGCGGCGCCATCCCCAAGAGGGCAGCACATCAGCAGGGTGATCGGATCTGCGATCATCCGCGACGCGAGAATCTCTTCGACGCTCCTGGCTTTCTGGTATTGGGAGTGGGGATTGAGGGAGCCGTGGAAATGGTTCTTGGCCGCGACCTGCGCCAACTGCTCGTGGGTGATCCCGTACTTCACCATATGCTGGCGAAACCGCATGGCGTAGATGCCGGAGAAGACCATCCCCATCTGCCCCTCGACGGCCACGTCGGTTGAGGTGGCGAGGGCCTTGAGGCTGGTCGGGGTATCGCCGCAGAAGAGTTTTTCCACCCCCACCACCAACGCCAGCCGGGCCTGGCCCGAGGCGACCGCCCGGTGAGCCAGGTAAAAGGCGGTCGAGCCCGAGGCGCAGGCGTTCTCCACGTTGATGATCGGGATGCCGGTGATGCCGGCTTCCCGCATGATCCCCTGGCCCCGGATCGATTCCTGGCCCTGGAGGATGCCGCCGTAGGCATTGCCGACAAAGGCGATGTCGATCTGGTGCGGATCGACCTGAGAATCACGAATGGCCTGCCAGATCGGCTCATAAGCCAGTTCCTTGAGGCTCGTCTCCTGATATTTGCCGAACCGGTTCATGGCGACACCGAGTACGTAGGTCTCTTTCAAGGCAAACTCCTTTAATGATTTCGAGCCAGGTTCAGGCCTTGGGCCGGAAGCGGTAGCCGACTATGCCGGCGCCGTTGGCATCCCGCCGCTGCTCCACGCACTTGAGCTCCATCGCCTGCCCGGCCTGGAGATCGACGCCCTCGAAATCGGCGAGGAGGGTGAAAATGCTCGGCCCGCCGTCATCGAGCTGGACGTAGCCCTGGGCGTGAGGGGCGCTGAATCCTTCCGGCGCGGCGCTGGAGATGTGGCTGCTGACCAGCGTCCCGGTCCGGGCCAAAGGCACCGCGGCAACCCCGATCTCATCGAGGCAGTGGGGACAATTCTTCCGTTTGGGGTAGAAGGTCTTGCCGCAAACGGAACAGTGCGTCCCTTGCAGACGCAATTGCTGGAGGGACGGTCCGGCCAGACTGCCCGGGACCTCGCAAGTCCAGACCGGCTCTTCCCTGAGGGTGGCCAGAAAAGTCGCGATCTCCCGGACTTCGGTCCCGGTCGGGAATACCCTGCGGACCCCCAGACTCAGGAGCTTCTCGTAATCGTCCTTGGGGATGATGCCGCCGATGGTGATGGCGATATCATCGGCCTCCAGTTTCTCCAGTTCGGCCTTGAGCTTGGCGACGATCGACAGATGGGCACCGACCATCGAAGAAATGCCGATGACGTCGACGTCTTCCTCCACCGCAATCTTGGCGACCATCGCCGGGGTCTGCCGCAGACCGGTGTAGATGACTTCAAAGCCCGCCTTGCGCAGGCCGTGGGAAACGACATAGACCCCGCGGTTATGCCCATCCAGCCCAATCTTGGCCATCAGCACCCGAATCTTCTTCTCCGTCTGATTCACGTCCATGACACGCCTTCCTGGTAATAGCCCCAAATACCACCGAGCACCTTGCACATCTCACCGATGGTCGCGTAGGCCTTGGCGCATTCGATCAGCGCCGGAACCGAGTTCTGGCCGGCCCGCACTTCGCGCTCGAGTCGCGCCAGGGCCGCTTCGACCAGGGCCGGATCGCGTTCGGCGCGCAGCTCCTGGAGGTTGGCGATGATCCGCTCCTGAACCCCGTCCTCGGTCTTGAAACATTGGGCCTCGACCTTGTTGTCGCTGCTGGTGAACTTGTTGACGCCGACGATGACCCGCTGGCCGCTTTCGATCTGCTCCTGATATTCGCTGGCGCCCTTGCGGCAATGGTTCTGGTAGACCCCCTGCTCGATGGCCTGCTGGGCCCCGCCCTTGGCGGCGATCTCCGCCATGACCTCCAGGGCCTCGTGTTCGATGCGGTTGGTCAGGGCCTCGACATAGTAGGAACCGCCGAGGGGATCGACCACATCGGCGATGCCGGTCTCGTTGGCCAAGATGTGCTGGGTCATCAGGGCCACCTCCGCCGCCTCCTTGGTCGGGATCGAGATGACCTCGTCCATGGCGCTGCAGGAAAGGCTCTGGACCCCCCCGAGGAGCGCGCCGAGGGCCTCGATGGTGACCCTGACGATGTTATTCATCGGCTGCTGCTCGGTCATGGTGTAGCCGGTGGTAAAAACGCGGATGAAGCACTGCATGCTGGCCGGGTTCTTGGCCCCGTAGCGCTCCTTGAGCATGCGTGCCCACATGCGACGGAAGGCCCGGTACTTGCTGGCTTCCTCGAAAAGGTTCATCGGCACCGACAACTGACATTCGAGAGAGGGGGCGAAGGCATCGACGTCGAGTCCGCGGCTCACCGCCTCGTCGATATAGGCCTGGGCATTGGAGAGGGAAAAGGCCACCTCCTGCACCGCGGTGGCGCCCCCCTGGCGCATATGCGAGCCGCAGACCACGATCGGCTTGAAGTGGGGGTGATGCTGGGTGCAGTATTCCACCGCGTCGATGGCGAACTTCAATGAGGGGTGGGCGGAAAGATGTAGGTGCCGCGGGCCACGTATTCTTTGAGAATATCGTTCTGCAGCACCACGCAGAAGTTGCTCGGGTCGGTCCCCTGCTTCTCGCCGAGAGCCAGAAACAGGGCCAGCATGATCGGTCCGATGGCGTTGGCGGTGGTGAAGATCTGCCGCGTCTGGTCGATGGGGATGCCGGCGAAGATCGCTTCCATGTCGCGCAGCGAATTGATCGCCACTCCGGCCTTGCCGACCTCGCCGTCGGCCAGTTCATGGTCCGATTCGAGACCCAGTTGGGTCGGCAGATCGAGGGCCAGGGCCAGGGCCGTCTGCCCTTTGGAAATCAGATATTTGAAGCGTTCGTTGGTCGCCTCGGGGTTGCCGAAGCCGGCGTACTGTCCCATGGCCCAGAACTCGCCGCGGTACATGCCGGGGTAGATCCCCCGCGTGTAGGGGTACTGTCCCGGCTGGCCCAGATCGCGGTCCGGGTCGAATCCGGCCTTGCCCAATTCCTGCTGGTTATAGACGTCGGCGATTTCAATGTTTGAATCGGTACGGAAGACCTCCTTGCGGCGGCCCCGCTTCCGTTGGTCGGTGGCTAACAGATCCTTCCAATCGTCAGGCTGCATTGTTGGACCCCTGCATGGTGATAAGACGTTTGATGAGGTTGGCGAAGACTTCGGCCGGGACCGGAGGACTGGCTTCGAGGACCGATTCGATCCGCGCCTGCTCGGTCGCCGACAGATGTCCGGCGGCGGCATTGCAAAATTTGCTGCGGGTAAAGGCAACCGGCAACGGGTTTTCGGGTTCGCCCCGGGCGATCAGCACTTCCTCGGTCAGGACCCGTTGGTCGTTGGTCAGGATTTCGACCCGTGAAGCCCGTTTCCCGGGATAAAGCCCGTTCAGGTCCGGAGCGACGGCCACAGCCACCTGATCCATCAGTGTTCGAATCTGCGGATTGTCGAAATGCTTTTCTTCAAAGGCGTCGTAATCGCAGTGACCCAGGACCAGCCTGGCCGCAATCGCATAGGAAAGGTTGAAATAGGCATCGCCGCGGCTGTGGAGATGATGAATTTCCGTATCGACCGCCGTCTGATAGGTTCCTACCCGAATGCTTTGGACCTGATCCGCGCTCAGGCCCTCCCGCTCGATGATCGCCGTCAGGGCATCAAGCGACGAATGGAGGTGGCGGCAACCAGGGTAAGGTTTCAGGTAGCTCCCCCGGATGGCCAGGCCATGCGTTAATGGAGCATCGACGGCAGTTATCAGTTCGCGGGACAGGTACGCCGGGTAGAATCCTTCTTCGAAAATCTGTTGGTAGCCGGCCTGTCCTTGCCCGGCCAACAGCCCGGCCAGGACCCCGTTTCGCACCGACCAGGCCACCTGCAACGGTTGACTGGGTCCGCACTTGAAGGCCGCCATCAAACCGGCGCCCCCCTGGGCCGCCAGGCACAAGGCCTGCTCGGTCCGCTTTGCATCGTAACCTTGCAACACCGCCAGAGTGGCCGCAGCACCAAAGGGGGCCACGATCGCCGTGGGATGAAACCCCTTGAGAGTGAAGTGCGGGTTACCAACCCGGGCGAGACGGACCATGACCTCATAGCCGGCTAGAATCGCCCGGTCGGCAATCTCCCAACTCGCTCCTCCCGCGGTCGCCAGCAGGACCGGTAAGACCGCTGCCGCCGGGTGGCAGGCGCCTTCCTTCGACCCATCCTCGAGGACCGAGGCATTGATGCAGAAGGCCCAGAGCATGGCGGCATCAGGAAGGCCGAAGTTCCCCGAGGGCGCGATTTGGCAGACGTCCCGCAACCCCCGGCCGACCGGATTGGCGCTGCCGATCAACCCGGCGGCGATCCCGTCGAGCAGATGCTGGCGCGCCAGCGCCCGGTCCCCGGCGACGACCGGGCGGTTGGCGAGATCCTGGACCAGTTGGCTCAGATAACGGGCAATGGACACGTCAAACTCCTGGTGGTGATGCGAAGAACTGCAAACTGACTCTGGTCAGCAACCGGCCACCCATTTCTGGTATTTTGCCGGCACCTCCAGCTTGAGGAGCTTGGCCAGATTCATC
>JBBQBQ010000173.1:0-7646 GCA_038317685.1 Desulfuromonadales bacterium | reverse complement strand
TGGTGTTGCCGCCGGACATGGGGATGACCGAGGCGCCGAGCTTCTCCGCCCCGTAGTGGGCGCCGAGACCGCCGGTAAAGAGGCCGTAGCCGTAGGCGTTGTGGATCACGTCGCGACTGTTGGCCCCAGAGGAAACGAAGGAGCGGGCCATCAGTTCGGCCCAGACCTCGATATCGTGCCGGGTGTAACCGACGACCGTGGGTTTGCCGGTCGTCCCCGAGGAGGCGTGAATGCGGACGATCTGGTCGAGCGGGACGGCGAACAGTCCGTAGGGGTAATGCTCCCGCATATCCTGCTTGAGGGTGAAGGGCAACCGCTGCAGGTCGTCGAGGCTCTTGATCTGATCGAAGGTGACTCCGGCCTGCCGAAACCGTTCCCGGTAATAAGGGACGCTGGCGAAGACCCGTTCCAGGGTCTGCTGCAGACGCTTGAGCTGCAGGGCTTCGAGGGCCGCCCGAGGGAGGGTTTCGAATTCATCATTCCAGTACATGGTCGACATCCTTCTCGATCAGCAGGCCCGCCCGAGGGCAAAGGCCTTGAGGTTCTCCTCCAGAAAGCGTTTGGGGACCATCTTTCCCAGCGCCTGCAGCCAGTAACCTTCGGCAACCTCGAGGCGCTGGGAGACTGCGCCGAGGAGGACGGTATTGGCGGTGCGGGGATTGCCGGCCTCGGCGGCCAGTTTCTCGCCGGCGACCAGCAGCACATCGCTGCAGCGTTCCCGAATGATCTCGGGGAGATTGTCGGGGTAAGCGATCTGTCCGGAGAGGACCGCCGGCGGCGGGATCCGCAGATCGTTGGCGATCACCTTCGCCCCCGGCCGCAGCAGCGGCAGCGCCCGACAGGTTTCCATCAGCTCGAAGCCGAAGAGGACATCGCCCTCCCCTTCCGGAACGATCGGGGAGAAGACTTCCCGGCCGAAGCGGACATGGGAGACGACGCTCCCCCCCCGTTGCGACATGCCGTGAATCTCGCTCTTTTTGACATCGAATCCGGCCAGCATGAAGGTCTCGGCGAGGATCTCCGAAGCCAGCAGAATGCCCTGCCCGCCGACGCCGACCAGCAGAATATTGGTGACGTCCGCTTTCATTGGGGCCTCCCGATGGCGTCAAACCGGCAGAGTTGGCGACAAACGCTACAGCCGTTGCAAAGCAGCGGATCGATATGCGCGACCCCTTTGCGTCCCTCCCCCGGCATCCAGATGATGGCAGGACAACCGATCCGCAGGCAGGCCTTGCAGCCGGTGCACTGTCCGGAATCGACTTCGAGGATGGGTCCCGGCTCGTAGATGCCGGACCGCTTGACCAGAACACAAGGCTGGTCGGTGATGATCACCGAGGTCTCGGGGCGCGCCATCTCCTCTTCGAGGGCGGTGCGGGTGGCGGCCAGATCGAGGGGATTGACGGTCCGGACATGTTTGACTCCCAGGACCCGGCACAATTGCGCCAGGTCGATGGGGTGGCTCGTCTGGTCCTGGAGAGTGAAGCCGGAGGCGGGGTTGTCCTGGCGACCGGTCATGGCGGTAATGCGGTTATCGAGGATGACCACCGTCGCCGGCGCGTTGTTGTAGACCATGTCCATCAGGCCGTTGATCCCGGTGTGGAGAAAGGTCGAATCGCCGATGACAGCCACCACCTGCTTGCGTTCATCCGGGGCCACGACTTTGACGACCCCGGTCGCCATACCGATGCTGGCGCCCATGCAGACACAGGTATCCATGGCCGAGAGCGGCGGCATGAAGCCGAGGGTGTAACAGCCGATGTCGCCGGTCACATAGGCTTTGAGCTGCTTGAGGGTGTAGAAGACCCCGCGATGAGGACAGCCGGGGCACATGTTGGGCGGCCGCGGCGGCAGCTGCGAGGCGGCGGCGGTGCTTGCGGCGATTTCAGATCCGGCCAGCCCGGCGGCGGCGAAGCTCGTTTTCAGCAGCCCCGGGGTCAATTCCCCGCAAAGGGAGAAAAGATCCTTCCCGTGGCAGGCCAGACCCATGGCCCGGACCTGTTCCTCGATCAAGGGATCAAGTTCCTCGACCACCACCAGCCGTTTGACTTTTGCGGCGAATTGCCGGATGAGCGCTTTGGGGAGGGGATTGACCAAGCCGAGTTTCAGGACCGAAGCCCCGGGCAGGACCTCGCGCACATAGTTGTAGCAGACCCCCGAGGTAATGATGCCGAGTTCCGGATCACGCAGTTCGAGGCGGTTGATCGCCATCGCCGCCCCGGCCTCGGCCAGACGGTTCTGGCGGTCTTCCACCAGCGGATGGCGCTGGCGGGCATTGCCGGGCAGCATCACCAGCTTGGCCGCATTCCGCTCCAGACGCGGTTCGGGGAGTCCCGTCACCGGCTCTCCCAGCACCACCACCGACTTGCTGTGGGAGATGCGGGTGGTGGTGCGGAGCATGACCGGGGTGTCGTACTCCTCGGAGAGTTCCAGAGCGAGGCGGGTGAAATCCTTGCATTCCTGGGAATCGGACGGTTCCAGCATCGGCACCTTGGCGAACTTCGCGTAGTTGCGGTTGTCCTGTTCGTTCTGGGACGAATGCATTTCCGGATCGTCGGCGGTAATGAGGACCAGCCCTCCCCGCACCCCGGTGTAGGCGAAGGTGAAGAGCGGATCGGCCGCGACGTTGACGCCGACATGCTTCATGGCCACCAGGGCTCGGGCCCCGGCGAACGAGGCTCCGATACCGACTTCGAGGGCCACTTTTTCATTCGGTGCCCAGGATGCATCGATCTGGGGATAGCGGACGATGGTTTCGAGAATTTCGGTACTCGGGGTTCCCGGGTAAGCCGAAGCAACCCGCACACCGGCCTCAAAAGCTCCGCGGGCAATCGCCTCGTTCCCGGAAAGAATGGCCTTTTCCATGGGTCAATGATGTCCTGTGATGAGAAGTGAGGGCCGGAGGAAATCCGGTTGCCTTAAAAGGAGTTCGAATATAGTTTACCGACCTTAAAATGTCAATTTTATCGGCAGTTCCCGGGGTCTAAACTGAGCAGCACCCCTTCCACCAGGCCGAAGTCGCTGACGGTCAGTTCTGATTTGCCGGTCGCGCCGAGGAGGGAGAGGACCACAGCCGTGCCGGGCAGGATCAAGTCCCCTCGCCCAGCCTCCATGCCCGGGAGCGCTTCCCGGGCACCGACCTCGAGTTCCGAAAGGGTTTGGTGCCAGGCGGCGATCTCCCCGATCTCCAGGGTCAGGTTATTGACCCGCCGCCAATCGTAATCGCTCATCCCCAGGGAAAGCGCCGCCAGGGTCGTGACCGTCCCGGCGGTGCCGACCAGCCGGCAGTCCTGCCCCGTAGCCCGCTCCCACAGGCCGGCCATGACCAGATCGCGGTGCAAGTCCCGCAAGGTTTCCTCAATCCTCAGCTGCTGCCGAAGCGGCTCCCGATCCTCCTCGCAAAGGACAATCACCCCCAGGGGATAACTCCCGTGAAAACGCACCTGCCCGGCTTCGACCAGGGTGAACTCGGTACTGCCGCCGCCGATATCAAAGATCAGGCAGCAAGACGCCTGCGGCTCCAGGGCCGACAGGACCCCCGCGGCGGACAGCTCGGCCTCTTCTTCACCGGGGATGATGTCGATGCCGAGCCCGGTCTCCGCCCGCACCCGCTCGACAAAGGCCGGTCCGTTGCCGGCCCGCCGCAGCACCGCGGTGCCGACCCCCCGCACCGCGGTGGCCCCGGCTGCATCGATGGCCTCGGCGAAGTCCCGCAGGGCCTGGAGGGTGCGCTCCATGGCCAGGGGCGAGAGCCCCGCCGCCGGGGTAAAGTCCCCGCCGAGACGGGTGATCCGTCGCAGATAACGGGTCGGGTCGACCTTCCCGCCGGCACAGGTCCCCAGCAGGAGACGGACGGTATTGGTCCCGAGATCGATGGCGGCCAGCACTAGTTTCTCCCGACCAGAGCCGCGGCCACCTTGAAGGTGTGATCGGCGACCTTCTCATAGTTGTGAATCAGGTCGATAAAGATCAACCCGGGCATGACCCCGCACTCACCGGTGTTGAGGCGGCGAATATGATTGTTGCGCAGCTTTCCCTCCAGGCCGTCGACAAGATTCTCCAGCTCCTCGGCACGCTCCAGAATGGTGCGGTCACCCCGGTCCAGGGCCGCAACCACGAAGCTCAAAAATTCCTGGCAGTGACCGGCCATCTCTTCGAGCTCGCCTCGGGCGCCGCCGGAGAAGCGGATACGCTGGTCCCGTTGGCGTTGGCCGAGCCGCCAGAGATTCTGGCAATGGTCGCCGATCCGCTCCAGGTCGCTGGCCATCTGCATCAGCGAAACAATCTCCTGGGAGGTCTTCAGGGAGATCGACTTCTGCCCCAGGGCCACCAGAAAATCGGTGATTTCTTTCTGCAGCAGATCGACGGCGAGTTCTTTTTCCTCCAGGATAGGGAGGCGTTTTTCCTCCTGGTCCCGAAGGAAGAGGATCGTCTCTTTCAGCATCTCCAGGGTCAGTTGGGCCATGTGCCTGATTTCGGCCCGAGCCTGAGCCAGGGCGACGGTCGGGGTGTTCAGTACCCGATGGTCGATAAATCGCAAGGAAGCTCCCGGGTCGGTGTCGTGACCGCGGATCAGCAGCGTGGCCAACCGCGCCAGCCAGCCGACGAGGGGGAGAAAGACCAGGGTATTGACAAGATTGAATAAGGTATGAGTGTTGGCGATATGGCGGGCGATAAAGGGCTTGTCGCCGAGCTCGCCGCCCAGGCTGACCGCCTGCTGCTGGGTCTGGATGACAAAATCGGCGGCCCCGGGGGTGACGGAATCGATGAAATGCATGAATTGGGAGAAGAAGAGCAGCATGTAGCCGACGCCGACCACATTGAAGAAGAAGTGGACAAACGCAGTCCGCCTTGCCGCCAGGTTGGTCCCGACGGCGGCCAGGTTGGCGGTGATGGTCGCACCGATGTTTTCGCCGAGGATCAGGGCAATGCTCGCCTCAAAGGAGAGCAGGCCGCTGCTCGCCAGGGCGATGGTGATGCCGATGGTGGCACTGCTGCTCTGGACGATAAGGGTGATGACGGTGCCGATCAATACGCCCAGGAGGTGATGGTCCCCCACCGCCAGGAGCATTTCCCGGAATTCCGAGCTCCCCTTGAACGGCTCGAAAGCTCCCTGCAGGACCTCCAGCCCGAGGAAGAGCAGGCCGAATCCGAGAAAGATCTCTCCCAGATAAGCCCAGCTTTTGCGGTGAGCGAAGAATTTGAGTCCGACCCCGAGGCCGATGGCGGGGAGAGCCAGTTTGCCGATCTTGAAGGCAATCAGCTGGGCCGTCACCGTGGTGCCGATATTGGCCCCCAGAATGACCCCGATCGCCTGCACCAGCGTCATCAGACCGGCGTTGACAAAGCCGACCACCATGACCGTGGTCGCGCTGGAGGATTGGATGACCGCCGCCAGCCCCAGTCCGACCAGGGACCCGACCAGTCGGTTGGAGGTCAGTGAGGCCAGGACCTTGCGCATCCGGTCTCCGGCGACCTTCTGCAGCCCCTCGGACATGGTCTTCATGCCGAACAAGAGCAGTCCGATTCCGCCGACGACGCCGAAGATCAGGTTCTGGTTGAGATAATGAGCAAGCACTTAAACGGCACTCCAGGGGCAGGAACGACGATCCCGACGGGGCCGCGGCGGCAGACCGTGGGAGGTAAAAAACCGCCGAAACGATAAAAGAAGGGGGACGGCATTACAACGAAATAGGAGGCAGGGAGTGACCTGGTTTCCAGCGTGAAGCGGGGCGGTTTTCGAAGGCACCGTCAGCCGCCGGTCGGGGCGGATTTTTTCCCCAGGGCCCACAGCAGCATCTCGCGATAGTCATCGTTGTTGTCGCGAATCCTCTGGCTGAAAACCCCCACGATGTTGCGCACCAGCTTGATGCCGAGCTGGGGGGTGGTTTCGCAGAGGTTCTCGAAATCGACCTTGCGCAGCCCCAGCAGAGTGGTCGATTCGATCACCCGGGCGGTTGCCGAGCGCGGGCCGCCGTCAAGGATGGCCATCTCCCCGAAGACGTCCTCCGGACCAAGGATGACCAGGGTCTTTTCGTCCCCTTCCGCCAGCATCTTGGAGATGCGGATGATCCCTTCGGTAATCAGGTACAGGGATTCTCCGGGCATGTTTTCGATAAAGACCGTCATCCCCTCATCGAGACGTTTTTCGGTGAAGAGGCTGGTCAAAAGCGTCCGTTCGGATACGTCCATGTCTCTGAAGAGGAAGCTGTCCTTGAACGTATCGAGATTTTTCATGGTATCGAATCCTTTGGATAACTATTAAGGCAGCGACGGCCGGGCCCTTACTGAACCTTCGGCCGGGGAACCAGCGCCAGAATCTCCACCCGTCGATTCAAGGCGCGCCCTTCAGGTGTTTCGTTGCCGGCGATCGGAAGGCTCTCGCCGAGGCCCCTGACAAAGACCCGCCCGGGGTCGATGCCGCTGTTGACCACCAGAAAGTCGGCATAAAAAATCGCCCGTTCGAGGGAGAGCTTCTGGTTGTAACTCTCCGAGCCGATCTGGTCGGTGTAGCCGTCGACCCGGAGGAATAGCCACCGGCTATCCCTCCGCAGCAGCTCGGCCACTTCGGCCAGGGCCCGCTGCCCCTGTTCCGAAAGCTGCCAGCGACTCGGGTCGAAGGTCTGGTCCGGCAGCCTGAATTTCCGATAGACGACCGCCGACAAAGGCTCGCCGGTCTTGGCCGGTCCCGGCTTCCCGGCCGGGGTCGCCGCGGCGATGGGGCTCACCGGCGAGATCGGCAGGAGTTCCCTGGCCGATTCGCTGTCCGGGAGGGAAAAAGCATCGGCGGGATAAAGAACGACCTCTTCCGCCCCGGGGACCACGGGAATTTCGTACTTGGCTCCCGCCCCGACAGCTGCCGGGGCCGCCGACGCCGGCCGGCCCGAAGGAAAAAGCAGTGCGGCCAGGGTCAGGATCAAAAGCCCACGATAGAGATTCATTTTAACCAAAGACCCAGCTTTCCCAAGGGGTCGTAGCGGCGCGGCTGACGGATGCGGGCCGGAGAAGATGAAAAACCCGGGAAAAATTGCTCTTCTCCCGGGGAAAAACGGTATTCTCCACCTCGCTGCGACCGGCGAGAAGCATCTTCAGCGGTTGACCCGTTCCCGAAGTTCCTTCCCCACCTTGAAGAAGGGGAGCTTTTTGGGATGGACTTTGATGACTTCACCGGTCTTGGGGTTGCGCCCCATGTAAGCCTTGTAATCCTTGACGACAAAACTTCCGAACCCGCGAATCTCAATCCGACCCCCCTCCGCCAAAGCGGTGGACATGGAATCGAAGATGATATTGACGATTTCCTCGGCCCGTTTGTAGGTCAGGCTCTTGTCGTTGGCCAAGGCTTCCACCAGTTCCGATTTATTCATATCGCCTCCCGGTGCGGTTCATCCGATGCAAATGAGTGCCAGGTTGAAAACGAAGACGGTTTTACCTGTCTTGGAAACTATACCGGCGACCCTATCGCTGTCAATAGATCGTTGTAAGGATTTCCGCTAGTTCGGCCGCCCCGGGAATCATCCCAGGGCCCCGAGGGCTTCCTGACGCAGATCTTCGGGGAGGCCGGGATGGGCCAGCACCCCTTGCAGGACCTTGCGGCCTTCCTGCTGCCAGCCCTTGCGAAGGTAGGTCTGCCCGATCCTCAGCGACCAGCG
>JBBQBQ010000172.1:0-7675 GCA_038317685.1 Desulfuromonadales bacterium | reverse complement strand
CTCCGGAGTGGCGAGGGCTCCTTTTGGGTCGGTTTCCGCGACTGGCCGAACGGGTGACGGTTCTGCCGAACTGTTATCCGCTCGAGGGAGAGGGCTCTGCTGACGAACACCCGCCGGCTGGAGATGAGCTGCGGCTGTTGTATGCGGGTCAGTTCACCGGGTCGAAATACAACAATCGGGTGGAGTTGCTTCTCAACCCCCTGTTTTTGGGCTCGCGGGACTTTCCCGGGCGCTTACGGATCCTCTTGCGGGGTCGCTTTACCGCGGTGGACCTGCGGGAGATTGCGCCTTGGCAGGCCGCCTTTGCAGATACGGGGCACCGCCTCGAGGTCCTGCCCCCGGTCGAGGGGGATACCTTACGGGAGGAACTGCACAAAGCCCATGGCCTCCTCCTCCTCTCGGCCACCCTGGCGTCTTTGCCGGCCAAGCTCTTTGACTACCTTCCGACTCGCAGGCCGATCCTCGCCGTGACCTCGACCGGAAGCGCCGTCTGGAGTTTGGCCGCGGAGGCGCCGCAGCTCTTCCTGCTGCCCCCCGGTGATTCCGCCGCCGAAGGAGGGGTCGCTGCCTTTCTGGCCGCCTGCCGTTCGGGAGTGGGCGGAGCGCAGATTCCGGACCGGTTCCATGAAGACAACTGCCGGCAGATCTTCTATGCTGCCCTCGAATCGCCACCCTTCACCGGGCGGGACAGGGTTCATGGCCCCCGAGTTTAAGGGTTGCCGGCAGCTGCGCAGCACCCCTTAAGAGCGACCCCTGGGTTCTTGGAGACGATCGATGCTGCACCATCTTCCCAAACTCTTCCGGCACCCGGAAATCCTCCACGACCTGGTCGCGTACCGTTTCCCTTCAGTCCCGAAGGTCAAATTCGACAACTGGGTTGCCATGAACCGGATGCTGCTCGACACCCGGTCCTTCTCCGTCCCGGCCTACCCCTATCTGCTCCAGGTGGAACCGACCAACCGCTGCAACCTCGCCTGCCCCCTCTGTCCCTGCGGGCGCGGCGAACTGGAGCGCCCCCCGCGGGATATGAAGCTTAGCGAATTCCAGGGGCTGATCGACGACATGGAGCCTTACCTCCTCTTCCTGATCCTCTGGGACTGGGGGGAGCCGTTCATGAACCGGGAGCTGCCGGCGATGATCCGCTACGCAGCCGACCGCGGTATCCAGACCGTCACCAGCACTAATTGCCATTTTCTGCAGGACGAAGAGTATGTGACGGCGATTCTTCGCTCGGGGTTGACCAATCTGATCGTCGCCGTCGATTCGGTTTCGGTGAGCAATTATGCCACTTACCGCCAGCAGGGAAATGTCGCCACGGTGGTCTCCGGGGTGGAGCAGCTGGTGGCCCTGAAACGGCGTCTGGGGTCGAAAACCCGGATCAACCTGCGGATGGTGGTCATGCGCCAGAACGAGCACGAGGTCGCAGCAACCCGCGACTTCGCCCGGGCCATCGGCGTCGACCTGTTCACCGTCAAGACGGCCAACCCCAGTTGCGGGGAGACTTATCTGGACTCCGAGATCCTCCCCGACAACCCCCACTGGCGACGCTATGTCTACGCCCCCGGCAGTTACCAGCGACTTCGTGCCCGCCGGAGCTGCCGGCGCGTCTGGACCATGAGCAATGTCTTTGCCGACGGCGAAGTCGTCCCCTGCTGCCGTGATTACACCGCCGGGATGATCCTCGGCAACCTCCGCGAACAACCCTTTACCAGCATCTGGAGAAGCCCTGCTTATCAGCGTTTGCGGGAGACGGTCTTCCGCCGCAAAGACGAAATCGGGATCTGTCATCACTGTGACGACAGCTTCCGGTTCTCTCCCGGCGGCATGATCCCCGAGGTCACCGAGTTCGACCGGGGGGAACCGTCCAGGCTGCGCCGCACCCTCGATCAACCGCGCCTGAAGAGCTTCTGCCATCAGCTCCGCAAACGCCTTTGAAGGCGCTGCGTCAATCTCATCTTGCCTCCTGTTCCGGGTCGGCCCGACGGTCTGCCGTAACAGAAAAATGTTCGGGGGTGACCGGGCAGGGTGACCCTCCCGGGCCATTCCAGGGAGACAACGGCGGTCGGATATTCTATGCTGTCCGGACCCAGTTCACCCCTATATCAGTGATGGTCGGCCCCGGGCGCCGATCCCCTCACCAGCCGACGTGATTGCAAAAGGACGCTGCCATGCTCCAATACCTGCCCAAGCTGTTTCGTCACCCTGAGATCATGCACGACATGATCACCTATAAATTCGGCGCGATTCCGCCGGTCAAGTTCGACAACTGGGTGCGCATGAACCGGATGCGCCTCGACACCAAGCGTTATTCAGTTCCGGCCTTCCCCTATATGCTGCAGATCGAACCGACCAACCGCTGCAACCTCTCCTGCCCCATCTGCCCCTGCGGTCGGGGAGAGCTGCAACGCCCCCCCCGGGATATGAAGCTTAGCGAATTCCAGGGGCTGATCGACGACATGGGGGACTACCTCCTCTTCCTCATCCTCTGGGACTGGGGGGAGCCGTTTCTCAACCGGGACCTCCCCGAAATGATCCGCTACGCGGCGGAGCGCGGCATCCAGACGGCCACCAGCACCAATTGTCATTTTCTCCACGACGAGGATTACACCGCCGCCATCCTGCGCTCGGGGTTGACCAACCTGATCGTCGCCGTCGATTCCATCTCCCTGGAAAACTATGCCCGCTACCGGCAGCAAGGGAGCGTCGATAAGGTCATTGCCGGGATCGAAAACCTCATGGCCCTGAAACGCAAACTCGGCTCGCCGACCAAGATCAACCTGCGCATGGTCCTGATGCGTCAGAATGAGGGGGAAATCGACCAGAACCGGGCCTTTGCCGAGGCCATCGGCGCCGACCTGTTCACCGCCAAGACCGCCAATACCGGTTACGATGCGAACTACCCCTTCCAGGACTTCCTGCCGGAGAACCCTGCCCTGCGCCGCTACGCCTACCAGCCGGGGAGTGTCCAGCGAATCCGTCACCAAGCCCCCTGCCGCCTGGTTTGGACCATGGGCTTCATCCAGTCCAACGGCAACGTCATCCCCTGCACCCGGGACTTCACCGGCGCCATGAAGATCGGCAATCTCCTGGAGCAGCCCTTTTCGCAAATCTGGCAGGGCGACGCCTACCGCGAACTGCGGGAGCGGATCCACAACCAGCGTGCCACCGTCGAAAAGTGCGACAACTGTGTTGATTTCAGCTTCAAGTACTCCAAAACCGGCTGGTTCCTGGAGGTGACCGACCTCCCCCCCGACGGCCGCTGGGACTGGCGTCACCTTCTGCGGCGACGACTTTTGACTCCGACGATGCGCACCTTCATCAACCAGGTACGGCGGCGGCTCTGAACGACGTGGCAGACGCGACCGACAGGGGGTCCATGGCACCGGCAAGCGAGCTCTTTCATCTCAACTGGCAGCTTAACCAGGCCTGTAACTTCAACTGCCCCTACTGCTTCCGATCGGGTCTGGACCGCTACCGGCGAACCGAACACCCCTTCTGCGGACAGCTGACACCGCGCCAGGTCGCCGATGCCTTCAACGCCACCGGCCAAACCTGGCGGATCCATCTCTCGGGAGGGGAGCCCTTCCTCTACCCCGGATTCGTCGATCTGGCGGAAGCCCTGACGCAGGACCACCAGTTGTCGATCAACACCAATCTTTCTACCGCCAACTGCGAAGACTTCCTCGCCCGCATCTCTCCCGGCCGGGTCCACAGATTACGCGCCAGCCTGCATTGGCAGGAACGGCGCAACCACCCCTCCGGCCTGGAGCGCTTCGCAGAGCGGGTGGTCCGCTTTCAGCGGGCCGGCTTTGCAATCCGCGTGGAGTGTGTCGCTTATCCGCCGTTATTAGGGGATCTTTCCGAAATCCGCGAAGGGCTGGCCCGGTTCGGGGTCACCGACCTCCGGCTCAAGACCTTTCGGGGGCGCTACGGGGGGAAGCTCTATCCGGCCGCTTATGCGCCGGCCGAGCGACGGTTCTTGCGGGAGATGGGCCTCTCCGGGAAAGACGGAGCGGTGCTGGAGGGAGGCAACAGCTATTGGCAAAGGCGTTGTCTGGCCGGCTGCACCGCCTTTTCCATGGATATCGAAGGAAACCTGTGGCATTGCGATACCCTCCGCCGCGGCTACGGCAACCTTCTGCGCGGGGAGTTCCGCCCGGACCGGGAGCCGGTCGCCTGTCCGGCCCCCCGTTGCAACTGCCCTTACCAGGGGTTAAAATTCGCCACGGCCGAATTGGGGCCTTGGGGAGGAACCTTCGTCAGAACCGGCTGGGTGGTCAGCCACCAGCTGTGGAGAAACGTCCGACGACGCCTCTTCGGGCCGGGAGTTGGCCCATGACGACCCACATCTCAGTCTGCATGACGACCTGCAACGGGGAACGTTATCTCCCCGAACAACTCGCCTCGATCCTCGTCCAGCTGGGGACGGACGACGAGTTGGTCGTCTCCGACGACGGCTCCAGCGATGGGTCCCTGGCGCTGTTGCAGGGCTGCCCCGACCCCCGGCTGCGCATCCTGTCGGACCAAACCTTTCACAACCCGAGCTACAACCTTGAAAACGCCCTGAGGGCCGCGCGGGGGGAGCTGATCGTCCTCGCTGATCAGGACGACGTCTGGCTCCCCGGCAAACTGGCCGTTGTCGAACGCTACTTGACTCCCCGCGCCGGAGAAGTCTTCGCCATCATGATGGACGGCGTAGTCGTCGATGCCGCCGGGAAACCGACCGGCCGGACCCTCTATCAAACCTTCCATGCCTCGACCGGAGTGTGGCGCAACCTGGCCTGGAACTGCTATACCGGTTGTTCCATGGCCTTCACCCGCCCCCTGCTGGACCTGGCCCTCCCCTTTCCGCCGGGGATTCCGATGCACGATTCGTGGCTTGGGCTCCTCGGGGAGTTGGCCGGAGAGGTGGTGCTGGCGCCGGAGCAGACCTTTTACTATCGACGCCACGGCGGCAATGTCAGCGGTTTCCGCTGGCAGCCCCTTCGCCAGCTGCGCTGGCGGGGCGCCCTGGTCTGGCACCTCTGGCGACGCCTTGCCAGCCGCCCCCCCCCATGACTGGTGGCTCGCCTTCGTCGCGGCCAAACTCTTCGGCAGCGACGTTGTCGAGGAGCCACTCATCAACTACCGCGTTCACGGCGCCAATCATATCGGCATCAATCCCCTGACCGTCATGACCATGAGGCAAAAGCTCAAGCTCCTTCTCAACCAGGCGGAATTTTTCAGCCTGACCCAAAAGGTGGTCGAGCATAACCGGATCGCCATAGGGCGGCTGCAGGCTGCGCACCGCCTGGAAAAAGCCCACGGCCTCGATACCGAACGCTCCGGTGAGTTGATCGGCTGGAGCACCGCCTATGACCAATCCCTGCTGCTGACCGGATACCGCCGGTTGTTCCGGGACAACCGCGAGCTGTTCGCAATCATTCCGGAGAGCTACCGCTCCCAAACCGTCTTGGTCAAACTGCTTTCCGGGAAGTTGCTGCGGGTTCTGGCGAGGCTGATGATCTGCCCCCCCTTCGAACCTTTCCGGCGGCAGCCGCGGGAGATATTTGGACTTGAAAAAAGACGCTAAATGGTTGAGTATCCACGAGACCTTGAGAACCGACTGGCGCATCGCCGAAGGCCCTTTGCGACGCTGGTAAGACGACCACCAATAAACACAGCGGAGAGGTCTTGGACCTGAACGGCTTCAAAGAACGCTCCTTCGAAGCTAACCTGAAGCATGTCTTCACCATGGCCTGGGCGCTCGGAAAGCATCACCTGCGCCGGGCGAGCCATGGCGACCGGGCCTTTGTGCGGGTGCTGCACCGGTCGCCGGCGGTTTTCCTCCTCGTCTTTCACGACAACGATCTCAGCACCCTGCATCAGGCCCTGGGTGATGCCCCCGGCTATTTTCTGTTCAACTTCTGGGGAACCAAGGAATCGGCTTCCGCCATCGCCGCCATCCGGCGCCGGGAGCGGAAGAAGGAGCGCTCCTATCCCCACCATCAATACATCTACCTCTGTAATACCCGCGAGGAGCTGCGCCTGATTGAGGCGGCCGGGCTGGTCGGGATTTACTGCAACCACAATTGCTGGATCGATGAGGAGATTTTTAGGCCCGACCCGGCCGTCGCCAAGGACTTCGACGCCGTTTACGATGCCAACCTGTCGCCATACAAGCGCCATGCCCTGGCTGCCGAAGTTCCGAATCTGGCGCTGATCTCCTTCCGCCACCCGGTCATGTTCAATTTCCCCTACGCCCGCGGGGTGCGGAAGAAGCTGGCCCATGCCCATTGGTTGAACGATCCCCTGAGCCCTGATTTCCGCTTCCTCTCCACCCCCGAAGTGGTACAGACTTTGCGTCGTTCCCGGGTCGGTCTCTGCCTGTCGGCGAGCGAGGGCGCGATGTATGCAAGTATCCAATATCTGTTGTGCGGGCTGCCGGTCGTCTCCACCCCCAGCCGGGGCGGCCGCGATACCTTTTTCGAGGACGACTACGTGCGCATCGTTCCGGCGACCCCGGCGGCGGTCCGAGAGGGAGTCGAAGAGCTGGTGGCCCGGCCGCTGCCTGCCGAGGAAATCCGCTCCCGCACCCTTTGGCGGGTCCGGGAGCACCGGGGGCGCTTCCAAGCTTTGTTGCAGCAGATTTACGACCGGCACGGGACCGGTCTGAACGTGGAGGAGGAGTGGCCACGCCTCTTTCGACACAAGATGGGACTGGCCGACCTTGACCTCCGTGAGACGGCGGCGGGGTTGTGCTACGAGGGACCAGATTCTGGAAAGGAGTCGTGATGGAAGGAACCACCTGGCTGGACGTGGCCGGTCCGAATATCGTTCATGAGGATTTCGGGGACGAAATGGTCATCGTCAATCTTAATACGGGAAAATACTACGCCTTCACCCCGACGGCTGCCGACCTCTGGCTTCGCCTGCAGGGAGGGGCCAGCATCGAGTCCCTGGTGGCCGGGACCCTGGCCACCTTTGCCGGAGACCCGGCCCAAATGAAGGCGCAAGTGCTGACCTTTCTCCAGCAGCTGCTCGCCGAAGCACTGGTGGGCATTGACCCTGCGCCCACCGGAACAGGGGCGACTTCGCCCGCCGCGACCGGGGAGAAACGCCCCTTTGCAGCGCCGGCCTTCGAAGTCTTTACCGACATGGAAGACCTGCTCCTCCTCGATCCGATCCATGACGTTGACGAATCGGGCTGGCCGAACCCGCCGATCAGCGGGGAATGAGGGGAGGCATGGGCGAAACCGCGGCGACCGATCCGATCGCGGCCTTCTTCGCTCTTTTGGGAGAACGCTTCGGCCACGCCCTGGGCAGCTCCGGACTGCGGAGCCGCGACTTCGCTTTGGGGCCCTCCCGAGTCCGGCTGGAATTCGCCGGGCCGGCCCTGGAAGGTCCTCTGACGGCGGCCCTTGCCCATCGCCGAATCGTCACCGGCGGCGACCCGGTTCAGTTGACGATCCGGCTCTGGGACAGCATCAGCACCGGCAGCAGCATGCCGCCCCCTCCCTGGCCCCTGGACGCCTGCCGGGAACGGGGGGAAGTCCGGGGCTATAACGACGGACGTTTCCGGACCGCCTATTCCCTCGGCTCGGGAGTCCTGAGCATGCTCGACCTGGAGCGGGGGATCGGCTACCTCTGGCTGCGGGACGCCGCGCAGCTCCCCTATTGGGAGGCGGGGGCGCCT
>JBBQBQ010000171.1:0-7710 GCA_038317685.1 Desulfuromonadales bacterium | reverse complement strand
GGATCAGATCCAGATCGCCGGCGTCGGCCCAGAGGGCGAGGATGGCGCTGATCTGGTCGGCCTCATCGGGGATGACTTCGCTGCGGACGATCTCGACCTCGCGCTCCCGCAACCAGCGGACCAGGCCCGGTCCGCTCAGGTCGTCCCGCTCGCCGCGGGCGCTGCGGTCGCTCAGGGTGAGAATGGCTGCCTTCATGGTGCCTCCTTCGTCGAGGGTTTAGCGGGCTGGCCGCGGGTCGGGGGCGAGGAAGTGCGCCACGATGAAATCGGCCACGGCCCCCGGATCGTTGAGGTCGAGGACCGGAACGTCGAGGCTCAGCGGCTCGTCGCTGGCGACGGCGATCAGCGTCGGGTTGTGGACTTCCCCGCGGCAGAGGAGCGCCTGGTTATGGGCGGCGCGATGGACTTCGATTTTCGGGAGGAGGCTTTCCTTGAAGCCCTCGGACAGGACCAGGTCGACGTCGGGGAAATAGGTGGCAATCAGGGTTTCGAGGGGCGGCGAGGCGTCATGCTGCTTGACGACGGCAAGCTTGGCCGGCGAGGAGATCAGCATCGTCGCGGCGCCGGCGGCGGTAAAGCGGTGGCTGTCCTTCCCGGGATGGTCGATGTCGAAGCGATGGGCGTCGTGCTTGATCGCCCCGACCCGGTAGCCGCGCCCCGTCAGTTCGGCGATGACCCGCTCCACCAGGGTGGTCTTGCCGGTCCCCGACTTGGCGATAAAGGAGACGGCCGGGACCGGGGGCGGTCCCAGGGGCGACCGGCCGGCGCGGTAATCGGCGAGGATCCGGCCATGATCGAAGCAGAGGGGCTCAGGGAGGGCGTCGAGAGGGAAAAGAACGGCCCGGGCCGCATCGTCGCCGCCGCGTGGGAGTCCGGCCCCGGCCGCGGTGAAGACGAAGGAGAGGTTGTGCTGGCGCGGGTCGCGGTCGGGGGCGGAGTAGGCGCCGAACTGGCGCAGGTCCGAAAGGGTGAGGCCGGTCTCTTCTGCCGCCTCACGCCGCGCCGCCGCTTCCAGGCTCTCGCCGTAAGCGACGAAGCCCCCCGGCAAGGCCCAGCCATGGGGCGGGTTACGGCGCTCAACGAGGACGATCCGCTGCCCCTGGCGGATGATGATATCGACGGTCGGAAAGGGATTGCGGGGGGACATCACGGTTGGCCTTCCGCGGGACAGGGTGCCGCCTCGGTCATGGGGGGTGTTCCTTTGCAAAAAAAGTCCGGGATCTCCCGGGGCACTAGCCCCTTTCGCACTTCATCTGGAGGGAGTTGAAGACCATGTCGAGGACCGTCTGTTGCCGCGCCTCGTGCTTGTTGAGGACGGCCAGACAGCACCCCATGGGGAAGCGTTGGTGAAGGAAGTCGGCGTCGCGGGCGGAGAGGATGATAATGCGGTTTTTGCTGAGTCCCTTGGCGGTTGCGTAGGACAGGATTTTGCTGCCGTCGAGTCCGGGCATCTCCAGATCGAGAAGGAGGAGGTCGAGGTCCGCGCTGATGGCGGCCAGCCCCTTCACCGGATTGACAAAGGTTTCGACCTCCAGGGAGGGACAGCGCTTCTCCAGGTAACCCTTAAGAAACTCGAGGAAGAGGCGGTCGTCGTCAATGATCAGAACTTTTCCCATCGGTCCACTTCCTAGGGCCGGTCGCCAGGGGTTGGAGTGAGCCGCTTTATACCACATCTGCCAATTCTGACCAAGAGCTATCTCCGAACTCCGGGGAAAGGATCCGGGCTTTGCTTACAACAGCACCACCAGCACCACCCCGCCGACCAGGACGGTCAGATTGCAGACCGCCGAGACGGCGTGCAACCGGGCGAACTCCCGGCGCAGCGGATGGTCCTTGGTAGTCGTTTCGAAGGAACCGATCTGCTCCTTGAGGGCCGCGGCCTTCGGCTCGATGACCAGGGCCTGGAAAGTGGTCGCGGCCAGCATCAGCAACAGCAGGACCAGGGCCGGAACGAAGTGGCGGCCGCGCTGCAGCAGCAGGGCGACGAGAGCGACGGCTCCGCAGGCGAGTCCCCAGCGGAAGTACCCGGGGAAGAGCACCCCGACGATCTTGCCGGCCAGATCGCGGGGCTGGGTCTTGAAAAGGATCGGAGTGAGGACCAGAGTAAAGAGGGCAACCCCGCCGACCCAGAAGGCCAGGGCCAGGCGATAGAGGATGGCGACCAGATTCATGGCGACTCCTTGCGGTCGGCCGTTTTCCCGCAGCGGCAGCCGCCGCCGCAGGACGCTTCGCCCCGCAGCATGTCCGCGACCCTGGCTTCCAGGGCCTCCTCGATGGCGACCACGAGGGGGGCGAACTGGTCGGCGGCCAGCCCGCCGTCACAGGCCGGGCAGGTAAAATAGGGTTGTTTGAACCACTGCAGCGGTTGAAATATCTCCTCTTGGCAATAAGGGCAATCGAGGGCAATCAGTTCTTGGCTGAGCACCAGGCAGCTCCTTTTGGGTCAGGGTCTTCTGTGAGGATAGCAGAAAGGTGGTGGGGTTGCACAGGCTGAGCGGTCGGCCGGCGGCTGCCGGGGAAACGTCACCCCGGTCCCTTCAGGGCGGCATGTTCTTTGACCGCCCAGGCCACAACCTCCCGGCCGCGGTCCGAATCGATGAGATTGACGTATTCGCCGGCATCGGCGTTCAGGTCGAAGACCGCCATCCGATGCTCCGGAAAACCCCGGGCCGCATGCAGGTTGGGCGTCCCCTCAGGGACCAGGCCGATCGCCAGGAACTTGAAGCCATCCTCCCGGACCATGCTGATGCAGCCACCGCCCGTTGAATTTTCCGCATAACGGCGCCGGTGCGGGAAGCCCCCGGCCGCGAAGTCGGGGAGCATGCTGAGGCCGTCCATCCCCATCGGCTCCTGTCCGGCCAGGTCGAGAATCGTCGGCGCAAAATCGATGGAACGGCCGATCCCTTCCATGACCCGCGGAGCCTGCCCCGGAATCTGCCACATCTGCATATTGCTGTAAAGGACCTCATAGGGGAAATTTCCGTGCGAGGTTCCCTCCACCATTTCAAAGCCGTCGATCCGGACCCTTGGATGCGGCAGATGATAACGGAAGTGATCGAAGACCTCGCCGTGGTTGCTGTAGATCACGTAGGTCACGTTCTCAAGACCCTGGGTCGCGGCGAAGATCTCCCTGATGCGCCGGTCGGCCCGGGCCAGGCCGGAGCGCCGCAGCCGGGCGAAGGCATCGGGCTGCTCCAGGGCCAGACGCCGCGCCCAGGAGGCGTCCCGGGGCCAGCCGCCGCGGGTCGGGCCCAGCCGCTGCCGCAGCCCTTTCCACCCCCGCGGGCAGGCCAGTCTCGACAACGCGGAGTTTTCGGTCCAGGGACGATGGGTCTCCCGCAGGAAGAGGTGCAGGTAAAAACGTCGGGACTTCCCCGCCGCGGCCAGCAGGCCGGAGAGATCCGTCGGCCGGGGGCAGAGGAATGGCTCCAGCCGCTCCGGCTGATCCTTCAGCCAGGAGCGGTTCAGACCTTCGACGGCAAAGGTGCCGATGTCGTCCGCCACGCCGGAGCCGATCCCGGACAGGATGTCGTAACCCTGGTCCCGGAGCCGTTCGAGAAGGCTCGGGGGCCACCAGCATCGCTCCGCCGCCTGATAACCGTTTGCGCTGAGCCGGGAATCGCAACAGCGCCCGGTCCAGACCCCGGTCATCTCGGCATTCAGGGAATCCCCGTGGTGATGGCCCTGACCGCGGCCGAAGGGAACGAAGATCGACGTCGTGCGCAGCTCATCCAGAAACGGCGTATCCCGCAGCTGGCTGTGGAAGTCGCGCATATCCAGGCTATGCAGGCAGATGACGACGAAGTTCATGGGGGTCTTGCCTCCCGGCAAAGAAGAGTCAGGATAAAGGGTCGGGTCAGCTTACCACCAAGGTCCTCTATCGGCCAGACTTGAGTGAAGGCGCCCGGGGAGCAGCGGCGGCAGGCTAATCGGGGCGAGGGAGGCTTTCGGGTGAAATCGCGCCGGGGAGCGCGGGGCCTTCAGGCGGGGCCGAAGGGGTGGCGGGACCGGCGCCGGGACAGGGGAGCGTCGGCTCGGTCCCGGAAAGATAGTATTCCGTCCGGGGTTCGGGGGTCTCGGGACCCGCCGGGCAGCCGATCTTCGGATCGATCTCCACCGCGACAATGCTCTCCGGCTGAGGAAAATCGCTGGCGGGAGTCCCCGCCAGGGTCCGGCGCATGAAGCGTTCCCAGATCGGCGCCGCGACCGCCCCGCCGGTGAAGCCCTTCCCCCCCGGTTTCGGCTTATCGTAGCCGACCCAGACCCCGGTGATCAGCTGCGGCGTATAGCCGATGAACCAGGCATCCCGATAATCGTCGGTGGTGCCGGTCTTGCCGGCCGCGGGGCGCTCCTCGGCAAATTTTTTCAGGGACTTGGCGGTTCCGTAAGTCAGGACGTCCTGCAGCATCCGGGTGGTGATATAAGCGGTGGCCGGCGACAGGACCGGGGTGATCGCCGGCGGGTTTTCCGTCCAGCTGTTCTTCTGACGGTCGCGGATGCGGACGATGGTCCGCGATTCGACCCGCCGGCCGGAGCTAGCAAGGGGGGCATAGGCCAGGGTCAGATCGTGGAGGGTCACCTCCGTCGTTCCCAGGGCCAGGGAAAGATCGTTGGGGGTGCGCAGCCGCAGACCCATCCTCCCGGCGAAATCGACAGTGTAGGGGACGCCGATGGTATCGAGGAGCTTGACGGTGATGACGTTGTCCGAGCGGGCCAGGGCTTCCCGGAGCGAAAGCTCGCCGAAGGATTCGCCCCGATAGTTGCGGGGCGTCCAGGTTTGGCCGTTCCCTTTGTCGTAGCTGACCGGCGTATCGTCCCAGCGGCTGCTGGCGGTGATCCCCCGAGCGATGGCGGCGGCATAGATCAGCGGCTTGATCGCTGAGCCGGGCTGGCGCTCGGCAAACAGGGCGCGGTTGTAGGTACTCTTGGCGAAGTCAACCCCGCCGACCATCGCCACGATATCGCCGGTCGCCGGATCGAGGCACAGCAGCGCCCCCTGAAGTTCCGGAGAGACCCGCTTCACTCCCTCCGGAAGGAGCTTTTCCGCCAGCTTCTGGAGGTTCAGGTCCATCGCCGCAACCACGTTCAGCCCTCCCCTTTCGATGACCTGCGGTCCGTACCACTCGATCAGCTTGCGGCGGACGTGAGCCAGGTACTGCGGGGCTTGCCCCGGCTGGGCCGTCTTCACCCGCTGGGAGCGCAATTTCTGCTCCTGCCGGGGGCTGATCATCTTGAGTTCCGCCATCCGCGCCAGGACCGTGTTCCGCCGCTTGTCGACCTCGGTTCTGGGCCCGAGCGGGTTGTAGCGCCCCGGGTTTTTCGGCACGCCGGCCAGCATGGCGGATTCGGCGTCGGAGAGCTCCTCGGGGTTTTTATCAAAATAAAGCCGGGAGGCCTGGGCGATTCCCCAGGCTCCGTTGCCGAAGTAGATTTCGTTGAAATACATTTCCAGAATCTGCTGTTTGGAATATTTCCCTTCGTATTCCAGCGCCAGAAATCCTTCCTTGACCTTCCGGTCGAGGGTCTTCTCCGCGGTCAGATATTTGTTCTTGACCAGCTGCTGGGTGATCGTCGACCCTCCTTCGACCAGCTTTCCCTTGACGACATCTTTCATCAGCGCCCGGGCGATGCCGCGGAAATCGACGGCGCCATGCTGGTAGAAGCGGGCATCCTCGATGGCAACCAGCGCCTGCTGCAAAAAGACCGGAATCCGGTCCAGAGGGACCCAGCGGCGGCCTTCGGGAAGAATCCGGCCGACGAAGCGCTCCTGGCGGTCGAAGACCTTGATGGAGGAATAGCCGGTCGGCAGGAGGGGATAAGCGGCGATCAGCTCCTCGGCCCGGGCCGGGGCGACCAGGCTTGCGGCCAGGAGCAATCCGCAGAATAGAAGGGAGACGATGCGCGACAAGGGCAGGGACCGGCGGCGGCCTCGGGGAAAAGTGTCGGTTAATTGGAAGCTTGCATCATAGCGCAGGTGGGAGCTGCTGCCAAGGGGGAAGCCCGGGAAAATTCCGGCGTCAGTCCTTCGAACCATCCCTGCGGTCAACCAGCCATCCCAAACCGGCCCGGGCAACCTCGGTCCCGTGGCGGCCTGGGAGGCCAGGGCGGGTCTTTGCGGTTGTGACGGGCGCCGCCGCCGGGTATATTGGCCGACAACCATCCAGACCACGGAGGACGACCGATGGACTACGGCATCACCCGCGACCAAGCCCTCGCCCTGCTGCGGGGGCGGCTGAAGAACCCCAACCTGGTCAACCACTGCCTGGCCGCCGAAGCGGTCATGCGGGCTCTGGCCGGGCGCTTCGGCGCCGATCCGGAGCTGTGGGGGCTGGCGGGACTGCTGCACGACCTCGACGCCGAAAGCCAGCCCGACCTCAAGACCCACACCCTGGAGACGGAAGCGCTGCTCAAGGCCCAAGGGGTGGCACCCGAGATGATCGAGGCGATCGGGATGCACAACGAAACGGCCCAAGGCGGGAGGCGGCGCCAGGAGGTCTTCCACCATGCCCTCGCCGCCGGTGAAACGATCACCGGCCTGATCGCCGCCGCGGCCCTGGTCTATCCGGACAAGAAGCTCGCCAGCGTCCAGCCCAAGTCGGTGCGCAAGCGCTTCAAGGAACGCCAGTTCGCGGCCGGCGCCGACCGGGAGACCATCGCCGAATGCGAGATGATCGGCATTCCCCTCGACGAATTCTGCGAGATCTGCCTGCGGGCGATGCAGGAGGTGGCGGGGGAACTGGGGCTGTGACAGGCCGGATGTTTTGGAGTAAGGTTACGGGCAAGACTTTCGGTTGAAGGCGATTTGAATGGTTCGCCGTCAGCCTCTCAAACACCCTGCAAAGGACCACCATGGACGTCAAAACCCTGCGAAAAGCCCTCGATGCGAGCCTGACCGATCTCCCTCCTCTCGGCATGGACGTCTACAGCCTGGTAGAGGACTTTCGGCGTTACTATTCCCATACCCTGGGCCGCGACCGCCACAGCCGGTCGGCCCACTACGCCTACCAGGCCCTGGTCCTGAGTCTGCGCGACCGGCTGATGGAACGTTGGAAGAGTACCCGCTACGCCTACGTGGAAGCCGACGCCCGGCACGCTTACTACCTCTCCCTGGAGTTCCTGATGGGCCGCGCACTGGGGAATGCCGCGCTCAATCTCGGGCTCGACGAAGCGACGGAGTTGGCGGTGCGGTGCCTGGGGATGGAATTGGAGGAACTGGCCGAGAACGAAAATGACGCCGGGCTCGGGAACGGCGGCCTGGGGAGGCTTGCCGCCTGTTTCCTCGACAGTTGCGCCACCCTGCAGCTGCCGGTCACCGGCTATGGGCTGCGTTACGAATACGGCATGTTCCGCCAGCAGATTATCGCCGGCGAGCAGGCCGAGGAACCCGACCACTGGCTGCGCGAGGGGAACCCCTGGGAGCTGGAACGTCCCGAGTATACCCAGCGGGTCCACTTCGGGGGCCGGGTCGAATGGCGGCTCGACGGCCAGGGGCGGCAGCGGCCCCGGTGGGTGGAGACCCGCGACGTCCTGGCGGTCCCCTATGATGTGCCGGTGCCGGGGTACCGCAACGGCACCGTCAACACCTTGCGGCTCTGGAAGGCCTGTTCCACCGACGAATTCGACCTCGGCGAATTCAACGCCGGCCTTTACCCGGAATCGGTGGCGGCCAAGAACTCGGCCGAACTGATCACCCTGGTCCTCTATCCCAAC
>JBBQBQ010000170.1:0-7834 GCA_038317685.1 Desulfuromonadales bacterium | reverse complement strand
AGGCCCGCGGAGCCTCGAGCAGACCGTTGTACCGCCCCAGATAACAGCTGTCGTGGTAGGTGCAGGCGAAGGCTTGCGGGGTGAGGGGGAGCCGCCCCTCCCGGTGCAACTGCTCCAGGAAGGTGGCGGCATGCTCCACGGGGAGGGAGAATCCGAGATCCCGATAATCCTTGGCCAGGGTGTTGAAGCAGTGCGGGCAGGTGGTGACGATCCGCTTGACGCCGTAGCCCTGAATCAGGGCGATGTTCTCGGCTGCGAGGCTTTGGTAAAGGTACTCGTTGCCGAGCTTGCGCACGGGTTCGCCGCAGCATTTTTCCTCCTTCCCCAAAATCCCCACCTTGATTCCAGCGGCCCGGCAGAGGGCGATGAAGCTCCCGGCGACCTTGATGTTGCGCTTGTCGAAGGACCCGTAGCAGCCGACGAAGTAGAGGATGTCGACTTCGGGGTCTTCGGCCAGGGTCTTGACGCCGAGTTCGGCTGCCCAGTCGCCGCGCGTGGCGTAGCCCATCCCCAGGGGGTTGCCGTTGACCTCGGTCTGGTTGACGGCTGTGGTCACCTCGTCGCCGGGGAAGGCTCCTTCCATCAGGACCAGATGGCGGCGCATGGCGACGATCTTGGGCACATGCTCGATGGTCGCCGGACAGATCTCCTGGCAGGCCCGGCAGGTGGTGCAGCTCCACAGGACATCGGGGGTGACGGTCGCGATCAGGTCCCCTCCCGGATCGTTGAAGGCGAGGTCCTGAAGCTGATTGACGAGTTGCATCGGCGACAGGGGTTTCTCCGTCGCCCAGGCCGGGCAGCGGTCCTGGCAACGTTTGCAATAGGTGCAGGCGTCGGCGTCGAGAAGATCCTTCCAGGACAGGTCGGAAAGTTTCGACGCGCCAAAGGTCTCGGCCCCTTCGGCCTCCAGGTCGAGGGTGACCAGAGCCCCGGTCGGTCCGCGATCGGCAAAGAGTGCGGTGGCCGGAGTCAGCAGCAGGTGACGCAGCCTGGTGAAGGGGATGGCGCCAAAGAAGGCGAGGACCAGGACGAAGTGCCCCCACCACAGGCCCCGGTGAAGGGCCTGCAGCTCCTCCAGCGGCATCCCGTCCAAAATCCGGGCGACGCCCAGGCCGACCGGCGACCAGGGGGCGAGAGGGGTCCCGAGCTCGGTCGCCGCCATCCGCGCTCCCTCGACTGCAAAGCCGGAGACCAGGATCGCCAGCAACAGCCCCAGCATCAGGGCATTCTCTCCGCAGTTGGGGAGCTCTGGGGGACGCAACAGATAGCGGCGCACCCCCAGACCGAGGAGCATGACGACCGCCACCAACCCGGCGAGATCGAGGACCAGGGAGAAGCCGAGATAGAAGGGGCCGGTCAGAAAACGCAGGCCGAAGAAAGGATCGGTGAGGTCGGCCTGGAGAAAGACCAGGGTGGTGCCGGCCGTCAACAGCAGAAAGCCGAAGAAGAAGAGGCCGTGGGCAGTGCCGGCGCCGGGGACCCGCAGCACCCGGGCCTGGCCGAAGGCGGAGCTCAGGGCCGCGCGCAACCGCGCCGCGAAGGCATCGGTGCGCGCCAACGGCTGTCCCTGCCGGTAGACCTGCACCCGCCGCCACAGCCCCCAGCAAAGGATGGCGAGGGCCGCAGCCGTCAGCAGGTACATCGGCACCACGACTTGGTGCCCGACGTTCCAGTAAATCTCCCGTGTCAGTTCCATGCCGGTCGATCCTCCCAACCTAAAGCCGGTCTCCCTGAGCTTTTCAACAGACAACCATGCCCAAGGTTATATTTAATCTTTACGTAAAGGTCAATGAAAAATAAAACACCTTTACCGAAAACTAAAGAAATTTAAAATTTCCTTTATTTTCAGTTACATTCATAACAAATTTTGGTTGACACTTTTTTTTCTTGGTGGTATTGATTAAAAAATTTCTAGTTAGTACGTAAAGGGGAATCCCATGGATGCAGCCAACCAGGCCCCGATTCAGATCGGCGAAGTCGCCAAGCGGCTCGCCATTACCACCCGGACCATCCGCTATTACGAGGAAATCGGGCTGATGGGGCCCACCGAACGGCTCGGCGGGGGAACCCGCATGTATCACCGTTCCGACCTTCTGCGCCTGAAGTTCATCCTCAAACTCAAGGAGTTGGGGATTACCCTCAACGAAATGCAGGATCTGGCCAATAATTTCGACACCCAGGACCAGCAGTTCGGCCCTCTCACCCCCAAGCTTCTCGAAATCCTCGATCACCACATCGGCATGGTCGACACCAAGATCGCCAACCTCGCCTCCCTGCGCAACGAGATCGTCGACTATCGGCAACGCATCCTGGCTATCCTGCGCGGCGAGCTCGATCCAATCTCCTGAAGCTGACGGTTACCCCCAGGACCGGACCCGCAACGGCAGCCCCCGTCAACCCCGCCTCGCCCCGCGCCTATGGACCGGCCTCACCCGCCTGCGCCGCCTCCCAGTGGCACTCAGGCGGTCCGCGTCCTGACCAGCTCCCAGTCCTTGATCTGCCAGGTGGTACGGGCCCGCGCCACCAGATTCCCCTGCCGATCGCTGACGTTGGTCTCCAAGGTCTTGACCAGGGTCCCGGTCGCCGCCAGAGGTTCCAGGATGTCCTTCTCCAGGCGCACCTGGTCGAGGATCGTCTCGGCGGTCAGGTCGCTTCGCCCCTGGTAGAGGTACTCGACTTCCAGCCCGGCCATCAACAAGCGGAAGCGGGTCGGATCGAGCCTGGTCAAAAGGAGCAGCCCGGCGGAGAATTCGGCCACAGTGGCGATGCCGCAGGCATGGAGGCCCCGGACGTGGTTGAAGTTGCGCCGCCGGTAGGGCGCGAGGGTACGGACCCGGTCCGTCTCGATGGCGGCGACCCGGAACCCGTGGGGCCGGTTGAAGGGGATCAGCCGGCCGAGGAGCTGGTTCAACACCCCGAGCCAGAAGCGGGAACGGCGGGCCTTGGCCACCAGCCCGGGGAGGAGGGCGAAACCGTTCATGCCAGTTCTCTCCCCGCCTGGTCGCCTTGGTGCACGGCATCGAAGACCAGCCCCGGCCGCCGGGCGTCGCCGACCAGCGTACAGGGGATGCCGAGCCCCGCACAGATTTCGGCCAGGGGGTTCTCAGGCCGGGTACCGACCGCCAGCACCACGCTGTCGGCAGGGAGAAGTTCTTCCTGGCCGCGGCAACGGATCCGCACTCCTTCGGGCTCGATGGCGATCACTTCGGCGGACACGCGACTCGTCACGCCATAGCGTTCCAGATCCTGCAGCATCGTCCACCGGGTGGTCCGGCCGAAGTTCTGGCCGAGTTTGTCGATCAGTTCGACCACGGTCACCTGTTTGGACCCGTGGGTGGCAAGCCGGCAGAGTTCTTCCGGTTCCTCGGCGCGATGGACGAGCAGAAATTTGAGGGTTTCGGCCGGCAGGGTCCCTTCCTCGGCGAGGAGGAGCGCCGTCTCGACCCCGACCGCCCCACCCCCGATGACCACGACCCTCCGCCCGGTCTCGACCCCTCCGGCGAGAACCTCCCAGGCCTGCACCACCTGACTGCCATCGACCCCGGGGAGCGGTGGACGCACCGGTTGGCCGCCGCTGGCGAGCAGCACCGCATCGGGCCGCAACTCCTGCAGCAGCGATGCATCGACCGTCCGGTTCAACCGCACTTCGACCCCAGCCTCAGCGAGCTCCCGCTCCAGATCGACCGCCAACTGGCGGAATTCTCCCCGCCCCGGCGCGGCACCCGCCAACGCCAACTGGCCGCCGAGCCGGGCGCTTCGTTCACAGAGGATCACCGCATGCCCGCGGCGGGCGGCCGCCAGGGCGGCGCTCATGCCGCCGGCGCCACCACCGACCACCAGAACCCGGTGCGGCACGACCGGCGCCGCCGGCTCCCGCCCTTCGTAGCCGACCTGCGGATTGCACAGGCATTCGACGTGATGCAGTCGAAACAGGTTGTCGAAACAACCCTGGCCGCAGGCAACGCAGTGCCGAATCCCCTCCTCCCGCCCCTGCCGCGCCTTTTCCGGCAAGTTCGGGTCGGCGATCAGCGCCCTCCCCATGGCGACCAGATCACACCATCCCTCTTTCAGCAGGGCCCGGGCCGTGGCCGGATCGTTGATGCGATGACCGGCGACGACCGGGACCGCGACCCGTTCCCGGATTCCCCGAGCCAGGTAAGCGAAGGCGCCGCGCGGCACCTTGGTGACGATCTGCGGCATCTGCGCTTCGTGCCAGCCGACGTTGACGCTCAGGGCCGCGGCGCCGGCCTGAACCAGGGCCACGGCAAAGCTGGACTGAACTTCCCGACCAATCCCGCCCGGCATGAAATCATGCCCGTTGACGCGGACCAGAACCGGCAGGCCGCTCGCCTGCTGCACCGCCGCCACCACCTCGCAGCCGAACCGCATCCGCTTCGCGGGGCTCCCGCCCCAGGCGTCACTGCGCTGGTTGGTGAGGGGGGAGAGAAAGCTGCTGATCAGGTAACCGGTCCCTGCCAAGACTTCAACGGCTTCGAAACCGGCTGCGGCCACCCGCTTGGAAGCGGCGGCAAAAGCGGCGATGATTGCCTCGATCTCCTCCTCGGAAAGTTCCCGCGGGGTCTCACCGGTCAAGCGCGAAACCACCGCCGACGGAGCCACCGGCTGCCGCCCGCCGAGCAGGAGCGAATAGTTGTAGCGCCCCGAATGGTTGAGCTGCATCGCCCCGGCCGCCCCCCCGTCCCGCAAGGTCCGGGACAGCCGGGAGAGCCCCGGCAGGAAGCGGTCGTGGTGAGCGCCGATATGGGCGGGATGACCGGCCAGTTCATCGACGGTGGCATAGCCGGTCACGATCAAACCCGCTCCGCCCCGAGCCCGCTCGGCGTAAAAGGCGCAGAGCTGGTCGGTGACCTGGTAATCGGCGCACATGTTGAGATGCATCGCCGGCATGACGATTCGGTTTTTCAGCTGCAAAGGACCGATCGACAGCGGTTCGAAGAGAGGGTCGGACATGAGAGCAACTCCACACAGGCAGATTGGCGAAAGGTCCGGTTCAGGCGGTGGCGTTCCGGTAGGCGACGGCGACGGGGGTGAAGAGGTCGATGGCTTCGAGAGCTTCCCGCAACCGCCGGGGGTCTTGCAGGAAGTCGTGCATAAAGATGATTTCCGAAGCCTTGATGAAGATGTGAAAGGGCTTGGTCAGGGTGTCGCCGAAGAGCATTTCGACCAACCGGGGGAGGTTTTCCTCCTCCAGATCGCGGAGCCGCCCGGCCCGTTCCAGCAGCTTGCCGACGTAGAAGAGGATGCCCGCGTCGACCCCCTCGATCTCCTCCCGGTGCCCTGGAAGGACCCGCCGCCCGCGAAGGAGGGCGAGGTTGGTCAGGGAGGCACAGTAGGCGTCGTAGTTGCGGAAGCGGCCGCCGCCGACCAGATCGACATCGAGCAGGGGCGCCTGGAAGATCCCCCGCAGCAGCACGTCGCCAGTGACCGCCCAGTCCTCACCGCAATAGACCAGATCACTCTGGGAATGGCCCGGGCAGGGGAGAATCTCCAGGCCGAGGCGCTGCGGCACATCCGACTCCTCGATGACCTGCGGTTCCCTCGGGAAAGGGGGAAGGATTTCGCCGTCATCGAAATTCCGGCGGAAAGGGTCGATGAAGTCGGGACCGAAACCGACCGCCGCCAGGAGCTCCCCCAACCGTTCGAGCCACTCCTGATGGCGATAGAGACGCTGGGCATCCCGGGCCGGGATCCAGAGTTGCGCCTCGGTATCGGTGCCGAGCCAATCGAGGAGACCGTAATGATCGACGTGACAATGGGTGACAAAGACATGCCGCACCCGCCGCAGGTCGACGGCCCCGGCCAACCCCTCCCGGGCCGCCGCGGTCGGCGGCCCGGTATCGAAGAGGACCAGTTCCCCGGCCAGTTCGGCGCTGTAGCAGTGCACCGGACCGACGGTATAGGGGGTGGGGAGAGTGTGCTGCCGGATCGCCATGCCCTTAAAGCCCGCTCAGAAGATGTACTTTTCGGCTTCCAACGCCGCTTCGGCGAGATGTCGCTTGGCCTGTAACAGGCCGCTGGCGTCGTATTTGACGAAGCGGCGGATGCCGCTGTTGATCATCGCCAGGGTATCGCCTTCTTCGGCAAAGAAGGCTCCTTTCCGCGCTGCGGTGGCGAACCGCTCGCAGGAGCTAAAGGCGCAGCTTTGGGCCACCGCCGCCAGGAGCGCCTGTTTACGCTCGCTCGCCTTGGGATAGACTTTGGCGCAGCGCAGGACCGCACTTTCCAGGGCGAAGATCTGGATCGCCATATCAGCGGCGGTGAGGAGAATCTCCTGTTCGTGGACCAACTCGTCCTGGTATTTCTGCACCGCGGCGCCGGAGAGGATCAGAAAGACCGTCTTCAGGTTCCGCACCAGCGCCAGCTCCCGGGCGAAGGGGAGGCTCTCGTCGGGCGCCTCGAAGGAAGGTGTCATCAGCGATTCGAAGGCCTTCATCGCTTCCTTCTGGATGGGCAGCTCCCCCTTCATTGCTTTGCGCAGGATCATCCCCGGGATCAGCAGGCGATTGATCTCGTTGGTCCCTTCGAAGATGCGGTTGATGCGCTCGTCACGGTAGAAGCGCTCCGCCGGATACTCGCTGACGAAGCCGTAGCCGCCATGAATCTGCACCACTTCGTCAACCACCTCGGCCAGCACGTCGCTGCAGTAGACCTTGGCAATGGCGCACTCCGGGGCGTATTCCTCGATCCCCTTCTGGTACTCCTCGTAGTAATTGGGGAGCCCCTTGTCGATGGTCGCCAGCTTGGTGTCGAGAAGGCCTGCCAAACGGTAGACCAGTGACTCGGAGGCAAAGAGGTCTGCGGTCATGTCGGCCAGCTTCTCGCGGATGGCGCCGAAGGAGCCGATGGTCTGGCCGAACTGCTTGCGCTCGTTGGCGTATTTTATGCCGACCGCGAGCGCCATCTTGCCGGCGCCGGTGACCCCGGCGCCGAGCTTGAAGCGCCCGACGTTGAGGACGTTGAAGGCGATCTTGTGCCCTTTGCCGATCTCACCGAGGAGGTTCTCCACCGGCACCCGGCAATTGTCGAGGATGATCTGGGTGGTCGAGGAGCCCTTGATGCCGAGCTTCTTCTCCTCGGGGCCAACCACCAGACCGGGAAAAGTCTTCTCCACCAGAAAGGCGGTAATGTGCTCTTTGTCGATCTTGGCGAAAACCGTGAAGAGGTCGGCGAAGCTGCCGTTGGTGATGAACTGCTTGGTTCCGTTCAGAAGGTAGAACTTGCCATCCTCGGAAAGGGTCGCCGTGGCCCGGGCGCCGAGGGCGTCGCTCCCCGATTCGGGCTCGGTCAGGCAGTAGGCGGCTACCCATTCGCCGCTGATGATCTTGCCCAGGTACTGATCCTTCTGCTCCTTGGTGCCGTAGTAGATCAGCGGCAGGGTGCCGATCCCGGTATGGGCGGCGAAGGCGACGGAGAAGGAGCCGGAGGGTCCGATCTTCTCGCCGACCAGCATGCTGGTCGCCTTGTCGAGTTCCAGCCCCCCGTACTCTTCCGGGGCATCGATCATCAGCAGTCCGAGTTCTCCGCATTTGCGCATCCCCTCGACAACCTTTGAAAAGTCCTGGTGTTCGATCTCCTCCGCGAAGGGGAGGATGTCGTTGGTGACGAACTGTTCGGTCGTTTCGGCAATCTGTTTCTGTTCATCGGAAAAATCTTCGGGAGTGAAGACTTCGCTGCTGGTGACTTCGGCGACCAGATACTCGCCGCCCTTGTAAATCCGTTCTGCCATGAGTTCACCTCGATTGAAATTTGGCTGCCTGGGGACGTGACGAATCACTCCCTTACATTTTTTCGAAAATCCCCGCCGCGCCCATGC
>JBBQBQ010000169.1:0-7842 GCA_038317685.1 Desulfuromonadales bacterium | reverse complement strand
TCGACCTTAACACCCTGCGGGGATGAAATTTCTCCCCCTTTTGTTATTTTATATGCCGCCTCAGGACCCCCTTCATCGGACCGTTGCTGGACCGGCTCAGTATCGAATCCAATCGTTCCATCCGCTTGAGTTATCTGAAAGCCCTGGAACAGCTGGGGAGTGACAGTATCGCAGGTGCGGTCGCCAGGCTGGCGGACAGCCAATGGTTCGTGACCCGGAACATGCTGTGTCTGCTGCGCGACATCGGCGATCCTTCGGTCTCCCCGCAGGTCAGTAAGTATCTTGACCATCCCCATCCGAAAGTCCGGCAGGAGGCGTTGCGAACCTGCCTGCAATTTCGCGATGCCAAGGCGGTTTCCTCCCTGCTCGGCGCCCTGGGGAACCAGCCCGAAGCGGAGTTGATCAGTGCCATTAGTCTGGCCAGCCTGACCAGCGATCCCAAGATCGTGGCCAGGCTGCTGGAGCTGCTGAAGTCGGGATCCCTGCTGACCTACAATCTCGAGATCAAAAAAGCGGCCGCCCGGTCCCTGGCTGCCACGGCTCCCCGGCAGTCCTTGCCGGTATTCGCTATAATCCTGGACTCCCGCAGCTTCTTCCATCCCCGCCTCCACGATCTGCTCAAGATTGAAATCATTGGCGCCCTGGAGACCTGGCCGATGGAATCGGTGGCTCCCCTGCTGAAGAAGCAGCAGCAGTCGGGATCATCGGAGGTTGCCCGGGCGGCACAATTTGCACTCAGGAAAATGACCGGGGGCAAACCATGAACGTGGATCGACAAGTCTTGGTATTGCATGAAATTTTGCGGAAACTTTCGTACACCCTGTCCTCCGCCGCCCTCTACTCTCCGGGCCATCCACGGGTCGAGGCAGGAATCTCCGAGATCCTCGACCCGCTTCGGCAATTTCTCTCCAAGGTGCCGGAACTGACCCTTATCATCGTCAAGGACGATCTACTCTTCCAGGGGAAACCCCTGGAAAGAGGGCCGCAAACGCTCCGGGTGGCCAACCTCCTGGAGGGATTGGGCGTAGGTCACATCAAATTTCTCGCCGGGATCGAGGCCGCCGATCTGCGCCTGCTGGTTCGCTGCGCCCGGGGACAGCAGCCGCTGGCAGCCTTGGAGAACAGCGCCGGGATTTCCCTCGGCACGGTCGACGCCCCTTCGCTGACCGAAAACGGCAGCGGCATCCCCCTCGATAGCTTTGAACAACTCGACGGCAAACAGCTTGAGGAATTGAAAAGCCTTTATGATGGAATCGGGGAGAAGGCGCAGATCGACATGCGGCAAATGCTCGGGCTGGTGGCGGGATTTATCGCGGCCTTTCGTCGCGAAGCCAATCCCCTGCTGGCGCTGGTCCCCTTGCGCATGATCGACGACTACAGCTTTTCCCACTCGATCAATGTCGGCATCCTCAACCTGGCTCAGGGAATGTCCCTTGGCATCGAGGGCCAGTTACTGCACGATCTCGGAGTGGCCGGCATGCTTCACGACGCGGGGAAGATCTTTGTCGATCAGGAAATCATCCAGAAACCCGGTCAGCTCACCGAAACGGAGTGGGGGATTATGCAAACCCACCCGTCCCGCGGGGCACAGTATCTGATGGATCAGAAGGGCGTGCCGCCGATCGCGGTGATCACCGCTTATGAACATCATATGCGCTACGACCTGCAGGGCTACCCCCAGACGCCGGAAGGCTGGTCCCTCAGCCTGTGCAGCCAGATGACGATGATTTCCGACACCTTCGATGCCTTGCGGACCAACCGAATCTACAAGGATTCCTGGGATCTGCCGAAAATCAGCGGCCGCATGCTGGAGGTGGTGGATGCCCAGCTCAATCGGTATCTGGTGGTCAATTTCCTGAAACTGCTGGCGGAACACGGTGAGAAACTGCCGGAACTGCCGCCGGACGATACCGTCCCCGCCAAAACCTGCTATTGCGAGTGACCGGCAATTCTGCGCTCACCCGCTGAAGAGGATTTCCGCCAGGCCGCTCATGACCCTCTTTCTCCTCACCTTCCTCTCCCTCTACACCGCCATGCACGCCCTCGTCTTCTGGGGCGCCCATCCGCTGCTCAAGGGGCACCCGGCCCTGCCGACCCTGACCTGGATCTGGATGGCGACCATGATCCTCGCCCCGCTCCTGGTCCGGCTCTGCGAACGAAGCGGGTGGGAGGGATTGGCGCGGAGCCTGGCCTGGGTCTGCTACAGCTGGATGGGCGGGGTTTTTCTCGCCTTCAGCCTGTTTACCCCGGTCGCTCTCTGGGACCTTTTCACCCGACTTGCCGGGCGGCTGCTGCCGCAGCTGTCGAACCTCTCCCTGCATGGCGCTCCCTGCGCGGCGACGGTGCTGCTGGTCGTCGTCGCCGCCAGTTTCTACGGACTTTTTGAGGCCGCCAACCTGAGGGTCGAAGAGGTGCGGATCGCCAGCGCCCGGCTGCCGGTCGGCACTCCTCCCCTGCGCATCGCCCTGGTTTCCGATCTGCACCTTGGCCTGCTCCGCCGCGAGGAGTCGCTGGCGCCGGTTATCAGCCGCCTGCGGCAGCTGCAGCCCGACCTGGTGGTGGCGACCGGCGATATCGTCGATGCCCAGATTAACCACCTGGAGGACCTGGCGGGGCTCTGGCAGAGCCTCGACCCGCCCCTCGGCAAATTCGCCGTCACCGGCAATCACGAATTTTACGCGGGGCTGGGCCAGGCCCTTGATTTTCTGAACCGCAGCGGCTTTACGGTGCTGCGCAACCGGAGCCTGGCGGTGGGGGACTCGCTGCGGCTGGTCGGGGTCGACGACCCGGCGGGGGGAGTTCGCGCCGACGAAGCCGACCTCCTCGGGGAGCGGGGAGCGCGCTTCACCGTCCTCCTCAAACACCGGCCGAAGCTGGCCGAAGGCTCCATGGGGCGCTTCGATCTGCAGCTTTCGGGGCACACTCACCGGGGACAGATCTTCCCTTTCAATCTGCTGACCGGACTGGAGTTCCCCCTGCAGGACGGGCTCTATAGCCTGGCCGCCGGCCAGCACCTTTACACCAGCCGCGGCACCGGGACCTGGGGGCCGCCGATGCGAATCCTTTCCCCCCCGGAGGTCACCCTGATCGAAATCGTGCCCGAAGGATAGGAGGGTGAATGGAAATGGCCCGAAGTGAAGTCTATCTCGCCACCGGATTAGCCGTATTGTCTTTGGCGACGGCGATTTGTCAGTTCGTTTTGCTTGGCCTTCTCGCGCTGCCCCTGGCTCCTATCGCGTTGTTCCTTATCATCCTGGGCGTGATCAAGGCGAAGGATGAAGCCGTTTCTTCCCAACTCCAGTTGCCGGGTTTAGCAATCCTGATCCTCGCCTTTGCCTTACTGCTCAAGCTGGCCGTGACGACCAGCTCGTTGGCATTCCAAACAGCCGTCCACCTCCAGCGGCCCTCACAGACAGCGCCGACGACAGGGGCCTGGCTGCTGCTGACAGCAGGGGGACTCCTTCCCGCGGGCGGCATGGTCCTGGGATTGCGATGCTGGACCGGCTGGTCTTTTCGGCGTTGTTTCTTTTGGGGGATTGCGACCTATGGGGTACTGCCGGCAGCGCTGCTGCTTTTTGCCGTCCTTCGCAATTTCTTCCCCGTAACCACATAATTGGTCCTCAGCCCGGCGCTGCCGTAAAGGGAAGAGTCCCAAGGGAGGCCTTCGTGCACATCGAAATCATCACCACCGGCGGCACCATCGACAAGGTCTATTTCGACGCCAAGAGCCGCTTCGAGGTCGGCGAACCCCAGGTCCTGGAACTGCTGAGCGAGGCCAACCTCAATCTCGACATCCGCGTCACGCCGCTTCTGCGCAAGGACAGTCTCGACCTGAACGACGGCGACCGGAAGGATATCCGCCGCGCCGCGGAGCAGAGCAGCGCCGCTCGCCTGGTCGTCACCCACGGCACCGATACCATGACCGTCACCGCCCGCGCCCTGACCGGCATTCCGGACAAGACCATCGTCCTCACCGGTTCCATGCAGCCGGCGCGCTTCCGCGCCACCGACGCGGTCTACAACCTCGCCAGCGCCCTCACCGCCGTCCAACTCCTCCCCACCGGGGTCTGGATCGCCATGAACGGCCGGATCTTCGACGCCGCGCGGGTCCACAAGAACGTTGCCATGAATCGTTTTGAGGAAGACTGAGCCGGTCTGTGGGGGGGGGGAATTTAAGGCAGGAAAATCTTTGGACCGCAGATGACGCAGATTTACGCAGATGAGAACGGAGCCAAAACCCGGCATATTCTTTTGGTCTTATCTGTGATCATCTGCGGCATCTGCGGATAGGTTAGGTCACCTTTTCATCCCGTTCCCGGCTCCGCCTTAATCCAGCTGGCGGGAGGGCTCTTCCGCCCCCACTCAAAGAAACTTTTGGCGGGAATCAGGTGGCCAGGCCCGGAGGGTTGCCGGACCCTGCGCAGATCAGTGCAGCAAGGTGCGGATTCGGGCCAGCAACTCCCGGCGCCCGACCAGGTAGTCGCGATACTCGCGGGTGTCGGTATGCACGATCTCGTCGCTGAGGCTCAGCAGATTCGAATCGAGCGCATCGGCCAGAACTTTTTGTTCCTCGTCATTCAGTTCGAGATGCATCATGAGCAACCTCCCTCGGCATGGTTTGAACTCAGGGGCAATCCCTGACTTCATTCTATACCTCTCCTCCCGCGGCCTCAACCGCCCCCCCCGCTCCTGGTCCGAAGATAACCAAGATAATATTGCAACACCGGCAGGTCGGCGGCGGGCCAATCGAGGCTCGGAAGCTCCTCGGGAGCCACCCAGCAAAGCGCCTGGTGCTCGGCGAGGGCGACCTCCCCCTCCCCCAGGCTGCAGACGAAGGGATTAAGAGTGATGGCGAAGGTGGGATACTGCCAGTCGCAGGGCGGCAGGGCGGTGCCGATGACGATGCTGACGCCGAGTTCTTCGGCAATCTCCCGTTTCAGGCAGTCGGCGGCGCTCTCCCCGGCTTCGAGTTTGCCGCCCGGGAACTCCCACTTGTTGGGCATGCTCATGGTGGCGCTGCGCTGAGCGGCCAGGACCAATCCGTCCCGTTCGATGATGGCGCAGGCGACCTCGAGTTTCTTCAGCCTGTCTGCAGCGGCCGGGAAAGGCGAAGGCTCCCGAGAAGGAACGGTCATTTGTCCCGGGTCCGCACCACCACCGCCTCAATTCTGGCGAGGGGAATCACCGCATCGTAAAAGTCCCGCCCCGTCAATCCTTCCAGCTGCACCAGGTCGCCGCTCACGAAGGTCAGCTTGCCGGTCAACTCCTCCCCCCCCTGCAGCCGGACCGCCACCCGTTTGCCCTGCTGCCCGGCCAGCACCGTTTGCAGGGTATCGCCGGGTTTAAGACTCAGCGGCTCGGCGGCGACCGCTCCGCAGGTCAACAGGATCGACAACAGGATGACGGCAACTCGGAACAGGCGCATGGTTTCTCTCCTTGGTCGAGTGTCAGGTGCGGTTAATTCTTTCCTTGCATTTCTGGCTCTTTTGGCCCCTGGCCGGGTTGCGACTCCTCGTCTTAGGCGCCGCTAGGCCTGCGTCGCCGCGCCTTGCCAGGAACCAAAATCTCTCAGAATTCCTGCGGTGAACTCCCCGCACGGGACAACAGATAGGTTGGTTCAATGGATTCCGGTCGGGCCGAACCGGCTTTGGTGGGATGAAGATACCGCGAAGGGGAGGAAATGAGAACCGGAATTTACCGGATCGGCCGAACCCGTGGGTCTCAACCGGCCGAGCGACCGGCCGGTTTCGACAGATACGGCCAGCTTTCCGCCACCACCATGCCGAGGACGATCAGCGCGCCGCCGGCCCAGTTGATCGCGGTCAACCGGTCGTCATGGAGCCAGACGGAAAAGATGACCGCGAAGACCGGTTCGAGTGTATAGATCAGGGCTGCGCGGGTCGGGGTGGTCAGGCGCTGGAAGCTGGTCATGACCCAGAAGGTGTAGACGGTGGCGAAGACCGCGGTGATCAGAAGTGCCGAGACCAGACTGCCGCTCCACAGGCGAGGCCAGCTGACCGGCTCGAATACCAGGCTGCCGAGGCCGCCCAGAACGGCCATGGTAACGATCTGCACGCAGGTCAGGGCCAGCCCGTCGAAGCCCTCGGTCCAGGCGTCGAGACCGAGGACATGCAGGGCCACGAAGATCGAGCAGACGACCACCAGCGCATCGCCGGGGTTGAAGCGCCAGGGCGGGTGCCAGGTCAGAAGGAAGAGTCCCGCGAGGGCCATGACCACGCCGATCCTGGCCCCGGGGGCCGGCGGTTTGCGCAGCAGCGCTCCCGCCAGGAGCGGCACCCAGACGACGTTGAGGCCGGTCAGGAAACCGGCGTTGCTGGCGGTGGTCCGCGCCAATCCGAAGGTTTGAAACAGGTAGGAGCAAAAGAGCAGGATTCCGAGCAGAACGCCCCGCTGCAGCCCGGCCCGACCGAGGGTCCACAAGCGGCGGTTGGCCAGCAGGGCCAGGAGCAAACCCGCCAGAGCAAACCGCACCCAGAGGAAACAAAGGACCGGAACTTCCCCGATCGCATCCTTGACGACCGGAAAGGTCGCCCCCCAGAAGAGGGTCGCCGTGACCAGCAACAATTCCGCACCAAATCGGGAAATGGGTTGGTCGGCAGATCGGAGGGGGGCACCCGCAGCGGTGGACATGCTAATCCTTGTTCCGGTCTTTTATCCGTGTTATAAATTCAAGTGCCAAATTCAAGCACTTGTTATTACGAAAAAATCGGCGGAGTCTAGCATGGAACGGGAAAGAATGGAACCGGTCCAGGTCAAATGCCCCCGGTGCAGGTTCACCTCCATCATCTACCTCCCGCTGGAGCAGATGCCTCGCTGTCCGGAATGCGACACCCCGATGAACATCGAGGAACTGCTCGATGAGGGAAAAGCCTATTGATCCCACCGCTGGGACGCCCCAGCGACCCTCCCCCATCCACCTCCAGGAGGTTTGCCATGTCACGGTTCGCTCTCGCTATTCTGACCCTCGCACTCCTCGCCCTCCCCTTCGCCGCCGCCGCCGACACACTGGATGACATCAAGCAGGCGGGCGTGCTGCGGGTCGGCATGGAACCGGGCTACATGCCTTTCGAACTGACGACCCAAAAAGGCGAGATCATCGGCTTCGACGTCGACATGGCCAAGCGGATGGCCAAGCAGCTCGGCGTCAAACTGGAGTTGGTCAGCACCGCCTGGGACGGCATCATCCCCTCCCTGCTGACCGCCAAATTCGACGTCCTCATGAGCGGCATGACGATCACCGAGGAGCGGGCCAAGGCGATCGATTTTTCCAACCCCTACATCGTCATCGGCCAGACCGCCCTGATTCGCAAGGGGTTGGCCGGCACGGTCAAATCCTACCTCGACCTGAACGATCCCAAGTACAAGATCGCCTCCAAACTCGGCACCACCGGGGATATCGCCGCCAAGAAAATGATTCCCAAGGCCCAGTATTTCTCTTATGAAACGGAGCAGGAAGGGGTGATGGAGGTGGTCAACGGACGGATTGACGCCTTTATCTACGATTCCCCCTACAACGCCGTCGCCTACGCCGAAAAGGGCCAGGGAAAGTTGACCTTCCTCGATCAGCCCTTCACCGACGAACCCCTCGGCTGGGCGATCCGCAAAGGGAATCCGAAGCTCCTCGCCTTCCTCAACAACTTTCTGAAAGACGCCAAAACCAACGGCAGCTACGACAAAATCTACACCAAATGGTTCAAGGATGACGCCTGGCTGAAGGAACTGCGCTAAGCGAACCCGTCGGAAAGGCGCCTATCGTTTGCAGAAGCGACGCGGACAATTGATCTGGAAGGTGCTCCTGGCAGCGATCCTGGTGCTCCTCTC
>JBBQBQ010000168.1:0-7862 GCA_038317685.1 Desulfuromonadales bacterium | reverse complement strand
GACACCGCCCCCTGCCTGATCCTCGACCAAAGCACCCAGTCCCCGTCCGCTCGCGGCGGGAACACCCTGGTCAAGGTCAAATATCGCAATCTTCTCACCGGTCAGGTGTTGGAGAAGACCTTCAAGGCCGGGGACAAGGCCGATGAGGCCGACTTCGAGCGCCGCAAGGGGCAGTTCCTCTATCCGGCCGGCGAGGGGGGGGTCTTCATGGACCTGGAGAACTTTGAGCAGTACGAGCTCGGCGCCGAACTCTATGAGCCGGTGGCGGGCTATCTGCTGGAGGGGTCCGAGGTCCAGCTCGGTGTCTTCCAGGGGCAGGTGGTGAGCGTCGACCCGCCGCTGGCGGTCGAACTGACCGTCACCGAAACCGCTCCGGCGATCAAGAACGCCACCGCCACCGCCCAGACCAAGGAGGCACTCCTGGAGACGGGGATGCGCATCCAGGTCCCCGGCTACCTTGAAGCGGGTGAGGTCATCAAGGTCGATACCCGGGAGGGGCGTTTCATCTCCCGCGCCTGAGCCCCTTTCCCCATGCTCCTTGCGAACCAAGGCCGCCTCACCGGGCGGCCTTGGCCGTTGGGGCATCCACAGCGGGGAGATTTTTTGCAAATTTGCAAAAAGCCCGGAAAGACCCCTCGCAAGAGTGCAAAACCCGGGTTGGAAAAGACCGCCAACCCTCCGTAGAAACTGGTCCCTGCTCACCTGGCGACTGTACCCCGGACCCCTTCTGCACCAGTCCGATCGGACCGGTATCCCCTCCCGCACCCCTTCCCATTCGCAACGCTGCAAAAATCAAGGCCGCTGCGCAACTTCCCCAGGTTCGCCCAGCACCGCTCCAAATGCTCGAAAATATTAAATAAAAGTTCTCAAAAAATTATTTTTAGAACATTGGTATGGGGGTTGCTCTTAGCTTGGGCAGCCAGCCTCTCCAGGCCTCCTGCGAAGGGCTCGGCGCACTCGATGAGGATGGCGTCATGGTCTGCCCCTACTTCAAAAAGAATGAAGATCACTGCGATGTCGGCTGCGGCTACATCTCACCCCATGACGTGAAGATGATCGTCTCCTTCTGCCAGTGTCGCTTCCAGGAGTGCAGCAAGTTTCAGGAACTGGCCAGCCGGTTCCCCGCCGTTGCCGCTGCCGGGATTGAAGCGAGCAACCCGCTGGAAACCCTGCCGGCGGCGGCTGCGGTCGCTCCTGCCATGGATGGACCCTCGCGCCACGATCACCCCATCGACATCGGTTTTCGCAAGAAATGGCCTTTGCCTTTCCGACTTCGTTATGTAGAAGCCCATTGCAACGAACCATATCAGCAACCACAGGAGGAAACCATGAGCGCAGAACAGATCAAGAATCGAGGCTGGACCGTTGCCCTGGCCGGCACCGGCATCAACCTGGCGTTGGGAATTCTTTATGCGTGGAGCATCTTCAAGGGTGCCATCACCGATTCGATCAAGGCCGGCGGTCCGCAGGCCTTCAACTGGAGTCTGGCATCGGTCAACGATCCCTATGCCGTCGCCTGCCTCACCTTTGCCTTCAGCATGATCGTGGCCGGCAAGTGCCAGGACAAGCTCGGCCCCCGCCTCACCGCGATTATCGGCGGACTGCTGGTCGGCAGTGGTTTCGTGGTGGCGTCCCTCTCCTCGTCCTATCTGGTCTGGGTGGTCGGTTTCGGCATCCTGGCCGGCGCCGGCATGGGTTTCGGTTACTCGGCGGCGACCCCGCCGGCATTGAAATGGTTCCCGCCGGCCAAGACCGGTCTCATTGCCGGAATCGTCGTTTCGGGCTTCGGCCTGGCACCGGTCTACATCGCGCCCCTCGCCAAGTATCTGCTCGGAACGATGGGGCTGCAGCAGGCGATGTTCTCCTTCGGGATCGCCTTCGCCATCATCGTCAGCTCCCTGGCTCTTCTCGTCCGCAACCCCCCGGCCGGCTACATAGCCGACCCCCAGGGAGCCAAGGCGAACGCCAAAAAGCCCGCCGGGGTTGATCTCACCCCCTCCCAAGTCCTCAAGGACTCCCGCTTCTATACCCTTTGGACCGTCTACTTCATCGGTGCCGGTGCCGGCCTGATGGTCATCGGCAGCGTCGCCGGCATGGCCAAGGAGAGCATGGGTTCGCTGGCCTTCCTGGCGGTGGCGATCATGGCGGTCGGCAACGCCGGGGGCCGGATCGTCGCCGGCATCCTTTCCGACAAGATCGGCCGCGCCAACACCCTGATGATCATGCTGGTCTTCCAGGCGGCTCTGATGTTCGCAGCGATCCCGGTGATGGGCGGCGGCGTCAACGCCATCATCCTGGTGCTGCTGGCGACCTTCATCGGCTTCAACTACGGCACCAACCTCTCCCTCTTCCCCTCCTTTGCCAAGGACTACTGGGGGTTGAAAAATTTCGGCATGAACTACGGTGTTCTCTTCTCGGCCTGGGGCCTCGGGGCCTTCTTCCTGGTGCGGATCGCCGAGATGCTCAAAGCCAAATTCGGCAGCTTCACCATCTCCTTCGCGGTGGCCGGCGTCATGCTGCTGGTCGGCGCGATGCTTTCCATGTCGCTACGGCCCAAGAAGGTTGCGGCCTCGGCCGAAGTCCCGGTCGGGATCGGCCTCGAGGAAGACCTGGTGCTTCAGGAAGCCGGCAACAAGTGATGAGACCTGCCGGACACTGTTGATGGGAACGGGCTTCGCGGCGACGCGGGGCCCGTTCTTTTTTGGTCCAGAGGCAGAACGGATGGTTCCGGCCGCTGCAAAGGAGGTGAACCGCCGGGAAAATCGGGTTGCCATGGCCGTGGCAACATGCTATGAACGTCGGAGGTTAATATCTGCTTAGACAGGTCTGGCGACGAACCTTTTTTGGGGAGAGCAGGACGTGAAAATTGACACCGCCGCCACCGGCGACCCCTTTGTCCTGAACTTCGCTCCCACCGGGATGGTCCCGGGACGCAAGGACAATCCTCACCTGCCGATCGATCCGGGGGAGATTGCCGATCAGGTCCGGCAGGCCGTGGCGCTGGGGATCACGGTGGTTCATCTCCATGCCCGCGATCCCGACGAAACGCCCAGTCACGATATCGAGTTGTACGCGGATATCATCCGGCGGGTGCGCGCCTTTGAACCGGAGCTGGTCATCTGCATTTCTCTGAGCGGCCGGCGCCGGCCCGATTTCGAAGGCCGTTCGGCACCGTTGCGACTGACCGGCGATCTCAAGCCGGATATGGGCTCCCTGACCCTCTCTTCCCTGAATTTCAGTCGGGAAGCCAGCGTCAACGCCCCGGAAATGGTCCAGCGTCTGGCCGCGGAAATGTTGCACCGAGGGATTGTCCCGGAACTCGAATGCTTCGATGGCGGCATGATCAATTATGCTCGCTATCTCATCTCCCGAAACCTGCTAAAGCCGCCCTTTTACTTCAATCTGCTCCTCGGCAACCCGGCCAACGCCCAGGCCGATCCCCTGAGCCTGGGGGCGATGCTGGCGCAACTGCCGCACCCGTGCGAATGGGCGGTCGGAGGGATCGGCCGGGCTCAGACCCCCTCGGCCCTCCTCGGCCTGGCGGCGGGCGGCGGGGTGCGCATGGGGCTGGAAGACAACCTCTTTCTGGATCCCGGCCGGACGACCCTGGCAACCAATCTTTCCCTGCTGGAAAGGGTCCATGCCGTTGCCGCCGAGCTTGGCCGTCCGGTCATGGCCCCGGCGGATTTTCGCCAAAGGATGCAGCTGCTGCCAGGCCGAGGCGCTTACGGCCGGGCCGTCTGAACCTTTCTTTTTGTTGCACCCCGGGGTCGCCCAATGTCCGACACCGTTGCCAGCAAGTCCTATCCCCTGGTCTCGATTCGCACCCCCTCCTTCAACCACCAGAAGTTTATCAAGCAGGCCTTGGACAGTGCCGTCAACGACCGTTATCCGAACAAGGAACTGGTCATTATCGACGATGCTTCGACGGACGGTTCCGATGCCGTCATCCGTCTCTGGATCGAACAGAACGGCCACCACTTCCCCGTGAGGTACAAACGGCACCCCCGGAATCTGGGGATCGCCCGGACCCTCAATGACCTGGGGGAAGAGTGCCGGGGCGATTATATCGTCAGCCTGGCCAGCGACGACTACCTGTTGCCGGACGGTATCCTGCAGCGCTTCCGGTATCTCCGGGAACACCCGGAAAAGCTGGCGGTCTTCGGGGACTGCCTGGTGGTCGACGGCGAAAACCGCACCATCGCGGATAGCGGCCTGAGTAACTTCTATCGCTCGAACCTTCAAGCCTTTCGAACCGAGGCGGGGCTCAGGAAACAAATCATCAATAAATGGTCGGTACCGGGTCCGGTGTTGATGGTCGACCGACGCCTCTTCGCCAGAATCGGCACGTACAACCAGGACCTGCCGGTGGAAGATTGGGATTTTTATCTGCGGATGGCCGCGGAGAATTTGGTCGGTTTTCTCGATTGGAAAGTCGCCGCCTACCGCGTCCACGGCAACAATTACTGCATGCGACCGGAGGCCAGAATCAAACTGCTGAAGGGGATGCGGGAAACCCTGTTCCTGAACCGGAAGCGTTTTTCGCCGCTTGAGCAGTGCTATATTGCCCGGAAAATCATCGAAATATCCGTGGCCATACAGGTCTCCCGGTGCCGGCGCTGAGGTCAGAGGAAAAGGAGATTTCATGGCAGAGAAATATCTGATTCTGGGCCATGCCAATGCGGCTCTGGCGATCATCCTTGACAGCCTTTACAGCCGTTTCGGCAATGGAGTCGAAGTCGATATCGTCAGCAACCTCACCGCCGAGCAGCATGATGCCCAGGCGATGAGCTATCTCCATCCCGGCATTCCCACCCGGGAATATTTCATCGAGGACTGGAGCCCCGGAGAGATCGGGAACTGTCTGCTGGGGGCGATGGCACCGAAGACCAAACAGATCGTCTTTGAATGTTTCCGGCAACGTTTCGGCATCGACGCCTCCGCCTACGCCTCCGTCATCCACCCCAATGTGACCCTCTGCAACGGGGTGCGGATCGGTCGGGGCTGCAACCTCAGCCCGGGGACGACGATCGCACCCTTCACTGAACTCGCCGATTTCGTGACCCTCAACCGCCACGTTTCGATCGGCCACCACACGCTCATCGAAGATTTCGTCTCCATCAATCCAGGCTGTACCGTGGCCGCGCTCTGCCGAATCCGGAAAGGCGCACAGATCGGAGCCGGAGCCACCGTGATCGGCCGGATCGAAATCGGCTCGAACGCCGTCGTCGGCGCCGGCTCCGTGGTCACCCGCGACGTTCCTCCCGGTACCCTGGTCTACGGGGTACCGGCCCGCATCGTCGAGCGTCACAGCGAAGGATGATCATGGCTGAAGAGGTTGAAGGAGGGCCGTCCCCGCCGAGGCTTTCGGTGGTGGTCGCGACCTACAACCGGGCCGACCTGCTGAGGGAGACCCTGACCTCCCTGGCGGCCCAGACGCTGGCTCCGGCAGGCTTTGAGGTTCTGGTCGTCAATAACCATTCCGACGACCATACCGTCGTGGTCGCTGAGGATTTTTCCCGCCGATACCACAATTTCAGGGTTCTGCTGGAGGTCCGCCAGGGGGTGAGCGCGGCCAGGAACCGGGGCTGGCAAGCGGCAAGGGGGGAATATGTCCTGTTTCTGGACGACGACGCCAAAGCCTCTCCGGAATGGTGCGAAAGAATCCTGGCCGCCTTTGAAACGGTCGGGCCAAAACCCATTGCCGTGGGCGGCAGGATTCTTCCCTGGCATGTGAGCGAACCCCCAGGATGGTTTTCAGAAGACCTGGAGTCCCGCTCCTGGGGCCGGGAAGCGGGATTTCTTAATCCTCCCCGGCAGAAATATGGATTTTCCGGCTCAAACATGGCGATTCGACGGGATATCCTGGCAAAGCACCAGGGCTTTTCCCTCAGATATGGCCCGGTCGGGGAGTATTTCCGTTTGGGGGAGGAAGCCGAATTTTTCATGCGCCTGCTCCCAGTTGAGCAGCTCTTTTGGTATGATCCCGCCATTATGGTTTACCATCTGGTGCCCCATTCCCACCTGCATATTCACTATTATTTTGCCAGGTCCTATCTCTCCGGAAAAACCGTCGCAAAATTGAATGGAAGCAAGCTGTTATCCCTTGATTTATTAATAGCGGGTCTCGCGATCATGAAGGTTTTTGCAAGGACGATCACGGCAATCTTCTCCAGAAACCCGAATAAAAATAGAATCATGGTAAAAAAAATCAGAGAATTTGGCTATTCATTCGGGATGTTTGTGGGAATTGTCAAGAATGGATTTAACGGGATCGGGGCGAAGTCGGAGTTGGAAAGCTGATGAAGTTGCTCATCCACGCCCACGCCTACCCGGATTTTCTGCGCGGCTTCTACGCCGTTCATCCGGGATTGGCAACACTTGGGTATCAAGAGCAGTTCGCGGCTCTCGACCGGGAGGCGCATGTCGGGGCGAATGCCGCCTGGGCCGAGGCGCTGGCACCTCTGGGCTACGAGGTGATGGTCACGGTTGCCAACAATGCGCCCTTGCAGAAAGCCTGGGCAAAGGAACAGGGGGTCCGCTATCGCCCCGCCGCCTGGCAGGATGACATTGCCTTGGCGCAAACCGTCGCCTTCCAACCCGACCTCCTCTTCTTCACCAGTTATAGCGCCTTCCGCCCCGCGTGGATTCGACAACTGCGGGACACGGTTCCCTCCGTGCGCCTGACCGGGGTCTGGTGCGGCATGCCGTTTCGCTCCTTCGAGCCTTTCCGGTCCTTCGACCTGGTCCTGACCTGCATTCCTGAATCCCAGGCCCGCTTCAGCGCCGCCGGTTGCACCAGCCGGCATCTGCACCACGGCTTCGATCCACGGGTTCTGCGGCCTCTCGACGGGACCCGGGAACCGGATATCCCTTTCTCTTTCATCGGCCAGTTGATCCGGGCCGGGGGCTATCATGAGGACCGGGTTCAAGAGCTGGTGGCGCTTGCCGCAGCCCTGGACATTGCCATCTTCTCGCCGGCCCATGATTTCTATCGCTGGCAGGTCGTGCGGGAACCGTTGCGGGTGGCCGCCTATCACCTGGCCCGGAGCCTCCATCGCTGGGGAGTCCCCCGGAAAGTCCTGGATCGGCTGCCACAGCTGCGTGAGGCGCTCCAGCGGACAACATCCCCCCCGCCGATTGCCAGCGAGAGACTTCGGCCCCGGACTCGTCCCGCGGTTTTCGGGCTGGAAATGTACCGAACCCTCCAGCGCTCCCGTCTGACCTATAACAACCATGGCGAAATTTCGTCAGATTCGGCGTCAAACCGGCGGCTCTTTGAAGCCACGGGGGTGGGGACCTGTCTTCTCACCGACCACAAGGAGAATCTGGTCACCCTCTTCGAGCCTGACCGGGAGGTGGTCACCTTCGCCAGCACCGCCGAATGTATCGAAAAGGCGCGATGGCTGCTCAATCATCCCCGCGAATGTCGGGAGATCGGCCTGGCTGGACAACGCCGGACCCTTGCCGAGCACACCTACCGGCAGCGAGCCCAGCAGCTCGATGCCATCATCCGGGAACTTTTTTTGGGTGGGAAACGGGGGGCGGGTCTTCCGTGAAGGCCGGAGGGCCCTCCCAAGAACCTGCCGAAGGGTATGGCGATGGAGCTCCGCCGATTACGGCTCTTACGGTGAACAAGCGTGAAGTTTCTGCATCGAGGCAAAAAGCCGGGTGTGAAAATAACAATCGATGAGGGCCACCCTTCCGTACCAGCTTTTCAGGTCAAAACCTTCGAGGCCGAGACTCAGACGGAATTCTGCTCGGGCTCGCAGGAGGTCCCCGGAATTGTAAAGCATTTCCCCGGCGTGAAAATGGTGACAGGCCATAATCCGGCGGTGATGGCGCGCAACCGCCGGATGGCC
>JBBQBQ010000167.1:0-7864 GCA_038317685.1 Desulfuromonadales bacterium | reverse complement strand
CATTAGCTCCTTGTTCACGATGCACCGGGCGGGCTTGCCCTGCGCATGAGCCAGGATGGACGAGGTAGAACTCGTCCCGGTGCCGCCACTGTCGCTGTTACGGTCTATTACTTGCCGGTCACCAGCGGGCAGGTCCCCTCGGACATGGGCATGAACGCCTCGTCGCCCGGCACCTGCTTGAGAATTTTGAGGAGGTCCCAGGGGCCCTTCGATTCGGAGGGCTTCTTCACCTCGGCCAGGAACATGTCGTGGACCATGGTCCCATCGGGGCGCAGGTGGCCGTTTACCGAGAAGAAGTCGTCGATTTTCATCCCCCGGAACGATTTCATGACCGCGTCGGCGTTGTCGGTGCCGGCTTCCTTGATGGCCTTGAGGTAGTTCATGGTGGCGGAGTAGACGCCGGCCTGATTCATGGTCGGCATGGCCCCGGTCTTGGCGAAATAGCGCTGGGACCAGTCGCGGGAGGCTTGGTCGCGATCCCAGTAGAAGCTGGTGGCAAATTCCATCCCCTGGGCGATGTCAAGGCCAAGGCTCTTCACGTCGCTGAGGAAAACCAGCATGCCGGCAATGGTTTGCCCCCCCTGAACGATACCGAATTCCCGGGCCTGCTTGACCGCGTTGATGAAGTCGCCGCCGGCGTTGGCCAGGCCGATCACCTTGGCACCCGAGGCTTGGGCCTGGAGCAGGTAGGAGGAGAAGTCGGAAGTGGAGAGGGGATGGCGGACCTGGCCGAGGACCGTGCCGCCGTGTTTCTTGACAAAGGCCGCGGTATTCTCTTCCAGGGAGTGGCCAAAGGCATAGTCGGCGGTGAGGAAGAACCAGGTCTTGCCGCCGTGGTCGATGATGGCGCTGGCGGCGACCTTGGGCAGGGCATAGGTATCGTAGACATAGTGGATGCCGTAGGGGCTGCAGTCCTTGTTGGTCAGCGCGGTGCTGCCGGCACCCGTCGCGATAGTGACCATCTTCTTGTCGGTGCCGATTTTCTGGACCGCCAGGGCACAGCCGGAATTGAGCAGGCCGATGATCATGTCCACGTGGTCGGTATCGGACCACTCCCGGGCCTTGGTCGAAGCGATATCCGCCTTGTTCTGATGGTCGGCGGAGATGACTTCGATCGGCTTGCCCAGGACCTTGCCGCCAAAGTCTTCCACAGCCATTTTCGCCGCGGTCACACTCCCTTCGCCACCGATGCCCGAATAAACTCCAGACATGTCGGTCAGTACTCCGATTTTCACCTTGTCCTGGGAAATGCCTGCGGCGCTGACGCTTGCCGCCATGCCCAGGAGAGCGAGGCCGGTGAGGATCTGCAAAAGCATTCTGTTCATGTTGCGACTCCCTTCGTTGAATGGGTCCACTTGCTGTTAAACCCCGAGATAACCGCCGAGCCGTTCCATGCTCGCCGCCAAGGCATCCATTGGTATCACTTCGACGATGTGGCCGTGGTCGACGACATAGTGGCGGTCGGCCAGGTCGGCGGCGAAATGGAAGTTCTGTTCGACCAGTACGATGGTGAAGCCCCGCTCCTTGAGTTGGGCAATCAGCCGTCCCAGGGTCTGCACGATCACCGGCGCCAGGCCCTCGGTGATTTCATCGAGGAGGAGCAGTTCGGCGCCGGTTCGCAGAATCCGGGCCAGGGCCAGCATCTGCTGTTCGCCGCCGGAGAGCTTGGTGCCGACGCTGTAGCGGCGCTCATACAGGTTGGGGAAGAGGGTAAAGATTTCCTCGAGGGTCATGCCGCCGGGTTTTACCACCGGCGGCAACAGCAGATTCTCCTCGACGCTCAGGCGCGAAAAGATCCCCCGTTCCTCCGGGCAGTAGCCGATCCCCAACCGAGGGATGCGGTGGGGCGGCAGGTGCAGGGTCTCCTTCCCGGCAACGCGGATGGAGCCGGTGCGGCGCCCGACCAGGCCCATGATCGACTTGAGGATGGTGGTCCGTCCGGCGCCGTTGCGACCAAGCAGGGTCACCAGTTCCCCTCGCTGCACACTGAAGTTGATGCCGTGCAGGATATGCGATTCGCCGTAAAAGGCATGCAGGTCGGAAATCGCCAACAGTTCGTTGTGCGGAGTATCAGGCATGGGCGCTCCCCATGTAGGCTTCCAGAACCTCCTCGTTCTGGGAAACCTCATCGTAGGTCCCTTCGGCCAGAATGGCACCCCGTTGCAGAACGGTGATGCGATCAGCCAGGGTCGCCACCACCTTCAGGTTGTGTTCGACCATCAGGATCGTGCGGCCCTGGCCGGCCTGGCGGACCAGGTCGGTGATGCGGCCCACGTCCTCCATTCCCATCCCCTGGGTCGGCTCGTCAAGGAGCATCAATTCCGGTTCCAGCGCCAGGGTGGTGGCAATCTCCAGCGCCCGCTTCTGTCCGTAGGCGAGTTCGCCGGTGATCTCGTCGGCCACCTCCTCCAGCCCGACGGCGGCCAGAAGTTCCATCGCCCGGTCGCGGAGTTCCGCCAGAGTGTCCGCCGATTTCCAGAAGTGGTAGGAGGTGCCGAGGCGCCGCTGCAGGGCGACACGGATGTTCTCGAAGGGGGTCAGGTTGGGGAAGACCGCCGAGATCTGGAAGGAGCGGATGATGCCGCGAAGGGCGATGTCGGCCGGCTTTTCCCGGGTGATGTCGACCCCCTTGAAGAGGATGCTCCCCCCCGAGGGGATGAGGAACTTGGTCAGCAGGTTGAAGACGGTCGTCTTGCCGGCGCCGTTTGGCCCGATCAGGGCGTGGATGTCCCCTCCCCGAACCCTCAGGTCGACCCCGCTCACAGCGAGAAACCCCTTGAACTCTTTTGAAAGGTTCCTGGTCTCGAGGACCCAGTCCGCCATACGCATTCTCCTCCTCAGTACGCCAACAGCACTGGAATGGTCATTTGCCGCAGGATCTGTCCGGCTACCGCACCGACTCCCGGCGGACCCGCCGACGTGGGGCTGCCGGCGCCCATCACCAGCAGATCGAATCCCTGGTCACAGGCCCGGTTGAGCAGCAGGTCGCCGATCGCCCCGCCCAGGTGGGCTTGCCGCTCCAGGCTGACGGCGACGCCGTGTTGCGCAAGATGGCTGCTGCATAGGTCCGCCTCGCCGGCCTGGCCACGCCCCTGTCCGGTCACCTCCAGCAGCGTGACCTTGGACGCTCGGGACAGGATCGGCAGGGCGTCGTGCAGGGCACGACAGGCGCCCCGCCCGGAACTCCAGGCGACCAGTACCCGTTCGCCAACCGTCGGGAAATTTCCGGAGTGGGGGACCACCAGGACCGGTCGCCCCCCGGCCAGAACCAGTCGCTCGGGAAGCCCGGCGCCGCGGCTCGCCGGGCCGGACTGACTTACCACCACCAAGTCACAGCTGTGGGTCTGGCGGATCAACACTTTGGCGATCCCCGCCGGTGCTCCCGTCGCAGCGTTCAGACAGCGCCAGACGGCGGGTATTCCCGTAGCGACCGTCTGCCTGGAAAAGAGCGTCTCGGCCGCCTCGGCATCATCCGCACCGGTGCCGAGACGGGGTCCGTAGTAGCCGTGGGCCATGATGTGCAGCCCGGTCAGGCGAGCGCCGTGGCGTTGAGCAAGCGCCACGGCCAAGGCAAGCCGGGTGGCCGCAGGCGGCCTGGAATCGACGTGGACCAGAATATCCTTGAGGGGCATGGGCGCTTGGCCTCCGGAATCAGGATGCGGTCCAGCCGCAATCTATGGTGAGCATCGAACCGGTGAAGCAGTCGGCCTTTTCCCCACAAAGGTAGAGGACCAACTCGCCGATGTCGGACGGCTCAATCAGCCGCTTGATGGCAGCGTTTTTCAGCATGATCGTCGCCACAACCTCTTCCGGAGAGAGGTTGTGAACCTTGGCCTGATCGGCGATCTGGCCATCGACCAGGGGGGTCCGCACGTAGGCCGGGCAGATCGAATTGACGGTGATGCCGAAGGGGCCCCCTTCCAGGGCGGTGGTTTTGGTTAGGCCTGAAACACCGTGCTTGGCCGAGATATAAGCACTCTTAAAGGGGGAAGCGATCAGCCCGTGTACCGAGTTGATGTGGATGATTCGCCCCCAGCCGTTCTGTTTCATCGACGGCCAGCAGTAACGAGTGAGGAGAAACGGGGCGGTGAGCATCAACGCGATGATGAAATCCCATTTGTCTTCGGGAAAATCCTCAACCGGAGATACATGCTGAATTCCAGCGTTATTCACCAGGATATCAACCCTGCCGAACTGGTTCAGAGCGGTTTCTACCAGATTTTTGCAGTCCGCCCGGCGGGAGAGGTCGGCCTGGACATAGCGCCCGCCCAGTTTTTCCGCTTCACGCTGGCCAACCTCAGGGTTGATGTCGGCCATGACCAGTTGGTGGCCGGCCTTGGTCAACGACTGGGCGACAGCCAGTCCTATGCCGCTGGCCGCGCCCGTGACGATAGCGATCTTTTTGGACATGAAGGGGCTCCTTACCACTGCTTGAGGTGGGCGGCGACCTGGAACGGGCAGTCGGTCTTGGCTTTGACCTGCTCCAGGCTCGAGCCCGGGGCCAGTTCGAGCAGGGTCAGGCCCTGGCCGCGCTCGACGCTGAAGACCGCCAGGTCGGTGACGATCAGGTCGACCACCTGTTTCCCGGTGAGGGGAAGGGTGCACTCCGGCATGATCTTCGAACTACCATCCTTGGCACAGTGGTCCATCATGATGATGATCTTTTTCACCCCTGAGACCAGGTCCATCGCCCCACCCGGACCCTTGACCATGCTGCCGGGGATCATCCAGTTGGCGAGGTCGCCCTTGCAGGAGACCTGCATGGCGCCCAGAACCGACAGGTCGATGTGCCCGCCGCGGACCATGGCGAAGGATTCCGAACTGTCGAAAAAGGCCGCGCCGGGCAGCCAAGTGACGGTCTGCTTGCCGGCGTTGATCAAATCGGCATCCTCTTTCCCCTCCTCCGGGAAGGGGCCGACACCGAGCAGGCCGTTTTCAGCATGCAGGGTGATGTGGACATTTTCCGGAATGTAGTTGGCAACCAGAGTCGGCATGCCGATGCCGAGGTTCGCATACATGCCGTCCTTGAACTCGAGGCTGATGCGCTTGGCCTGCCATTCGCGGATCGGCGAGAACCCCTTGACGGTCACTTTGCCCGCCAGGGTGCGTTGCTCGATGGGCTTCTCGTAGCGGGCCCCGATCACGATGCGGTCGACGTAATTGCCCGGGATATGAACCTGGTGTGGGTCCAACTCCCCGGTTTCGACCAGTTCTTCGACCTCGGCGATGCAGACCCTGCCAGCCTTGGCGCAGGCCGGGTTGAAGTTGCTGGCGGTATAACGGAAGACCAGGTTGCCGGCCTTGTCGGCCTTCCAGGCCTTGACGATGGCCAGGTCGACCACGATGCTTTCTTCCAGGACGTATTCCCTGCCGTTAAAGCTTTGCACCGGTTTCCCTTCGGCGAGCATGGTGCCGAAGCCGGTCCGGGTGAAAAACGCCGGGATGCCGGCGCCGCCGGCACGCAACTTCTCGGCCAGGGTCCCCTGGGGAGTCAACTCCAGTTCCAACTCGCCGCTCAGGAATTGTTTTTCGAAGATGGCATTCTCGCCGACGTAGGAGGAGATCATCTTTTTGATCTGCCGGGTCTGCAACAGCAGGCCGAGGCCGAACTGGTCGACGCCGGCATTGTTGCTGACGACTGTCAGGCCCTTGACGCCGCTATCGCGCAGGGCAAGGATCAGATTCTCCGGGAGACCGCAAAGACCGAAGCCTCCAGCGGCAATGATCATGTTGTCCTGGACAACCCCTTTAAGAGCCTCTGCGGCCTCGGTGTAGATCGGTTTCATGGCGGGAGTAACCTCCTTGGTGAGTTAGAGACGCTCGATGCAGATGGCCACGGCTTCGCCACCGCCGATACACAGCGTGGCAACGCCGTAGGACTCCTTGCGTAGCAGCATTTCATGGAGCAGGGTTGCCAGCAGCCGGGCGCCGCTGGCACCGATCGGGTGGCCGATGGCGCAGGCCCCGCCATTGACATTGACTCGTTCGGGATCGAGCCCGAGCTGGCGAATGGCCACCAGCGGTACGGCGGCGAAAGCTTCGTTGATCTCAAACAGGCCGACCCGGTCGAGTGCAATCCCCGTTTTGGCGGCGACCTTCCGGAGCGCTTCGACGGGCGCCTCGGCGAAGCGCTCCGGAGCGGTGCTGTGCGTCGCCCCGGCAACCACCCGGGCCACCGGGGTCAGGCCGTATTTTCGGACGGCGCCGTCCCCTGCCAGGAGCACCGCGGCTGCTCCGTCGCTGATAGAGGAGGCGTTGCCGGCGGTGATCGTGCCGGTCTTGTTGAAGGCCGGCCGCAGGCCCGACAGCAGGTCCGGATCTCCCTTGAACGGTTCTTCGTCGCGGCTCACGGTGGTTTCACCCTTGCGGTCGGTCTTGACCACCGGCACGATCTCACTGGCGAAGCGGCCACTTTCCGTCGCCGCCCGGGCCAGACGGTAGGAGCGGGCCGCGTAGGCATCCTGCTCGCTCCGGGAAAGCCCGTGGCCGGTAGCCCATTCCTCAGTGATCTCGCCCATGTGGCGTCCGGAATAGGGATCCAACAGCCCATCGCAGAGCATCAGGTCGAGGACCCGGTCGTTCCCCATGCGGTGCCCAAATCGGGCGTTGGGGAGGGCATAGGGAGCCCGCGACATGTTTTCCATGCCGCCGGCGATGACCAGCTGCGATTCGCCGAGCCGGATGTTGCCGGCACCGAGCAGGATCGCTTGCAGGCCGCTGCCGCAGACCTTGTTGATGGTCATGGCATGGACGCTGTCGGGAAGCCTGGCGGCGCGCATGGCCTGTCGCGCTGGCGCCTGAGAACTCCCCCCCTGGAGAACCTGCCCCAGAATGACTTCGTCAATCATGGCACCATCGATTCCACCGCGTTGCACCAGTTCGGCCAACAGCGGTGCTGCCAACTGCGGTGCCGGGATATCGGCGAGGGCGCCGCCGAAGGAGCCGAAAGGGGTGCGTAGGGCCTCAACAACAAAAACCTCTTCCATGGAAGTCTACCTCCTCTGTGACCCGGGCGCTCGGTCCCAGGTGTAAACGGCTGGTCTGTGTGGTATGTCTGGCAAACAAAAGAACAAGGTTTTATTTGTGATGTACTGTTCAGCAACAGGCGTGCCATAGCTATATATAAAATTTTAAATATAATAAAAAATCTAGTGAATTTTGATGCTTATATATCTATTGTGGAGCCTTGTCCGGTGTGAGGAGGGTGGTGGTCGGCCTACCGACGCTGCCGAGTGTTGCTGATTGAATACACTTTTTGGATACAGTAAATTGGCAAATATCAAATATTGTTTATTCCAACCCGGTTAGCATGCCCATCAGGTAAGCTGGGAAGTCAGGCAGAACGGGCCGCCTGGGCCCACCTTAAGAGTGGAGATTGCGGAAAACCGGGCGGAATGGGATAAAATGTCCTTATCTGGCGACATGTAGTCAAACAACAACACTTACTTCAGGAGTGAGGATGAAACCATCAACTGTTTCCGCACCTCCGCAACTCGCCCAGACTGCTCCACAGAACGCGATGGACCTGTCGGCCCTTCAGGCCCGGTTGAAACTGGCGGAACTGGTCTTCGACCATATCGAAAAGGGGGCCGTGGTTACCGACGCCAAGGGCTACATCCTCTATTTCAACCGGCCCTATGCCCGTTTTCTCGGGGTCGATCCCGAGGCGATGCTTGGCAGGCATGTCACGGAAGTGCTGGAGAGCAGCCGGATGCATGTCGTTGCCGAAACCGGTAAGGCCGAGGTCAACGAACTCTTTACCTCCAAGGGCCGCGATATGGTGGTTCAGAGGATCCCCACCGAAAATATTACTTCCCTGCCGAAATATTGCTGACGTACCCCACCCCGATTCAAGTATTGCCTG
>JBBQBQ010000166.1:0-7869 GCA_038317685.1 Desulfuromonadales bacterium | reverse complement strand
CCTAGCAGGGTGTTGAAAAAGTCAGATTACTCAGGCTGGTCAAAAATGCTCAGATGCAAGGCGGACGAAATCCTGAGGGAAAAGGCGTACCTGGCGGGTACGTCGGTGACGAAGGATGAGGCCAACGCAGCAGATGGGCGTTTTTCATCAGCCTGCTAGCGATTGAATAGCTTGCCGGCAACCATGTCCCGCATGTCTTCGACCGAAATTTGGGAACGATACCAATTGACCGTGTCCATAATGCCTTCGTTAAAAGATACGGAAGGCTGCCACCCAAGAACCCTTGTCTGATTCGCGGTGGCGGCCGCTCGGGCGTGAACCCCCTCAGGTTTGGACACATCACAGAAAATTTCCTTGGGGGCATGGCCCGTTATCCTGCAAATCATCCGGGCTGCATCGATGATCCTGGTTATCTCGCTGGTGCCGATATTGATCACGCCGCAATCCTCAATCTTTTCAGTCGCGAGCATCAGGCCTTCAATGACGTCCGACACATAAGTAAAATTTCGGTCCTGTCGGCCCGAACCCCAGATTTCGAAGGGCTCTTGCCTGATGAGAGCTTTGGCTATTAATGCCATGATTGCGTGGCTCTCTTTTTCACGCGGGCCGTAGACAGTGAACAGCCTGCAGGACACCCCTTTTTGACCAAACTGCTTCCCGTAGGCTTTTAACGCCATTTCACCCATGAGCTTCGCCCAGCCATACTCCCCATCGGCAAGAGCGGCATTCTCCTTGAACGGGTCCGCCATTTCCTCGGAGAGGAACCGTTCCTGCTTATGCTTGTCTTCGCTTTGGAGATGGGTCGGATAAACACATGCCGATGACGTGTAACAAATTCGCTCAACCTGGTTGTTGTTCGCATGGTAAAAAACGTTGCCGTCGATTAAGAAATTCTGCGAAATTTCACCCGGGTGGGTCTCTATGAAGCCTCGCCCTCCATGAATGTTGGCTAAATGAAAGACTAGATCCTTCCCGCGGGTTGCTTCTTCGGCGACTGAACTGAGGCGAAGGTCGCCATTCATGAAATCGATTTTTTTAAATACGGGCTCAATATTTTTCAATAAACCACTAGACAAGTCGTCAACGACCGAAACATTGGCACCACAGGCCAACAATCGTTCAACTAAATGACTTCCGATGAAGGAGCAACCGCCAGTAACAAGCACCTTTTTACCTCTGAAAAACATTTTCGACTCCCTGAGTTCTATTTTAAAAAAATAAAAGATTAAAACGCATTATATAAGCAAATTTTAAAATAAATTCAATACAAATTTCTTAAAAGTAAAATGATCAAAATGACATATAGTCAAACGACATCTTGGTTGTTTATTCAAAGGAGTTATGATGTGCGGTAGTATTGGCGGTAGCTTTGGCTGGAAAGGCTATTTGGCGGCATAGATTTTTGGGTGGGAAAAACGATTCAGGTCATCCGGGTTCCGGGGCCACCTCACTTCATTGGATGTGCCCTTTTAATCAGTGAGGAGCCCCCGGAATTCGTCCCGTACTTTCAGCCCGCGAGTCTGAAGCCGTCGCCGGCATACTGGATATTGGCGGCGTTGCCGGCGCGGGGCGGAGAGACCGCGTGAACGCCGCCGCAGGCCGGGCAGCTGCCGACGAAAGTCGTCAGCACGAAGCGGGCATTGCACCCCAGACAGGTCGTTGCCAGGCCGCTCCCCGGGAGCTTGCGCCGACGCAGTTCGCCGCCGTGGGCCTGCGCCACGAACTCCACCAGTTCCCGTCCTTCGGCAAAAGGCCCCCCGTTTCCGTGGTCATGGCCGTGACCATGACCGCCACCGCCGCCACATGCACATCCCGACATCGCGTACCCTCCTCTTAAGGTCAATGGCTGATTGCTGATTCCTGCCAGATTAGCCTGCTTTCCGCGCCAGGTCTCTGACTTAAGTCAAGAAATCCCTCCATGCCCGGGGTCCTCTTTTAGCATGGACCGATCGGGCCGAACGGTTGACGGTATGCCCGGCAGGCGCTAACATCGGCTCGAAACGGCTTGCCGCCGGACAGGCGCCCAGTCCGGACCGGCAGCGACGCCTTGCCCGGAGAAGAAAGGACAATGACGATGGAGGTTTTTGAGCAGAGTATTGCAATCCGCTGGGCCGACCTCGACCCGAACGGCCACGTTCGCCATTCGGTCTATTACGACTACGGCGCCATGGTGCGGATAGCCTACCTGCACCAGAGCGGCTTCGGCATCGACTGGATGGCCCGGCAGGGGCTGGGCCCGGTTCTGTTTCGCGAGGAGGCCAAATTTTTCCGGGAGCTGAAACTGGGGGACGAGCTGCTGCTCGACGTGAGGCTCGCCGGCCTCTCTGAGGATCACCGCAAGTGGAGCATGCGCCACCGGATGCGGCGAGGCGAGGAGCTCTGCGCGACCCTGGAGGTGGACGGGGCCTGGCTCGATCTCAGGGCGCGGCGCATCATCCCTCCGCCCCCGGGGCTGCTGGAGCGTTTCGCGGCCATGCCGCGGACCGAAGACTTCCGCATCCTCGCTTCGGGGAAGGGCTGAAATGGGCCAAGGGGGACGCCCTTCACATTTCCATATTCAGTAACTCTTCGATTTTCAATCTTTCTTCCTGCACAATGCGCTCCCCCTTCTGCACCGCCATGCTGACGGTTGAAAGGGCTATTTGCATGCGTTTCGCCACTGCTGTCATTGTTACTCCCAGCTCTGTGACTGCACAATAGCTGCACAGGTGGCGTGCACGAACCACCCGGCGCAATTTCGACGCACCGGTGAGTTGGCCGGGATCGATGCCGGTGTACTTGGCCACCGCCGGAATCAGCTGCTCCAGACTGATCCCTTTGGCTTTGTAAGCATAGCGGCGGGTTAGTTGTTCGTCGGCTTCTGCCAGCACGCTCTCGACAAAATCCCCGTCTCCAAGGATCCTCTCATCGCTTTTTTGAAAGGTACCAGCGGTGCGCAACTCCTGGACTCCCGCCCAGCCTCCGGCACTGCGTACAAGTCCGCCGCCGATCAGTCCAGGTTGCTTGCCAAGCTTTACGCCGGCTGAGATATAATCCTGATAGTTTTGCCTGGCCAGGTGCAATTTGCCGCCAAACAGGGGCAATACCTCGTCAGTTGCTTGCCACTCAAAGTTGCGTGTACCAAGGATGACACCATGGCCGCTATAGGGATAATCCGCCAAGGAACCGATATTCCCGACAAGCCTTGCCCGTAGCGGATTCAGGTGAATGTAACGCACCAGTTCTTTCAAATATGCATCTTCCTGACACAAAATCGATTTATACCGATTCTGGAACAGATGGCCGCTCCGCCTATGACGGCGGTTGAAACCAGCGGCGTACCCGCTCAACAGCCGGCGCATGATCGTGGCAATCGGAACCTTGCCAGTCTTAAGCAACAGGTGAAAATGATTGGGGATGAGCGCCCAGGCATAACATTTCGTTTCGGACTGCCCAAGTAGTTGCCCGAACCGACGGAGAAAGTCCTCATAGTCGGATGATTCACGGAAAATCTTGCTCCGTTCGATCCCTCGGGCAATGACATGATGCAGTGCGCAGGGCGCGTCTATTCTGGCTTGGCGTGGCATATCGAAGCCTGTATCATGACTCGGGCGTTAAGAAAATATGGAAATGTGAAGGGCGTCCCCCAAGTTCTCCCTGGAAATGTGAAGGGCGTCCCCCAAGTTCTCCTGGAAATGTGAAGGGCGTCCCCCAAGTTCTCCGCCATTGCCCCCCAGAAGGCCACAGCCACAGCTTACAACGCCGGGAACAATGCCTGCATTTTCTCTTTCATGGCCGGACTCAGTTGCTTGAGCAGCTGGGCGTTGTACGAGGCATTGTACGGAATCCCTTTTGAAATCATATCCACAAACTGGATGCTCGGGTCTGTATAGGCATCTCCCGAATGTGGCACTGCCACATCGCCGCCCCTTGGCCGGGTTGGGTCTGCCGGCCCAAAATCCTTGCCATACATAGTCTGATAGTTGGGGGGACTACCCATTAACTGATTCTGAAGTATCTGCTGCGTTGCAATGGCATACTTCCGTGATGTTGCTGCAGGTGTGCCCTCTTTCACCGCTATATCAACATTAACCGCGTCGATTGAGATGGTATAGTCACTGTTGACAAAGATCTCAAAAGTACGGAACTGCTGCGGAAAATCACGCAAGGATGAACTTTCCACCTGCCAGAACCCCATTTCTGGAGCATTAACCAGATCTGGCGACTTGAAAGCCTTGACGGTATTAACATGGCGATGCCCGGCGATCCACATCAGCAGGTTCGTCGTGTTCTGAAGTTTGCTAACCAGTTCCGTTATCGTACAGGCATTCGTGGTTGTCGTAGACGGATCAGCATCAGCACCAAGCCACCATTCCAGTTCAGTACCAATATTGGTAACACAGATCGGAATATGGCACGCAATGATCATCAACTGATTGGCAGCCTGACCATCATCAAGTTCAGCCTGTAGCCAGGCCCAGCGTGATGCATCAAGAAAGCCGTGGCCATGGATATCAACAGAACCGTCATCCTCCCGCTGGGTATCATCCAGCACAATCACCTTCAACGGCACCGTTGCCTTGGGCTCAAAGCTGTAACAGGCAAAACCGGTTCTATCAGCAGCTGAAACCAGGTTGAAATTAGGGTTGGAAGTAACCAGGTTAAATCCATGACCAACCGGACCGGCGGTAGTATCGAAAAATTCCTGAATCCATTCTGTTCTATGCAGGGCGCGGCGATTGGAGTCAGCCACGACTTTTGGAGCGGTTGCAAACGTTCCTGCGGATATAATACTGCCGTACGGGGTTGTGCCATCGATCACTCCTTGGTAATACACGTCATTAGGATCATGAAGCCTATTCTTGTTGATATTGGCCGGGAATAAGGCCGGGGTCGTGAGGGTGACGGGGGTGAGCAGATCATTCGACACTGACCAGACCGTATCGCTTATGTATGACTCAGCAAGACCCGCAGTCTCATAGACAGGGAATGATCCGATCATGAAGTGGTCATGGTTACCAAGTGCCTGATAGAACGGGATTGTTTTATCCAGACCGGCGGCCTTGAATGGCTTCTGGAAATCAATGGTGTCGGCCCCGGCATGGGCACCGGAACTGGGGGTAATCACCTCGCCGTCAATGATATCCAGATACCATTTGAGTTCGTTGTACATGCTCGTATTGCAGACATCACCCAACGAAATAAAGAAATCAAAAGGATCTCTCCCATGCAGGGCGTTTGCTGTCTGAATGGCAGCATCAAAGACCTGGGGGGTGTACAGCATAACACCAGAGTAGATGGAACTGTTTTGTCCGGAAAAACCAGGAAGGCTTTGCTGAAGATAGATCAACTGATTTGGCGCTTCTTTGTCAGTCAGATGGATATCGGTCATGGCAAAGAAATTCAGCAGTCGTATCTTTTTAGTAACTAATGCGGCGTTATAGGTGTTTGGCATGATATCGGTCCGCTGCACAATTGGCAGGGGCCAGTCGACATAGGCCCATTTGCCATAACCTAAAGAGTCATAGTCCTGAACCTGACACAGTTGATTCCATTTAAGGGCTGTCTTGCCATTGGGGCTATAGGCCGGGTCAGCCGGGTCAGGCATGGTACCGGGAGAGGGAGTTGCAGAAGCTGGCGAATAGGGAAATGATATCATCCGCTCGCTGGTTTTAACCACCTTTGAATCAATCGGATATCCATCGACCTGAGGTGTACCGCTGCCACAGCCATAGCTCAGCGAGCCCCAAGAAATGCAGGCTGCTGTCCCCGCGGTGAATTTTATAAAACCCCGCCGTGTCAGCTCACCGGACTTCTTCTGTGATCTGTTCTGATTTTGCTCTTTTATGTCCATAAATCCCTCCTTTGTAGTCGACAATTCTGTCGTCAATCCGCATTAAAACCGACACTGGTATCTCAACGGGTTGCCGGGGTCGGACCAAGCCAACTACCCAATATCAAATCGAAAAGACGTCAAATTAACCCTGATATTAGGCCTATGGGTCGATTTTTGGCCTCAAAAATGAGCTCATAATTCTTCCAAACAAAAAACCGCCCCCCCGGCTCAAGGTCCGGTTACGGGCGGCTGCGAATGCTCTCTCGACTGTCGGTTCCGGTCATCTCCCCGCTCCTTGCCGGATAAAGCGTTCCCCTCTTTTACCCCTCCCCGCTTACCCCGTCAATAACTTTTTGGAGTCCTTGGCAAGTCGACCTCAACTCCCGCGCACCACCGCAATCACCTCCGCCACCTGCTCGTCCCGCAGGGTCCGGATTGGGGTCAGCCTTGGGGCCCGGATTGGGGTCAGCCTTGCAAAGTTGCAAGTCGCTCCCATTCCGGCGGACAAGTGCTAGAATGTCCCTCGCCAAGCCCTTTTGACCCCCGACCGGAGCGCCCGTGAAGCACCCGCCCCTCGCCGGCGACAGCACCCCGCCGCCGAAGCATTTCCTCGACATCTTCCGCTACAGCCGCCGGGCCCTGGAGCTGGTCTGGACCACCAGTCGGCGCCTGGCGCTGATCTTCGCGGTGCTGACCCTGGTCGCCGGGGTGCTGCCGGCGGCGGTGGCGTGGATCGGCAAGCTGATCGTCGACGGGGTGGTGGCGGCGATGGGGCAGCACCGGCTGACCGGCGGCGTCGACACCAGCACCGTCCTTACCTTCGTCGCCGCCGAGGCCGGGGTGGTGGCGCTGATCGCCGGCAGCCAGCGCGGCATCGCCACCTGTCAGGCGCTGTTGCGGGCACTGATGGGGCAGCGCATCAACGTCCTGATCCTGGAGAAGGCGCTGACCCTGAAGCTCGCCCACTTCGAGGATTCGGAGTTCTACGACAAGCTGTCCCGCGCCCGCCGCGAAGCCTCGACCCGCCCCCTCTCCCTCGTCACCCGCACCTTCGGCCTGGTTCAGAACGGCATCTCCCTGCTCAGTTACGGCGTGCTGCTGGTGCAGTTCTCCCCCTGGACGGTCCTCATCCTCCTCGCCGGCGGCATCCCGGAGTTTCTCGCCGAGGCGAAGTTCTCCGGCGACAAGTTCCGCCTCTTTCGCTGGCGCTCGCCGGAGACGCGGATGCAGATGTATCTGGAGACGGTTCTGGCGCGGGAGGACTACGTCAAGGAGGTCAAACTCTTTCGCCTCGGACCGAAGCTGTTGCAGCGCTATCGGGAGATCTTCGAAAAGCTCTTCGCCGAGGACCGCACCCTGACGCTGCGCCGCGACTCCTGGGGTTTTCTCCTCGGCCTGCTCGGCACCTCGGCCTTCTACGGCGCCTACGCCTGGATCGCCTTTTCCGCCATCGACGGGACGATCAGCCTCGGCCAAATGACGATGTACCTCCTCCTCTTCAAACAGGGGCAGTCGGCGGTCTCGGCGAGCCTTTCTTCGATCAGCGGCATGTACGAGGACAACCTCTACCTCTCCAATCTCTACGAGTACCTCGAACAGCCGGTCCCGGCCCCCCAGGGGGAGCTGGGTCGCGGCCCGCAGCCGGGGGACGGGGTGCGCTTCGAGGCGGTGACCTTCACCTATCCCGGCAGCGAGGCGCCGGCGCTGGAGTCGATCAGCCTCCACCTGCGGCCCGGCGACAGCCTGGCGCTGGTCGGCGAAAACGGCTCCGGCAAGACCACCCTGATCAAGCTTCTCACCCGCCTTTACCTCCCCGATGCCGGGCGCATCCTCCTCGACGGCCTCGACCTGCAGCAGTGGGAGGCCGACGCCCTGCGCCAGCGGATCGGCGTCATCTTCCAGGACTTCGGCCGTTACCAGTTCCTGGTCGGGGAGAATATCGGCGCCGGCGACATCCGCCACTTCGAGGACCGGGAGCGCTGGGCGGAAGCGGCCCAGAAGGGGATGGCCGACGACTTCATCGCCCGGCTGCCGCAGCAGTACGACACCCAGCT
>JBBQBQ010000165.1:0-7919 GCA_038317685.1 Desulfuromonadales bacterium | reverse complement strand
GCTACATCCTGTCTGGTACAAAGCAACTTGGGTACGCGCGGTCAGGCGGTATATGACGTTTCCGCAGCCTGCAGTGGCTTCATCTACGGGTTGGCAACTGCCGTGGGACGAATTGAAGCCGGTCACGCGCGGCGGGCGCTGGTCGTCGGCGCCGAGGTTTTGACTCGCATTGTAGACTGGGAGGATCGTAACACCTGCATCCTTTTCGGTGACGGCGCCGGTGCGGTGGTCTTGGAGGCACAAGAGGGGGAGAATGGAATTCTTTCCACCCATCTGCATGCTGATGGCTCCTATTGGGAACTCCTGCACATGCCTGGATTCGGTTCCCGGCATCCGGCCTCCCTCCAGGGGATAAAGGATCGCTTGCCCTTTCTTCGCATGCAAGGGAACGAGGTTTTCAAGATTGCCGTCCGTTCGTTGCATGAGGTGGCGGTTGAGGCGCTTGAGGCCAATGGGGTAGCAGCATCGGACCTCGGCTTGTTCATTCCCCATCAGGCGAACCGGCGCATCCTTGAAGCAACATCCAAGCGTCTGGGCCTGCGCACCGACCAGGTTTATGTTAATGTGGAACGATACGGCAACACCTCCGGGGCTTCCATTCCAATTGCCTTGGATGAGGCCAACCGCGCCGGGTTGCTCAAAGATGGTGACTTGGTTCTACTCGACGCCTTCGGCGGGGGATTGACCTGGGCATCTGCACTGCTGCGCTGGTAGCTGATTGAGGAATCTGCCTGGAAGGAACAGGGACGTCGATGGATGCGTTTGTTTTCCCCGGACAGGGGTCGCAGTTCGCTGGCATGGGTAAGGACCTTGCTGAAAATTTTTTGGCGGCGCGCCGGGTTTTTGAGGAAGCCAATGATGCCTTGGGTTTCGACCTTGGGGCACTCTGTTTTAACGGCCCCGAGGACGACCTGCGTCTGACCACTAATACCCAGCCCGCAATTCTTACCTGCAGTATCGCCGCATTGCGCGTTCTCCAGGGAGAGACCGGCCTGCAGCCGTGTTACGCGGCCGGCCATTCCCTTGGCGAATATTCGGCACTTGTGGCTGTCGGAGCCCTGGGCTTCGCTGATGCCGTTCAGACCGTGCGACAGCGGGGTGCCTTCATGCAGGAAGCGGTACCAGTCGGCACCGGTGCGATGGCTGCCATGCTCGGCATTGAGCGTTCAGAACTTGAAACGATCTGCCGCGAGGCGGCTCAAGGCGAGGTGGTCTCTCCGGCCAATTTCAACTCTCCAGGACAGATCGTCATTGCCGGGCATGCTGGCGCCGTCGGCCGGGCCATCGAGATCGCCAAGGGGAGAGGATTTCGCAAGGCGATGCTGCTTCCAGTCAGCGCCCCTTTCCATTGTGCCTTGATGATACCGGCGGCCGAACGCCTCAGCCAGGTACTGGCTGGGATTGCGACCGAGGCGCCTACCATCCCCGTAGTGAGCAATGTGGAGGCGCTGCCAAACAGCGACGCCCTTCGCGCCCGCGATCTTTTGGTCGCACAGGTTTGTGCCCCGGTGCGCTGGGAGGAGTCGGTCTTGAAAATGTCTGAACTCGGCGTGTCGCGTTTCATCGAGATCGGGCCGGGAAGGGTGCTCTGCGGGCTGGTCAAGCGAATTACCAAGGGAGCAGAAACTGCCAATTTTGAAAATAGCGCCAGTTTGAATGCTCTAAATTAGCGGCGCCGGGCCCCATCTAGAACCGGAAGGAGAAACAGCATGCTTAAGGACAAAGTCGCTCTTGTCACCGGTGCCTCGCGGGGGATCGGCAAGAGTATCTCTCTGGCCCTTGCCAGGCAGGGTGCCAAGATCGTTGCAGTCGATATCACGTCCAAGGGAATGAGCGAATTGCTCGCCGAAATCAAAGATTCGGGCAGCGAGGGTATTGCAGTTGAGGGGAATGTGACCGTCGCCGCCGACACCGAGAACATGGTCGAGAAGGCGATGGCGTCCTTTGGCCGAGTCGATATCCTGATCAATAACGCCGGAATCACCCGTGACGGTCTGATGCTGCGCATGAAGGAAGAGGACTGGGATGCCGTCCTCACGGTCAACCTTAAAGGGGCCTTCCTCTGCACCCGCGCCGTGTCCAAGGTGATGACCAAACAGCGCTTCGGCCGCATCATCAACATTGCTTCAGTGGTCGGGCAGATGGGAAATGCCGGCCAGGCCAACTATTGCGCGAGCAAAGCCGGTCTCATGGGCCTCACCCGCTCCAATGCCCGCGAACTGGCCAAGCGCAATATCACCGTCAATGCCGTAGCTCCTGGCTTTATCGTTTCTGACATGACCGAGGCGCTTCCGGAGAAGGTCAAGCAGGAGATGGCCGCCCAGATTCCGCTGGAGCGTTTCGGCACAGCAGACGACATTGCCAATGCCGTGGTCTTCCTCGCTACCGATGCCTCCGGATATATCACCGGTCAGGTTCTTGGGGTGAATGGCGGAATGTATATGTAGTTGCGGAACTCGTAATCCCTATCGAGGAACGACTCGAAAACCAACCAAGGAGGTGAAGTAAATGGCTTCTATCGAAGAAAGAGTGAAACAGATCGTCGCTGAGCAGTTGGGTGTCGATGAAGAGCAGGTCACCAATGAGGCTTCCTTTATGGAAGATCTAGGTGCCGACTCACTGGATACGGTGGAACTGGTCATGGCTCTCGAGGAAGAGTTCGACATCGAGATTTCAGACGAGGACGCAGAAAAAATCCAGACCGTGCAAGACGCAGTCGATTATATCAGCGAACATTCCTAATGGGCTGAATCGGAGGGGAGGAGGGTTTCTCCTCCCCCCTGAAGCACTGCGGCCGTTCCCTGCGGTCGTTTCCTGAGAAACTTTCCCTGCCGTGTCGGGCAATCGGAAGGGCGCTTGGCGCCGGGTCCGGAGCCCGCGTTGACGGAGGAACGGAAACACCAAGCGCCGAATTGTTGTGACCGGCCTAGGCGTCATTTCCGCCCTCGGAACCGGGACCGAAAAGAACTGGTCTGCCCTGATGGGCGGCCAATCGGGAATCGCGCCGATCAGCCGATTTGATGCGTCGGAACTGCCGACCCATATTGCCGGGGAGGTCAAGGATTTCAATCCGGAAGACTTCATCGACAAAAAAGAGATCAAAAAAATGGATCTCTTCATCCAGTATGCCCTTGGCGCCGCCGAATTCGCCATGCAGGATTCTGGTCTGCAGATCACCGAAGAGAATGCCGAGCGCGTAGGTGTCTTGGTTGGAGCAGGGCTCGGGGGTCTACCGACGATCGAGCGCTACCACGGGTTGCTGCTCGAGAGCGGTTACAAGAAAATTTCGCCGTTTTTTATCCCGATGCTGATCATCAATCTGGCGCCGGGGCATATTTCCATTCGTTATGGTGCCAAGGGACCGAATTTATCCTCGGTATCGGCCTGCGCCACCGGCACCCACTCCATTGGCGACGCCTACCACATGATCAAGCGTGGGGACGCCGATGCCATGATTGCGGGCGGTTCCGAATCGACGATTACTCCCCTCGGCATCGCCGGCTTCAACGTCATGAAGGCCCTTTCGACCCGCAACGAAGACCCCACCGCTGCGAGCCGCCCTTTCGAAAAGGGCCGGGACGGGTTTGTTATGGCCGAAGGGGCTGGGATAGTTGTCCTTGAGGAATATGAGTCCGCCAGGGCACGGGGTGCTAAGATTTATGGTGAGATCTGCGGCTATGGCCTGACCGGTGACGCCTACCATCTGACGGCTCCCGCGCCGGGAGGTGAAGGGGCGGCCCGGTGCATGCGGATGGCCCTTAAGACCGCAGGCATGAACCCCGAGGACGTCGATTACATCAACGCGCATGGGACGTCAACTCACTTCAACGATCTCTACGAGACAATGGCGATCAAGGACGTCTTCGGCGACCATGCCAAAAAGCTCATGGTCAGTTCCACCAAAAGCATGACCGGTCATGCCCTCGGTGCTGCAGGGGGAATGGAGGCCGTATATTCACTCCTTGCCATGGAACGGAGTGCTGTCCCGCCGACCATCAACTACCACGAACCCGATCCGGAATGCGATCTCGACTACGTTCCGAACACCGCTCGCCAGGCCTCAGTGCGGGTGGCGATGTCCAACTCTTTCGGGTTTGGCGGCACCAACGCTTCCCTCCTCTTCCGGAAGATGTGAGGGTCGCCATGATTATGCTCGCCAGCGACCACGGTGGTCTGGAACTCAAGGACGCAGTCAAAGGCCTTCTTGTCGAAAGAGGCATCCAGATTCATGATTTCGGAACCATGAACGAGGCTTCAGTTGACTATCCCGATTATGCCGAGAAGGTTGCCGGAGCCCTTGCGCGTGGCGAGGCCGATCGAGGGATCTTGATCTGCGGAACCGGGATCGGTATGTCGATTGCCGCCAACAAATTCCCCGGAGTGAGGGCCGCTCTGATCAATGATGAGTTTACGGCGCGCATGGCCAAGGAACACAACAACGCCAATATCATCGTCATGGGCGGCCGGGTCCTCGAAGTGAAGAAAGCCCTGAAGATGGTGGCGATCTGGCTGGAGACCCCCTTTGAGGGGGGACGCCACCAGATACGCCTCGACAAGATCGTCCAGATCGAGGACGATGTCCGCCACGGGCGGCTCTGATCCCCAGCGTTTCACAGCATGGGCAGGCCGGGTGCCTGCCCATCGCCTTTTCAGCCGTTCTGCGGTCGGCCGTGGGACGATACCACCGGAGGTTGCAGCGCCATGTCCGATTTACTCGCCCAATTCGATCCCGAAATTGCATCCGCCATCCGCCGCGAAACGGAACGTCAGGAATACAGCCTCGAATTCATCGCTTCTGAAAACTTTGTCAGTGAACAGGTTCTCGAAGCGCAGGGGTCGGTTCTGACCAACAAATACGCCGAGGGCTATCCCGGAAAGCGTTACTACGGCGGGTGCGAATTCGTCGACATTGCCGAAACCCTTGCCATCGAGAGAGCCCTGCAACTTTTCGGGGCCGAACATGCCAACGTCCAACCCCACTCCGGCTCCCAAGCGAACATGGCGGTATATTTCGCGGTCTGCCAGCCGGGGGATACCGTCCTCGGTATGAACCTGGCCCACGGTGGACATCTTACCCACGGTTCTCCGGTCAATTTCTCCGGAAAACTGTTCAATGTTGTCCCCTATGGTGTCAAGCGTGAGACCGGCACTATCGATTATGAAGAAGTCGAGCGCCTTGCCCGACAACACCAGCCGAAGCTGATCGTGGTCGGCGCCAGCGCCTATCCCCGGACCATCGACTTTCCTGCTTTCCGAAAAATCGCTGATTCGGTCGGCGCCGTGGTCATGGTTGACATGGCCCATATCGCGGGGTTGGTGGCGACGGGGGAACACCCGAGCCCGGTTCCGTATGCCGAATTTGTCACGACCACCACCCATAAGACCCTGCGCGGCCCCCGCGGCGGGATGATCCTCTGCCGGGAGGAATTTGCTAAAAAACTCAACAGTAATATTTTTCCCGGAATTCAGGGCGGGCCCTTGATGCACGTCATTGCCGCCAAGGCGGTGGCCTTCAAGGAGGCCCTACAGCCTGAATTCAAGGTTTATTCCGCCCAAGTCGTGAAGAACGCCAAGGCTCTTGCCGCCGGACTGACCAAACGTGGTTTCCGCCTGGTTTCAGGCGGGACCGACAACCACCTGATGCTGGTCGATCTTTCCGGTACCGACCTGACCGGAAAGGTTGCCGAGGAAACGTTGGAGAAGGCCGGGATCACCGTCAATAAAAATGCGGTTCCCTTCGATTCCCGCTCTCCCTTTATTACCAGTGGATTCCGCATCGGTACCCCGGCGACCACCACTCGTGGACTCAAGCAAGGGGAGATGGAGCAGGTGGCGGCCTGGATCGCCCGGGCCCTGGAAAATGTCGACAACCTTGACGAACTGGGTGCGATCCGGCAAGAAATTCGGGAACTTTGTGCTCGTTTTCCGCTTTACGCGCAACGCTTGAAGTAAGAGGCTCATGGAGCGACCCAGCTGGGACGAATATTTCATGGACATCGCTCGCCTGGTGGCGCGGCGTTCCACCTGCCTGCGTCGCCAGGTCGGGGCGGTGTTGGTCAAAGAAAAGCATATCCTTGCCACCGGTTACAACGGCACCCCCTCCGGGATTACCCATTGTTCCGAGGTTGGTTGCCTGCGCCAACGTCTCGGTGTCCCCTCCGGGGAACGTCATGAGCTCTGTCGTGGGCTGCACGCCGAACAAAACGCCATCATTCAGGCCGCCAAGCATGGCGTCAACATTGCCGGCGCCAGTCTTTACTGCACCAACTCTCCCTGCGTCATCTGCTCCAAGATGATTATCAATGCCGGCTTGCGAAGCGTTGTCTACCTGGAAGGTTACCCGGATACCCTGTCGCTGGAGCTCCTGCGCGAAGCCGCACTGGAAGTCGTTCCCTTCACGGTCTTGACCATCGGTGGCGGAGGCTGCCAGCCATGAAATGTCCCTTCTGCAGTTTCATCGATACCAAAGTCATCGATTCCAGGCTCGGAAGGGAAGGGAACAACATCCGCCGGCGTCGGGAGTGCGTCGATTGTGGGCGGCGCTTTACAACCTATGAACGGATCGAGGAGACTTTGCCGTTAGTGGTCAAGAAAGACGGTCGTCGTGAAGCCTTTGACCGGACCAAGATAATTGCCGGCATGCAGCGCGCCTGCGAGAAGCGCCCGATCTCCATTGCCGACATTGAAAAGTTTGTCGACCGGCTGGAGCTGAGTCTGCAGGAAAGCGGTGACAAAGAGATCGAGTCGAGCCGGATCGGAGAAGGGGTGATGGCCGAACTCCATCGGGTCGACGAGGTCGCCTACGTGCGTTTCGCCTCGGTCTACCGTCAATTTCGGGACATCAACGAATTCATGGCCGAACTCAAGGAGATTCTCGCCAAGGGTGACCGCAAAGGGGAGAATGAAATGGGACGGTCCTGAAATCGGCCCGTTTTACCCGGCCGAGCCCCTTCCCCGCCACGGATCGCTATGACCTCCAGTCACGAACATTACATGAAGCTCGCCCTTGATCTGGCCCGACGAAGTGAAGGGCGAACCCGGCCCAATCCGGCGGTAGGGGCAGTGGTCGTTCGTCACGGGCAGGTCATCGGCAGCGGTTTTCATCCTCGCGCCGGCGAACCGCATGCGGAAATTTTCGCGCTTCTGGACGCTGGTCCGGCCACCAGCGGCGCCGATCTCTACGTGACAATGGAACCCTGCGTCCATACCGGGCGCACCGGACCCTGCACCGAGGCGATCCTTGCCTCCGGCATTGCCAGAGTCTTCGTCGGTTGCGGCGATCCCAATCCGCTGGTCGCAGGCCGAGGCATCGCACGCCTTGAAGAGGCCGGCGTCGTCGTTCACCATGGCATTCTGAACTCTGAATGCCGACAGCTTATTGCCCCCTTTGCCAAGCATGTCACAACCGGTCTGCCTTTTGTGACCCTCAAGGCCGCCAGCACCCTGGACGGCGCCACTGCCACCCGTAGTGGCGATTCCCAATGGATCAGCGGGGCGGCCAGCCGGGAACGGGTCCACCGGCTGCGCGACCGGGTCGATGCGATTATGGTCGGCAGCGGCACGGTCTTGCGGGACGACCCGCAATTGACAACGCGTTTGCCGGAAGGCGGAGGACGCGATCCGCTGCGGGTCATCGTCGATTCGACTTTGAAGATCAGCGAGGCGGCGGCGGTACTCGGGAACTCGGCACCGGAACTCACCCTGATCGCAACCACTGCCGCGGCACCGACCGACAAAATCCGACGACTGGAGACGCGAGGGGTAAGGGTGCTGGTGACTGAGGGGGGCCCGGGACAACTGGAGCTTTTGCCACTTTTGCAGCAGCTGGGTCGGGAGGGGATACAAAGCCTTCTTCTCGAAGGCGGGGGGCGGCTCAACCATGGGATGCTCGCCGCGGGTTTGGTCGATCGGGTCATGCT
>JBBQBQ010000164.1:0-7936 GCA_038317685.1 Desulfuromonadales bacterium | reverse complement strand
TTTCAGGACGATAAAATGCCTGCAAATCGCCTTATATCATGAACTTGGCAAGTTGCCTGAACCTGAGTACAACCACAGATTCTGCTGACGAGCCAGATATTTATATTTGAAGGCCTTTTGATTTAAATTCGACCGAATGTGAATATATAAAGGGCGTCCCCCATTTCGGCCCTACGGTTTCAGGACGATAAAATGCCTGCAAATCGCCTTATATCATGAACTTGGCAAGTTGCCTGAACCTGAGTACAACCACAGATTCTGCTGACGAGCCCCTTTTACAGGGCTTCCAAATCGATTTGCCTGCTCGTCGCTCTTGCAAACCCATTGATAGATCAGGAGCAGAATGCCAATACCAGTCAAACTGACAAGTTGCCACCAACCGCTGCGATTAGTGTCATGCAATCTCCTTGAACCAACTGATAGACTTGGTATTAATGTAACTAACGTAATTATCCACCCAAGAACGCCTGTAGAATCAGCAAATCCAGAACCTAACTCAAGAAGAAAGGTAAATAGAAAAAACCACCAAAACTCAGCTCTAGATGCCCGACCTCCAAAAGTGAAATACTTGGAAAAGCAAGTGGCTATGGATTTACTAAATGTCATTGGTTCACCAACACCGATTGAAGATTGAGCTACACGATTTGTTTCTACAGATGCTTGTGGTCTTTGCCTTTGTTCCTCCTGTGCTGGGGTAAATGAGAAATCATCTCTTTGAATTTTTATAAGAAATCTGGTCTGACAATTGGGGCAGTTCGCATACACACCGCCATCTGGAACTTTTGAGTCTTCGATGGCCCCTGCTTTCTTGCAATTTGGACATTCAAATTTCATGTACTTTACCTCCTGTCAAGTTTATCTGTCAGACTGGATATTCCATTGAAAGTGACCGGCGTTCCTAGAGAATTTAGGGACATATGCGGTTTTGCTTGATCTTTGAATCAGTACTATGTTCCAAGATTTGCCTCGATGAATTCTAGTTCAACTCGTTATTGACCAGTTATGGCATGGTTTATAGTATTAGAAACAAGTTAATAATATTAGAGGCAAGTTTATGATAATAGAAATTACCAATGCTTATAATATTATAATCTTTTTGCACATATATTTGTTATAATATATTTATTGTATTATAAGCTTTTCTAGTGGGGTTCCCGCGATACAACCATAGCGAACCAGCCAAGCCTTCCGTTGCCGGTCCCACTTCCCACCCAATGATTTGACTCGTTCCTGAAGGGATTTCTCTTCGAAGCTGACGTGAAGAGCAACCAGGTCGCTGGCTGCATATTTTGCAGGCGGGGGTGTCCAAGGTCTTTCACTGACAACAATCTCGACCGTCTTGTACTGCTTGCCTTCTACCGGGTCATAGCGATAGCGAACGCAAACCAGTGCCTTCCCATATTCTTGAACCAGCCTTTTCGTCCCATTCTGACCAGGCTTGAGTTTGACCCGTGCAATCATCTTGCCGCCCTCCAACATTTATCAACGGTGTCAGTACGTTATATCACTACCGCAAAAATTGGAAAGAAATTTTTTATTAATCCCATCTCTTGACCCCTGGTTTGTGTGGCGGTATTTTATCTCCCGATAAACCATTTTTCGGGAGGGGTGACCATGCTGCCAGAGACCCATTCGCTTTTTGCTGCATTCGAAGAGATCCTGCTACGACACGATATACCTGCCACCCATTACGGTTATTACAAAAAATGGCTCCGCTATTTTCTCGACTTCTGCGAAAAATATCCGGAAATCAACGAACGTTCGGAGCTGGCTCGCGGTTTTCTTGAAAAACTACGCAGCAAAGGGCAATCGCCACACTATTGTCGTCAGGCGGCCCACGTTGTTTCGCTCTTTTTCGAGATGGGACAGCAACCCGGTTCGGCGGCGTTCAATCCACAACCCCCCGCTGAATCCGCAACCGTCGTCGATCTGGTCAAATCGTCAGCTTCGAGAGTTACCCGCCCCAGCCAATTCATTGCAGCCGGTTACGAAGAAATCTCCGACTCTCCCGAGTGGGACGCGGTGCTGGCGAAGTTGGCGGATGAGATCAAGGTTCGGCATTATTCGCGAAAAACCTTGAAGACCTACGGAAAATGGTCGCGCAGCTTTCAACGTTACCTGAAAAACAAACCGCCGGGCGAACTCTCGACCGCCGACGTCAAGGACTATCTCACCTGGCTGGCGGTCAGCTGTCATGTCGCCGCCTCGACCCAGAACCAGGCCTTCAACTCCCTCCTCTTCCTCTTTCGCCATGCCTTGAAACGCGACTTCGGCGAACTGCGCGACGTGCCGCGCGCCAAGAAGTCGCTCTATGTGCCGACGGTCCTGTCACGGGAAGAGATCGACGCGATCCTGGCGCACCTCTACCATCCCTACCGTCTGATCGTGCAGCTCCTCTTCGGTTGCGGCCTGCGGCTCTTCGAGTGCCTGCAATTGCGGGTGCGGGATTTCAACTTCGACGCCGGGGTGCTGACGGTTCACGGCAAGGGGAAGAAGGATCGCACCGTGCCGTTGCCGGAGTCGGTTTTGCCGGAGCTCAAGGCGCAGATGGAGCGGGTTGTCGATCTGCTCGCCAAGGACTTGGCATCGGGATTCGCCGGGGTCTTTCTCGATGATGCGGTGGAGAAGAAGTTTCCCAAGGCGCCGAAGGAGCTGATCCATCAATGGTTCCTGCCGCAGCGCGAACTAACCGTGGTGGTGGAGACCGGCGAACGGCGGCGCTGGCATGTGCATGAATCGAATCTGCAAAAAGCGCTCTACCTGGCGGTGCGCAAGGCGCGGATTCCAAAACGGGTCACCGCCCATACCTTCCGCCACTCCTACGCCACCCACCTGCTGCAAGCCGGCTACGACATCCGCACCATCCAGACCAAGCTCGGCCATGCCAGTCTCAAGACGACGATGATCTATACCCACTGCGTGCCAAGCGAAGAGCCTATTTTGGTAAGAGGCCGAGCGTAGTGCTTAAGTGGCGTCAAGGTTCATCCGTACACGCCCACTCTCCCGACTCGTCATGCCCGTTCCTTCAGCTTCCCTCCCAAGCTCTCCGAACTTGCGCTTTCCTCGGCGCCGACCCGCCCGAATCCATTGACCCTTCCGCAACTTCCGTGTTACTCTGCCGCACCCTGAAATCCGCTTCTCACCCGGTCTTGCGACCCGGCCGCAGAGCGCACCGCAACGCAACGAGAGCATCCATGTACTTCCCCACCCTCGATGAATTTCTCGCCCACTCCGGCGAGGGAAACCTGGTCCCGGTCTACCGGGAGATCCTCGCCGACATGGAGACGCCGGTCTCGGCCTTCCGCAAGATCGACGACGGCCAGAGCGCTTTCCTCCTCGAAAGTATCGAGGGGGGGGAGAAGTGGGCGCGCTATTCGTTCCTCGGCAGCGGCGGGCGGACCTTTCGCTGCCACGGCAACCGCGTCGAGGAGCTGGAGGGCGGGGTGGTGCTCCGTTCCGGCGAGTCGAGCGATCCGCTGGCGGCCCTGCGCGACTTCATGGCGCCCTACCGGCCGGTGCAGCTGCCGGGACTGCCGCGCTTCTGCGGCGGCGCCGTTGGCTACCTGGGCTACGACATGGTCCGCTTCATCGAGTGCCTGCCGGACGCCAATCCGCGGGTCATCGGCGCCCCGGATGCCTGTTTCCTCCTCACCGAACAGCTGCTGATCTTCGACAACATGCGCCAGAAGATCAAGGTTGTCTGCAACGTCCATCTGCAGCCGGGGGAGCCCCCCGAGGCGGCCTACCGGCGAGGCATCGCCGGGATTGAAGGGCTGATCGCCAGGCTCCGCGCCCCGCAGCCGCCCCGCGTCGCCGTCGCTCCCGGCGATGATGGCCTGCAGGCCAACTTCACTCCGGCGGAGTTCGAGGCGGCGGTGGAGCGCTGCAAGGAGTACATCCGCGCCGGGGATATCTTCCAGGTCGTCCTCTCCCAGCGCTTCTCGGGAACCCTTGACGCCGATCCCTTCGACATCTACCGCGCCCTGCGCACCATCAACCCCTCCCCCTACATGTTCTTTCTGCGTTTCGGCGCGACCCTGGTGATCGGCGCCTCCCCCGAGGTGCTGGTGCGCAAAGAAGGGGAGCGGGTCGAAGTCCGCCCCATCGCCGGCACCCGGCCGCGGGGGAATACGCCGGAGGAGGATGCCTGGCTGGAGGCGGACCTGTTGGCCGATCCCAAAGAGCGGGCCGAGCACATCATGCTTGTTGACCTCGGCCGCAACGACGTCGGCCGGGTCGCCAGGGCCGGCACCGTGGAGGTCAGTGAGCTGATGGTCGTGGAACGCTACTCCCATGTCATGCACATCGTCTCCAACGTCCGCGGAGTCCTGGAGGAGGGGCGGGATGCCTTCGACGTCTTTCGCGCCGCCTTCCCCGCCGGGACCCTCTCCGGGGCGCCGAAGATCCGGGCGATGGAGATCATCGACGAGCTGGAACCGTGTCGTCGGGAAATCTACGGCGGGGCCGTCGGCTACTTCTCCTTCTCCGGCAACATGGACATGGCCATCGCCATCCGCACCCTGGTGGTCCACGACGGCCGGATTTATCTCCAGGCCGGCGCCGGGATCGTCGCCGACTCCGATCCCCCCAGCGAATACCAGGAAACCCTCAACAAGGCCCGCAGCGTCCTGAAGGCGATCGAGCTGGCGCGAGGAGGGCTCGACTGATGCTGCTGATGCTCGACAACTACGATTCCTTCACCTACAACCTCGTCCAGTACCTGCAGGAACTGGGGGAGGAAGTGACGGTCCATCGCAACGACCAGATCACCGTCGACCGGATTGCCGCCCTTAAGCCGCGCCGGATCGTCATCTCCCCCGGCCCCTGCTCCCCGGTCGAGGCCGGGATCTCCATCGATCTGATCGAACGCCTCTCCGGGACCATCCCGATGCTCGGGGTCTGCCTCGGCCATCAGGCGATCGGCCACGCTTTCGGCGGCCGGGTGATCCGGGCGGGCCAGCTGATGCACGGCAAGACCAGCCTCATCGACCACGACGACCGTGGCCTCTTTCGCGGCCTCTCCCATCCCTTCGTGGCGACCCGCTACCATTCGCTGATCGTCGAGCGGGACAGTCTGCCGGACTGCCTGCGGCTGACCGCCTGGACCGGGGACGGGATCGTCATGGGGCTGGAGCACCGCGAGCGGCCCGTCTGGGGGGTACAGTTCCATCCCGAGTCGATCCTGACCGTCGAAGGGAAGCAGCTGCTCCGGAACTTCCTGGAGTTAACCTGAACCTTCCATCCGCCACGGAGACACTGAGACCTGGGGACGTTCTCGATCCGTTCCTCTTCTCCGGGACCTGTGGGCTGCGGTGGTCAACCGAGGTGTTGCCATGATCAAAGCCGCCATCGCCAGAGTCGTCGAGCGCCAGGACCTCAGTGAGGCCGAGATGATCGAGGTCATGGACCAGATCATGGGCGGGGAGGCGACCCCGGCGCAGATCGGGGCCTTCATCACCGCGCTGCGCATGAAGGGGGAAACCGTCGCCGAGATCACCGGTGCGGCGCGAGTCATGAGGGCCCGGGCGACGCCGATCCGGGTCGGGCGGCAAACGGTCGATATCGACCGCGAAGAGATCAACCTCGACCGCGAAACGATCCTCGATACCTGCGGCACCGGCGGCAGCGGCACCAAGTCCTTCAATATCTCGACGACCGTCGCCTTCGTCGTCGCCGCCTGCGGGGTCAAGGTCGCCAAGCACGGCAACCGCAGCGTCTCCTCGGTCTGCGGCAGCGCCGATGTGCTGGAGAAGCTCGGAGTCAGCCTCGACGTCACCCCGGCGATTGTCGAAGCCTGCATCGAAGAGCTCGGGGTCGGCTTTCTCTTCGCGCCGGCGCTGCACGGTGCCATGAAGCACGCCATCGGTCCCCGCCGGGAGATCGGCATCCGCACCATCTTCAACATCCTGGGACCGCTGACCAACCCGGCCGGCGCCGACCGCCAGGTCCTCGGCGTCTACCGGGAAGAGCTGGTGGAGGTCATGGCTCAAGTGCTTTGCAGCCTCGGCTGCAAGCGCGGTTTCGTCGTCCACGGTGCCGACGGCATGGACGAGGTGACTCTCACCGGGCCGACCTCCGTGGGGGAGATTCGGGACGGCGCGGTGCGCCTCTTCACCGTCACCCCAGAGGAGTTCGGTCTCCAGAGCTGCCTGTTGGCGGACCTGCAGGGGGGCGACGCCGTCGCCAACGCCACGATTGTGCGGGCGGTCCTGGCCGGAAAGCCCGGTCCCAAGCGCGACGTGGTGCTTCTCAATGCCGCCTTCGCCCTCACCGCCGCCGGGGTTACGGCGGACGTCCCGACCGGCCTGCAGCGCGCCGCCGCCGCCATCGATTCCGGGGCCGCCGCGGGGAAGCTGGCGGGCCTGGTGCAAAAGACCAGCCAGTAAGGTCGCTCAACCTTCAAGGGATAACCATGATTCTCGACCAGATCGTCGCCCGCAAACAGGAGGAAGTCGCCGAGGCCAAGCGCCGTCAGCCGCTCGCCGAGCTGCGTGCCCGTCTCGACGATCTGGAAGAGCGGCCGCGCGGTTTCGCCCGGGCGCTGCGCGCCGTCGCCGAATCGGGCGGAACGGCCCTGATCGCCGAGGTGAAGAAAGGATCGCCGTCGAAGGGGATCATCCGCCCCGACTTCGATCCGTTGGCCATTGCCGCGAGCTACCAGGATCATGGAGCGACCTGCCTGTCGGTTCTCACCGACGAGCACTTCTTTCACGGGCACCTGCGCTATCTCGGGCTGATTCGGGAGGTGGTCTCCTTGCCGCTGTTGCGCAAGGATTTTATCTGCGACCCCTACCAGATCCTCGAGGCGCGCCTCGCCGGGGCCGACGCGGTGCTGCTCATCGCCGCCATGCTGGAGACAGTGCAGCTCCGGGAGTTCGCGGGAGCGGCAGCCGAACTCGGGCTCGACGTGCTGCTCGAGGTTCATAACGAGACGGAGCTGTTGCGGGCGATGACCACCCATTGCGAACTGATCGGCATCAACAACCGCAATCTGCAGACCTTCGTCACCGATCTCGCCGTCACCGAGCGCCTGATCCCCCTGATCCCCGCCGGGCGGTTGATCGTTGCCGAGAGCGGTGTTTCGGAGCGGTCCGACATCGAACGGCTACAGAAGGCCGGAGCCCAGGCCTTTTTGGTCGGTGAAAGTCTCATGCGGGAGGCTGACGTCGGCGTCAAGCTGCGGGAACTGCTGGGCGAGACGGGGTAGTGTCCCGTGCGGTGAGTTCACCGCAGGAATTCTGGGAGATTTTGGTTCCTGGCAAGGCGCGGCGACGCAGGCCTAGCAGGGCCTAAGACGAGGCGCCGCAACCCGGCCAGGGGCCAAAAGAACCAGAATGGCAAGGAAAGAATTAACCGCACGTGACACTAGGGGCGGCTGACGCATTTTGGGCGGGTCTGGAACCCGCTCCACCATTTTTAACTGAACCAGGAGGGACCCATATGCAGACCAAGATCCTGCTGCCGGAAGATCGCATTCCCAAACAGTGGTACAACATCATCCCCGACATGCCGGGCCCCCTGGCGCCGGTCGTCAGTCCGCGGACCCTGCAGCCGGTGACCCCGGAGGAGATGCTGGCCATCTTCCCCATGGCCCTCATCCAGCAGGAGATGAGTGGGGACCGCTGGATCGACATCCCCGACGAGGTCCGCGAGATCTACAAACTCTGGCGGCCCGCTCCCCTCTTCCGGGCGCATCGCCTGGAGCAGGCCCTCGGCACCCCGGCGCGGATCTACTACAAATACGAGGGAGTCTCCCCGGCCGGTTCGCACAAGCCGAATACCGCCATCCCCCAGGCCTACTACAACAAGCAGGCCGGGACCAAACGCATCGCCACCGAGACCGGCGCCGGGCAGTGGGGCTCGGCGATGGCTCTGGCCTGCCAGATGTTCGGCCTGGAATGCACGGTCTACATGGTCAAGGTCTCCTTCGGGCAGA
>JBBQBQ010000163.1:0-8051 GCA_038317685.1 Desulfuromonadales bacterium | reverse complement strand
CCTTGAAGGCTTCCAGCGCCTTATCGTAGTGAAGATCGTGACGCAGCCAGAATTCGGCGAGGGGCCAGGCCACCGCGCCGCCGCAGCCGCCGCCGGCAAGGAGGGCCAGGGCTCCTTCCGCTTCGGTGAGGCGCCCTTGCTGCTCCAGCAGGTTGGCGGTCAGCAGCACGTTTTCCCCTTCCCGGTTCCCCGCCGCCAGCGCCGCCTGACCATGCTTCAGGGCCGCCTCCGCGTCCCCTGCCTGCTGAGCCAGAAATGCCAGGCGCGCCTCGCAGAAGGCCGGCGAATACCCGGCTTTCGCCAGAACCGCCAGCTGCTGCCGGCCGTCTTCAAACCGTCCGGCCGCGAGCAGGACGTTGACGAGGGTTTCGGCGGCGAGCGGATTGGCGGGATTGACGCGATAAGCCCGGGTCAGGTCGGCGATCGCTTCCTCCCCGCGCCCTGAGTGGGCGGCCAGGGTTCCCCGTTCATAAAAGAAGATATCGTCCTGCGCCTCGGCGGGAACCTCGGCAAAGGCGGCAAGGGCTTCCTTTTTCTCCCCGTCATGGGCTAAAAGGATCGCCTGACGCAGCTGGGGACCGATCTCGAAGTAACGGTCCGCGAGGTTGGTCGGATAGTTGGCCACCATCAGATCGAACCGGGTCTCCTGGTCAAGCCCCTCACCTGCTTCCTCCGGAGGCGCCGCGGCCGCCGCCGGCGAACAGTGGCTCTGGCATCCGGACCCGCACTCGGCCGGTTCCTGCCGGGGGGGGCTGATGGGCCGGGCCGGACCGGCGCTCAATTCCGCCTTGAGTTCGGCGCAGCGGGCCAGGAGAGTTTCGCTCCGGGCCTGGGAGCGGGCCAGGTCGAGGTGGTCCTTGGCCCGCAGCGAATCGCCGGCCCGAAGAAAGGCTTCGGCTTCGGTCAGGTTGATTTCGGCGAGACGATCGCCGGCGGCAGCCGCCAGGGAACGGACTTCCTCCACGGTGGCCGGGTCAAGGTTCTTCTCGCCGAGGCCCTCGGCGAGGATCAGGGCCTCGGACCAGCGCCCCTGGGCACTGGCCCGGCGGAGCGCCGCCAACGGATCACCCGAACCGAAAAGCTTGTCAAATAAACCCATGGCAATGGTTCTCCCCTGCGGCCAGGGCGCCCCCGAAAGGCAGGGCGGCTCCGAGACAGGCGTCAAAGTTGAGTCAGGATTGAAGAAAACTACCCTTGATGGGCGGTGGGTGTCAATGGACATTTCAAGATGTTGCGTTCGGGACCTGCTCTGATAGGCTCTCTAGGAGGAAATTTTTGATCCCAACTGACCCACGAGGAGACGACCATGAAGCAGATGACGGTGTGGTTCGCGGCGGCGGCCCTGGCCCTGACGGCCCTGGGGCTGCAGCCTTCGGAAGCGAAGGAGTTACACCCCATGCTGGCCGGCACCCATCTCGGGAGCTCGGACCCCGCCCCATCGGCGGCCATGCTGGCGGAGGGGAAGAAGGTCTACGCAGGGACCTGTTTCGCCTGTCACGACAACGGCGTGGCCGGAGCACCCAAACTGGGGGACAAGGCCGCCTGGCGGTCGCACCTCGAAGCAGGGCCCGAGCACCTGCTCAAAATGGCCCTCAAAGGCGAAGGAGCCATGCCCCCCCGGGGCGGAAATCCCTCCCTCAGCGACGAGGAGGTGCGGGCCGCCGTCACCTACATGATGGAGAAGGGCCGTTGACCCGGGTTTAACGAGGCGACCGCGCGGGTCCTTTCGGCCAATTGTAACTGTTTGATTCACAATCACAATCGGTCGGTTGACAACCTGGGATTCTGCGTTAGAGTCAAGACAAACGGTGACGGAAACGCCGACGGGGCCAAGTAGAGCGGACGACGCAATATCGTCACTGGCAGGATCAAAACTCTGCCAGTTAAATCGCTTGAAGATCCGGAAGAGCAATATCCTCCGGAGGACCCCGCGGCAAATTCCGTCATCGTTGTTTTTTGAGCGCCCCCATCCTTAAGGTCTGATCTGCCTCCGGTTTACTTGCATTCCGGAGGAACCCGGTCATAGTAAAATCAATAGCAACATTCATAAACCCAGCTAATTGATAAAAAGGAGACATCTATGAGAAGGATAAAAAAACAATTAACGCTGACGCTGATTCTGGGGCTGGCCCTGGTCTTGGCCATGCCATTTCCAGCTGCGGCGGAAAAGGTCAAGAAGGTAGATAACTTCGTCGTCTTTCTCGACCATTCCGGCTCCATGATCGAACAGGTCCATGGCACCGACAAGAAAAAAATCGTCCACGCCATCGACGCCATCGGCCGCCTCGATCAGGCCATCCCCGAACTCGATTACCGTAACGCATTTGCCCTCTTCGCGCCGTACCATGTGGTCACCACTCCCACTCCCTATAAAAAGGGAGTTCTGAAAACCGCAGCCGCCGGAGTGGACACCAAGTACGAACAGGCCGGTCGCCCGACCGATATGGGTTACGGACTGAAGGACGTGGGGACGCTCATCGGTACGATGAGCGGCACGACCGCCCTGATTATCTTCACCGACGGCGATTCAAACGCCGGCATTCCGGCCGTCCCCCAGGCGACGGCCCTCTACAGCCAATACAACCCTAACCTCTGTATCCACATCGTCAGCTACGCCGACACCCCCCATGGCAAGGAAGTCATCGACCAGATCCGCGCCATGAACAGCTGCTCGGTCGTGACCGATGCCCAATTGCTTGCCACCGACGCCGGCCTCAACCAGTTCGTGCAGAAGGTCTTCTACACCGAAGCCACTCCGGCCCCGGTCAAGGCCCCCGCCCCGGCCCCAGCGGTAGCCCCCGCCCCGGCCCCCGCTCCGCCCCCGGTCGTGGTCGTAGCCATACCGATGGACAGTGACGGCGACGGCGTGACCGACGATCTCGACAAGTGCCCCGGCACCCCCAAAGGCGAATACGTCGATGCCAATGGCTGCACCCTGAAGCTGGCGCTGCATATCAACTTCGATTTCGACAAGTCCGTCATCAAGCCCGAATTCAAAACCGACCTCGATCAGGCCGCGCAGTTCATCCGCGCCAACCCGAAGGTCCCCTATATCAACATCGCCGGCCATACCGACTCGATCGGGACGGAGGCCTACAATCAGGCACTTTCCCTGCGCCGCGCGGCAGCAGTCCGCAATGCGCTGATCAACGACTACGGCATCCCGGGCGACAAACTGGTCGCCACCGGTTACGGAGAAACCCGGCCGATCGCCGACAACCACACCAAGGAAGGTCGCTACCAGAACCGGCGGGTGGAGATCGTCTGCTGCACGGTGGTGCCGCAATAGCACCATCGCCAGTCATGGATGGAGCATGACCAAGGGGCCGGCGGAAGATCGCCGGCCCCTTTTTTTGTTGCCCTGAAGACCTTCCCCGCCGGGTCAGCTCCCGCCCCGGCGCCGACCGTAGACCATGGCCGCGGCGGGACAGACCCGCAGGCAGCGGGCACAGGAGAAACAGTCGGCCGGAAAGGCCTGACCGGAAAGGCGCCCCTGGGCCGCCTGCAGCGGGCAGACCCTGGCGCAGGCGCCGCAGTCGCTGCAGCGCTCCCGATCGATGCGGATGCCGAAGCAGCTGAAGCGCTCCAGCAGCCACGACCACCAGCCGAAGGGGCAGACCAGCTGACAGAAGGGGCGGTAGACCGCCAGGGAAAGGATCAGGAAGGCGGCGACCGACAGGGCGACGGTCCAGAGGGCCAGTTCAAAGCCGAAGAGGTTGAAGGGGTTGACATAATGGTAGATGACCAGCCCCGGCCGGCCGCCGACCCAGCCGAAGATCGCCAGCACGAACAGGACGAAGAGGCCGCTGCGCAGCAGATTGGTCCAGAAAAAGGGAAGCTTGCGGCGTTTGAGACGGCGCAGCAGCGGCAGGCTGTAAAGGAGTTCCTCCAGCGCCCCGAAGGGACAGCCCCAGCCGCAGATCAGCTTGTTGCCGACCAGGGCCAGGAGCGAAAAGTAGCCGAGGGCCGCCAGCTTGCTGCCTAAATCGTTGTAGATCCCCGCCTCGGCCTTGAAGACCTTGACCAGCCCTTCCATCGGATTGGGAGCCTTGCCGAGGAGAAAGCCGAAGACGACGACCGTCACCAGCATCACACCGAGGTAGACCGACGGCGGATAGGGCCGGGCCCGCCCCTTGCCGCCGCGGACCAGCCACCACAGGCCGAACCCGAGGAGCGGCGGCCAGAGCCAGTATTTGAGGAAGCCGAGGCTGGCGTCGGACTCGGCCTTGAGGTGGAGGAGGACGTCCCGCAGCTTCGCCTCGTCGATGCCGAGGGTCCGCACCGGGGTATCCTTGTCGACGCTCAGGGAGAGGCCGAGGCTATGGGTCAGAGCCATGCCGTTGAGGTCATGGCCGTGGGCCAGCTGCCGGATGCTCTGGCCGGGATCGGCGTTCACCATGATCCCCGACGGTGGAGCGGCACTCCCGGCGCCTTCCCCTCCCCCCTGCAAGCCCGCCACCGCCTGCGCCACCCGCAGCGGATCGAGGCCCAGCGCCTCGAGGGTCCGGCCCTTGTCGATGCTTCGCTCCAGCCCCAGGGCCTCAGCCAGATCGCCGGCGCGCACGCCGTTACCGTGGGCGACCTCCTTGAGGGTCTGACCGCTGGTGACGACCGGGTCGGAGGCGGCCCAGGTGCTGAAGGGGAGGGAAAAGAGCAGGAGGGCGGTCCAGAGCAGGAGGGGTCGGAACGGTCGCATGGGCCTCTTTCGGGTACGTTGATTTATGTATTCGAATTTCTGAATTGTTTCATAGCTTGGAGGTGTCTGGCAACCGGTTTTCTTAGGGGAGACAAATTTTTGAGGAAAGTGCGGGGAGAGGATTGGTCAGGGGGGCGAGGAGGGAGGAGGCATCGCCGACTCTCCCGGCAACTCATCCAGCTCGGTCTTCCCCAGCCAGTAACAGGCAAGCGGCGCGGGTATCTTGGCTATGTGAATCGGCACCTTCCCGTTTTTGGTCTCTACTTCTTTTCCAAGAGGGATGATGGAGAAATCATTGATCTCCTTGGTTATCACATAGCCACGAGCAGCATTGCGTGCCTGGCAGAATTCGGCCAACCCCTTCAAGTCCCCGGCACCCGTATGCTGTGAACGATATTTCACTTCAAACGGTATCAGTCGCCCCTCGACCTCGGCAACAATATCGACCTCGCGCTCATTCTTGCCGCGCCAGTAGGAAAAGCCCACACTGCGTGAATAATAACGGGCAAAGATATGTTTGAAGCAGGCCGTCTCCACCGCGATCCCCAAGGCAACCGGGTCTTCCAGCAGCGAAGTCCCCTTGAGCAATACCGACGGAGAGATGGCCGCATCAGCCAGATAGACCTTGTAGCGGGCACGTAAAATCTCCTTGCCGTAACCGAAAGGAGGAAGTTTGTAGATGAGATGAGTCGATTCCAGCAGATTGATGAAGTTGTTCACCGTCGGCTTCTTCAGTTCCAGGTCACCACAGAGCGTTTGCAGGTCGAGCAGACCGCCGCCGTGCAGGCAGAGATAAAGAAAGACCTGCTCAAGCTCCAGGACATGGCGCACGCCGAAGAGCGCCGTCATGTCGCGCTTTAACACCTTGTCGACGATGTCTTCGCGCAGCAGCTTCTGCGCTGCGGTTATACTCCCTATCAGTGCGCTTTGCGGGAAACCGCCCCGCAGCAGGTATTCATGGAAATGTCCCACCAACGGCGCAGCATCCGCGGCCACTGAGGCAAACTGCGCCGGCTGCCAGTCAAAGAGCCGGACGAGTGAATTGATTTCCGGCAGCGGCGGCACCTTAATCTCTTTGAGTTGCAGATATTCGAAGAAGGATAAGGTGGAGAGCCGCAGGGTATGCCAGCGCCCGACCCCGGACTCCTGCCCTTCCGTCACCAGCGGCGTCGCTGAACCGGTGACGGCGATGCGGCGCTTCTTCTCGAAATCCACCTGTAACTTCAGCCAGGTCTGCCAGTCGCGGAGGCTCTGGATTTCGTCGAGAAAGAGGTATTCGATCCCTTCGCTCTCCGGTTCGAACTCCCGCCACAGTTTGAGCAGCCCGTCCAGCCCCAGCAGCTTGAGGAGCGGATGATCGAAGGTGGCATAGAGGATTTTGTTGGCCGGGACGCCGCTGTCGATGAGTTCCTGGATGACTTGGAGAAAGAGAGTTGTCTTGCCAACCTGGCGGGCGCCGGAGAGGAGCAGCGCCCGTGGCGCAGGGGGCGACCGCATCCAGGTGAGGATGTCGTGAAAGGCCCGCCGTCGCCAGGCGGGAAGATCGGCGGGCGGGGCGCCGCGCCACCAGGGGTTGTACTGACGAAGGACGGTAATGAGTTCTGATGATGTTGCAATCATGTAAATCACCCTAAAAATGCATTATAAGTATGTTATATACTACTTAAATGCATATTTTAAGTCAACAGTCATCAAAAAACGCCACTAACCAATTTTGCAGCCCCCCCTTGCGGGTGCCCTTGTTGCTACACCCACCGATGGTCCTTGTTTCCCAAGGTGTTCTTTGCCGTAACCCGACGGCTTTTCTAACGGCGCAGAGGGTAATACGGGGAATGTCCCTAGTTTCACCTGTCCTCCTATAGGGACGGCATCAGCCCTTTCAAGATGATACTCCAAATCAGCCTAGAGATTATTCTGTCAAGCAACAGTCAAGCAAATTCAGTCTTTTAACTGACTAATAATATTGATATTTTTACTAAAACCCTCAAGAATTCGTCGTTCCGGTCAAGCAACCGTCAAACAAATTTAGTCCCTTGTTACGCCCACCACGGCAGATGTTCTCTGGCCTTGCTGCCAACGGTTTCGTCATGGAAACGGATCAGGCTGGCCTCGATGGTATCCCTTATGATTCGTGAGGCCATAGAGAAAGCTGTTGGTTTTAACCAGCGGAAAGTCAGGAATTAGTCTTCCTCCCTTTGAGAGGACTTGATTTTTTTCAGATCCTGCTCCAACTCCCTGAGACTCGCTTCATATTGAATGTGTTTCTGTTTTCCCCTGTATTTTTCATATTCCAACACAGACTTTTTCAATGCCATCTGGTGGCTGATCTTGCCGGCATGGGTCAGCAGTTCCCGGCCATTGAGTTGAATGATGGCATCCAGCCGTTGTGTCCAGTCCTTCATGTACATCGGCGTTTGCTGATGAGCCATAGTTTCGGCAAAGGCGAGGTACTGTTCCACAAGCAGCCCCAGGAGTTTGATTTCATCCTCGTGCAGATAATTTTTGGCGACACTGACATCGCTCTTCCGAATGGACACCTCTTCCTTTTTGTCGAAAGACTGCATCCCTATCAGTGGCAATGCGGCATCAGCCCGGCGATATACAAGCTCGGCGGCCGTCTGCTCGCTGATCGCCCAGAGCAGTTTGTTCTGAATCACCTTGAAAAACTCGATGGTCTTTTCATCTCCGGGTTCGTAATCGATGCTGGTTGCGTAGATATCCTTGATCTTCTGGTAGAAAAAGCGCTCCGACAGACGGATTTCCCGGATGCGCTCCTGCAACTCGCTGAAATAGTTCATGGAGTTGCCCGTTTTAAAACGTTCGTCATTCAGGGCGAAGCCCTTAACGATATACTCTTTGAGCCGTTGGGTGGCCCAGATACGGAAATGGGTGCCCTGTTGCGATTTCACCCGATAGCCGACGGAAATAATGACGTCCAGATTGTAAAATTGCACATCCCGGGATTGGGTCTTGCCTACAATGGCCCCATGCTGGGTGGTTGTCCGGAATTTCCGGACAACCATATTTTCATCCAGTTCGCCCTCATTAAAAATGTTGCGGATATGTTCGGAGATGGTCTTTTTGCTCTTGCCGAACAGCTCCGCCATGTGGTCCTGACTCAACCAGACCGTTTCATCTTCCAGACGGACATCGATTTTTATCTTTCCGTCTGAGCCCTGATAGATGATGAGTCCAGAGTCACTCATCGTTTTAGCGCCTCACGAATGGTGCGGACCACGTCCACGCTGTCGAGAGTTTCCAGGTTGTTGCGCACCGGATGGCGCGGGTCGTACAGGCGATCGAATTCGCGCTGGATGATGGCGAGTTTTTCCTCTTCGGTCATGGTGTCGGTGAT
>JBBQBQ010000162.1:0-8054 GCA_038317685.1 Desulfuromonadales bacterium | reverse complement strand
CAGCATCCAGCGCGTCCGGGAATTGAGGTTCAAAATTCGAAATGAAGCGGCGGCTCGCCCCCCCCTGTCGTCAAAACGATCCAGATCATCACGAATTCGCCGAAGGACTGGCCCAGCAAAAACCTAACCGGACAATGCTGGTCTCCGTGACCTTTTTCAGGAACATCAGCCGCTTGCTCTTGTATTTTGTGTACTGATGGCCGGCAAAACCTCCCAGCGCCACCCCGATCGACAGCACCGCTACCAGCACCGCATAAAGATTTTTGGAGCCGGAGCTTTGGTAGCCGAAACGTTCGGTGATCTCCGGCCCCATGGTCACCAGCAGAATTGCGGCGACCAGCAGCCCCAGACTCGGCAGCACCTTCAGAATCAGCGGAATGGCCGCACCGAGGGCCGGGACCACCAGCATCAGGCGATCTTTCCAGTTCATGCTGACTTGCACGTTCGGGAAGAGCAGTTCCAGGTCGTTGCGCGGGATATTCTTGTAAAGGTAGAGATAGACCTTCCCGGGGACGAAGCCGAGATCCTCGATGCGCTTTTGCCGGGCTGCGAAGTGGGCCTCCTCCCGAAACTTCAGTAGAACCGCCACCCGCTGGAAGTTGTCGATGGCGAGGGTCCGGTTTTTTCGCCACAGCCGGCGGAGGGTGAGCTCTTCCACCCCCTCCCCCCGGAAAAAGAACAGGACCCGGTCGAAATCATCGAAATCGACCTTGGTCCGCAGCGGGATCAAGGACGTCACCGCAAAGGCCTGCTCCAGTTCCTGCTGGGACAGGGGCTGATAATTGGCCAGGCGCAGCAGTTGGGAAAATTCACCGGCGAGGATTTCCGCGCTCTCCCGCAGCTCACCTGCGCTCGGAGCCTGGAGCGGACAAGTGTCGGCATCCGGATTGAATGGCGCGTAGTGATCCTTGAGCCTCTCCAGCTGCGCATGAGCCCGGAAATGATAGAAAGCGGCCAGGATCTCGCAGAACTCCCGGAATTGCAGGGCGGCACTCCCGTCGAAGCCGCGATCGGCCAGACAGAGTTCGATCAGGTCGTTGCGCCGCAGGGGGATAAAGGCTTCGGGCGGCTTGGCCGCCGGCTCGCCGGTCATGTCGCCTCCGCTGGGGCGGATGGTAAGGGGGTCAGGATAATTTCGGCAGCTTTGCCCCTTCGAGAATCCTCTCCAGGTCCTTGACCTCCCCCGCGGTCAACGCCGCTGCGGGAATGAAGAAAAAGGCGTTGCGGTCGTGATAGAGGAGGAAACCGGGGGCGAGGCGGCGGTACCCGATGAAGTTGTGCCAGGGCTGGCTGAAGCCGGAGGCGCCGCTGCGGACCGAGATCTCCCCCGGCGAAGCCGCCACCGTCAGTTCCTGGCCGAAATAGGGGTGGCGGCAGGCTTTGCGCAGAGACTGAACGATCAGGAGCTGTTTCGACAGGACCCCGAAGAAACCGGTGGCAAGGAGCAGGCCGGCGATCACTTTCGACGGGTAGAAGCCTCCCAGTCCGAGGGCGCCGATGACGATGCAGGTCGCCCCCCACAGATGGCGCAGCTTCAAAGACCGGTCGCAGCCGTAGTGGCCTTCGAAAAAGCTCCGCCAGAGTTCCCTGGTGAGCCGGTAATGGATGAGGATGGTCTCGGGCATCGATAAACGGCCTTCCCGGATGAAGTCAAACCCTTCAGGCAGAGCCCTTTTTACCCCATCGGCGGTCTTTTGTCCCGGGCTTTTTAGCCCTGGTTGACGGCGACGGGAACGATCGGTATGCTACCCGCAGCCAATGACATCCGCCCCCAAGGAGTTTTCCCTCATGCGTCGATTTGCCGTCCTCTCCTGCCTGTTCGCAGCCCTGGTGACCCTTCCTCTTGCAGCTTCCGCCGCCGCCGACGAGGCCAATCCTATCGAGGCCGGGGCCGGCAAACCGGAGGCGATCCGGATCATGATGAAAGAGATGAGGGTCGATAACCTGTCCCTGCTTTACGGCCAGACCATGACCGTGCAGATCTACCAGGCCCTTAAGGCTTCCCGGCCGGAACTTCCCCTCGAAGCCTTGTCGATTATCCGCGAGGAGGTTGAACGGCTCCTCGACCGGGACAGCGACACGCTGCTGGAACAGATCGCCGGCATTTACGACCGCGCCTTCAGCGAGGCGGAGGTGCGGGAGCTGACCAAGTTCTACCAGTCGGAGATCGGCCGCAAGACGATGACCGTCATTCCGCAGATCATGCAGGAAAGTCTGTTGCTGGGGAAAAGCTGGGGACAGAGCATCGGATCCGACCTGCTGGCCCACCTGGAAGAGCGCTTCAAAGAGGTGAAGCCGGAGCCCGCCAAGTAGACCCCCCTTCCGAACCGCAGGTTCGTCACCCGGCTTGGTCCAGCCCCCCCTTTGGCAACCCGCCGGTCGCCTGCGGGGATCGCTTAACGCCGCAGGTTGATATCGACGTTGAGATCGTTCGCGACCGCCGCCAGCCCGGCCTCCAGGATCGCACCGGGAACCGCGGCCGGAACCTGGATGTGGATGTCCATGACATAGAAGGGACTGCCGCTCCCCGGCGTCGGGCGCACCGCCGACTTCAGGTCGACGATGTTCACCCCTAACTCGGCGAGAAAACTGCTGACCTTGCAGACGATCCCCGCCTGGTCCTCCCCTTCGACATGCAGCACCCATCCCGCCGAGGCGCTGCCGACGCCGACAGGACGCTGCCGGAGAGGCCGCAGGAAAGCCGAAATCCCGCGGTCCCGCTCCAGCCGCCGGCATTCCCGGTCCAGAATCTCCTCGATTTGAGGGGTGCGGCTGGTGAAGAGGAGGATGAGGGTGAACTCGTCGGCCAGCAGGGTCATCGTCGTCTCTTCGAGGTTGCAGCCGTTCTCGAAGAGGAGTCGGGTGACGTCGGCCACGATCCCCGGCCGGTCCTGGCCAAAGGCGGTCATGATGAAGCGCTGGTCCATACAGGTCTCCTCGGAAAAGTATCCGCTTTCTCTCGTTTCTACACACATCGTCCCGGCATGCAAGGCCCTCGTTAGCCGCTGCGAGCCCCACCACGGGCCGCAGCGCCGGACCGGACCGCATTTACTCCCACAGAGAATTTAATCTTTGCAGCCGGATCCAGCAACAACTTTTGGCATGTCCGTCGTCATTCGGCAACCGTCCCCCAAAAACGGAGCCGGCATGGCCTGAAGAGGCAATGCCGGCTCTGTTTTTTTGTCTGGTCAGGGTTCAGACGGTTCCTTATTGCCTGGTCACACCCTGGCTGAAGACGATCGCTTCAAAGGTACGGCCGAGGCTCTTGCTGGTGAAGTTGCGCATCACCATGCCCGGGTTCACCGCCAGCTTTTCACCCACCTTGATCTCGGTGGTCGGAATAGCGGCCCAGCTCTTCTGGCCACCGAGATCAAGGTGGGTGTAGCCGCCGGAATTCATCGTTTCGACGACTTTCCCGGCAGGAGAGGCGAGAGTGACACCGGCGGGCGGGGCCGCCGACTGCGCGGCGTTGCTGGGGAATGCCTGGACCTGGGCGGCGCCGAGGACCAGGAGGGAACAAAGGAGCAGCTGTTTGACGGTCTTTACCATGGGGGACAAATTCCTTTCTCTGAGATTGGGGCAAGGTAACACAGGAGCCGGAGAAAAGTCATCCCCCAAAAAGAGCCCCGCGGACCGCGGCGAAAGGTGAAAATCAGGGGCGGCCAACCGTGCCTTTCGGGTAGAAGGCCACCAAATAGCAGGCGGCAGCCTGATTTTTGAAGCCCATTTTTTTTAACCGGACCGATAGTTTCGGCAGCAGGTTGGAGACCATCTGCTGAAAGAACCGGCTCTGGTTCAATTCAACCCTTCGCTGTTGTACATGTTTAAAAAAGATATGGTTTTTAGCCGACCTCAGGGTCTCATCCAGGCTCGGATCCGCTTCGAGCAGCCGTTGGGTCCAACGCTCCCACTCCTGGTCCCAGCTCTGCATTTCTTGTTCGGCGTCGGTATCGGGATCGGCGGCCGGGGAAAACAGCCATTCGCACCCCCAGTAACCAGCTTGCTCGGCACAAAAGTTGACCAGCGCCTGAAGGTCGGCAAGGGGTAAGCGTCCCTGCCCTTCAACCCACCCCTGAACCAATCCGACAAAATCCTCGGCAATGACCCCTGTGGCTTCGTTTTCAAGGCCCCATAATAACTCCGGGAGCCCGGTATCGTCGGCCACGGCTGTTCCTCCTTCTATTGGTCAATTTTGGTCCAGTGCATGCCGGGGATGAGCGACCAGGGCGTTCATCCCCGCCGGTCCCAGGCAAAGATCAGTCCTTCAGTGACAGCCATGGCTCCTGCTCAAGGAAGCTCCCCGCCACCTTCGCCTCCATTTCCAGAAAGCGCGGGTACGGGATGGTGAAAGTCAAGACGTCGCGCCCGGTCTGGCCGCGCATAAATTTCCGGGCGGAGAGGTCGACCAGCCCGGCGATGCAGCGCGGCTGGGAGGAATGGGCTTCCCGGTAGCCCAGAATGCCGATCGACTGGCAGCCGGCCACCCAGGGGATGGCAACGTTCTCCAGGCCCGGGCGGTCATAGTTGGCCAGGATCACCAGGGCCGAGAACTGGTCGCTGTTGACGAGGAGGGTAATCGACTCGGGAACGCCGGCTGCCGGATCGAGGTCGCGCAGCGGCACCAGGGCAACATAGCGGGTCGGGATCTCGGTGATCGGGAGGGCCTCCAGAAAATTTTTCACCAGGTCCGGACTCTCCTTGTAGCGTTCGCCGTGCAGGAAGTGCTCGACAAACTCCGGCCGCGCCCCCCCCGCCGCCATGCCGGCGGCGATCTTGCACCCCGTCTCCGATCCCTCGTTGCCGGAAGAGAGGAAATTGCAGAAGCCTTCGGTCCCCCCCGGGAAGTGCTGGTAGGCGTTGCCGAAACCGAGGCCGATGCCGCCGCCGAAGCAGCCGTAGGTGCCCTGATCGAAGACCGCCGTCCGACCTTTGGTCGCCGCCGCGCCGAACATGCTCATGACGCATCCCCATTTCCCCGGCTCGAACTGGAGGGCGCCGTCCGGCCTGGCGTCGGTCCAAAGGAGGGCGACCGGTTCGGTTTGCAGCTGAATGGCGTCGGCAATGGTACTCTTCATCGTATAGCCTCCTCAGGAGTCGGCTGCGTTGGGGAACAGGTTGGACTACTTAAACAAACCCTGCTCCAGGGCGGTCAGCTCCTGCCGCATGCGGTCGATGGAGGACTGCGCGGTCCCGGCCGCAAAGGCATTCGCCATGCTGTCCGCCATCTGCTGGCTGGCCTGGCCGACAATGCAGTTCATGCGCAGGCGGTCGAGACAGGCCTGGACCCCTTCGTTCGCCTGACAAAGGTTCTGCAGATCGGCCAGAGTATATTCTTTCCCCGAGCAATCGGCTGCCTTCTTGTCGGCGCGGGCCAGAACTTCATCGACGGTTTTCTTGAGGGTCGCCGCATCCCGGGCCAGGGCCTCGTTGGCAAGCCTGACCCGCGTCTCCCAGGAAAGGAGGATCTGCGGCTTGGCGACGTTCATTCGGCGCGCGTTGTTCAGCTCGGCGAGGGAGAAGGGGAAGGTCTTCCCGGTGGAGGCAATCCCTGGTCGGGGGTTGATATTCGCTGCCGGAGCCTGGGCCACACCCAGAACAAAGGCCAGTACGACCACCATCGCCAGCGTTCCCAATACCCTTTGCGTTGTCATAAGTGCTCTCCTTGTCTCCGCTGATGCAACGACTCCCGCCTAAAAAACGCCCCTCCTCAGCCCCATGCCGACCCGGCGGCGTCATCCCTCCATGCTCCTGTCGGCAGCATCTCCCCGTTTCCATCCATCAGGCTCGGGGACTGTCCTCGCTGGTGCCGGCAGTTCGCAAAGCCATTCTTTGATACCGGCCACCCGGGGAAAAGTCAATCATTATCCGGACGGCATCCTGGCAGGCCAGGCGCCCTGTCATCCTGGGCGACCTTCCCCACCGGAGCCAGATAGACGACCAGCTCTTCGTCGCCATCAACCCCCAGGAGTTCGTCGGCCCGCCGCTGGTCGTAGGCGGCGATGGCGCAGGTGCCGGCGCCGATCGCTTCGCAGGCAAGGTAGAGATTCTGGCACAGGTGCCCGGCATCGAGAGCGATGACCTTGCAGGAGGCCTCGGCATAGCGCCATTCGGTGCGGGCCGGAAGGGCCGTCCAGAGGAAGACCACCGCCGCCTCGCCGGCAAAACGCTGCCCCCGCGCGGCGGCGGCGAGACGCTGGGGGAGATGGTCGGGGGAGTGCTCGAGCACCAGGGAATGTTGAAGGGGAAGATACCGGTATAGACCGGGAGCAAGGCCTGCGACCCGGAGGATGGCAAGGTAGGTTTCGAAGGGATGCCGGCAGCCGGCCGACGGGACGGTGCGCAGCACCGCCGCCTCGTGGAGGCGGGCCCGTACCCCCTGGGTGCTCCAGAGCAGGAAGGCGAGTTCGTCGAGACTCAAGGGGTTGGCACTGAAGCGGCGGCGGCTTTCGCGGCCGGCGATCGCCGTGGCCAGATCGCAGGGCGGGATTCGCCAGGCCTCGCGGCCCGGAAGAGGGATGGGCTGCGCCCCCTCGACGACCGGTTTCTGGACCGGCGGGGGGGAAATCCCCCGGGACTGGGGGGTCTGCCTCCAGTCGACCTCGTCCCGAATTCGGTCGCTAAGGAACTGGCGGCCCGCCTCTTTGCTGAGCGATACCTTGGTCATGGACTCGGTCGCAGGGGTCGGGGATCTCGGAAGCCCGGTTCCTTCCCGGGCTGGAGCCAACCGCCCGCCCTTTTCGGTCTCACTTTTTCAGCAGCAGGAACAGCCCGACGACAGCGCAGACCGCGCCGCCGACATAACGGTACATCACCGCGTCAGGCAGCGCTCCGGTCAGCCGGCTGGAGAACTGGGAGACGATGGAGCCGGACATCTGATAGCCCCAGAAGGCCACTCCGAGGCCTCCCACCAGCAGCACCAGGCCGACGATTGTGGTCAGGTTATTCGAAGATGTTGCCATGCGTTCTCTCCCTGGACGGCGTGAGAAGAACAGGCGCCAAGACCTGTTCCTGGGTTTTTGTGGATTTTCAACTGTCGAATCATTGCCCGGCGATGCTGATTAGTCAACCCCGATTCTTCGCCGAATCAAACCCTCAGAACGCGAGACTCTCGCCGGGCTTCAGCACCGCCACCTTGGTGTCGGTCTCGGCTTCGACCCGTTGTTTCCAGCCTAAAGCGTCCTGATTGAGGAGGTCGAAGGTGTTGTAGTGGATCGGGACGACGGTCTTCGGCTGCAGCATCTTGACCGCGCGCAGGGCGTCGTCGGGGCCCATGGTGTAGTTGTCCCCGATGGGGATCACCGCCACCTCGAGCCCTTCCTCGCCGATCAGCCGCATGTCGCCGAAGAGGCCGGTGTCCTGGGCGGTGTAAATCTTCTTGCCGTCGTTCGTGGTCAGCAGAAAACCGCAGGGGTTGCCGCCGTAGGAGCCGTCCGGCAGCATCGAGCCGTGCAGAGCGAGGGTCAGCTTGAGGTAGCCGAAGGGGTGGCGGTGGCCACCGCCGAGATGCTGGCCGTGGAGGTTCTTCAGCCCCTGCGTGGCCAGCCAGGTGACGATCTCGTGGTTGCTGATCACCAGCGCGCCGGTCCGCTGCGCGATGGCGACGGCGTCGCCGACGTGGTCGCCGTGACCGTGGCTGATCAGGATGAAGTCGGGGGAAACCTGGTCTGCCGTGGTGGAGGCGGCCGGATTGCCGGTGAAGAAGGGGTCGATCAGCAAGGTCTGGCCGCCGGTCTCGAGGCCGAGAGTGGCGTGGCCGTACCAGGTCAGTCTGTTCATGGTCGTCTCCTTGTTCGGGATGGGTGGGGAACCGGTGCCGTTCAAGTATAGAAAATCAGGTTGCCAGGCAGGAGCGCCGTTGCCCGGCCGGAAACGAGGGCAGGCCAAAAAAACCGTCCCTGGGATTCGTCCTCGCCTGTTGTCAACAAATAGAACTGTCCGGTTTGTTAGCAAATGAATTGTCCGGTTTCTCTGGCGCGCAGGTGGGGAGAAAAACGAACGTCCGGTTATTGGTTTTCGGCTTTTTTGAAGGTTTCAAGAATCTGTCCTTTACAATC
>JBBQBQ010000161.1:0-8128 GCA_038317685.1 Desulfuromonadales bacterium | reverse complement strand
CCGAAGCGCATCCCCGAATACTCGGTATGGAAGCCGGCGACCAGCTCGTTCTCCGCCTCCGGGATATCGAAGGGAATGCGCTTCGACTCGGCGGTGACGCTGACCAGGAAGATCAGGAAGGCGAGGGGCTGGGTGACGGCGAAGGGGAAGGTTCCTTGCGCGTTGACGATGTCGGTCAGCGAGAAGGAGCGGGCGGCGAGGATCACCGGCGCCACCGCCAGCCCCATGGAGAGCTCGTAGGAGATCAGCTGGGCCAGGCCGCGGATGGAGCCGAGCAGAGCGTACTTGGAGTTGGAGGCCCAGCCGCCCAGCGCGATGCCGTAAACCGCCAGGGAAGAGAGTCCGAGGAAATAGAGGACGCCGACGTTGAGATCGCAGACGACGAGGGGGACCTGCCGGCCGAAAAGAGTCAGCGGCGGGCCGAAAGGGACGACGGCGAAGGCGAGGAGGGCGGTCACCGCGGCCAGCCCCGGGGAAAGATAGAAGAGCCACTTGTCAGCCTGGGCAGGGCAGACGTCCTCCTTGGCGAGCATCTTGATGAGGTCGGCGAGGGGCTGCAGCATGCCGCCGGGTCCGACCCGGTTGGGGCCGTAGCGGAGCTGCATGCGTCCCAGAATCTTCCGTTCGGCGAGGACCAGGTAGGCGGCGAGGGTCAGGATCACACCGAAGACCAGGCCGAGCTTGACGGCGATCAGGGCGAAGCTGATAAGGAGTTCGTTCATGCCTCGCCTCCCGTTTCAATCCGGCATTCCAACGGCGGACCGCCGGGGACCAGGACCTCCAGGGCGCTGCCGCGCAGGCGCGGGGCGATCACCAGCCCCGAAGCCATCCGCTCGGAGAGACGCACCATCACCGGCAGGTGGCCCAGGGCGGTCGTCAGCCGGGCCGGGTCGCCGTCTGCAAGGCCGAGGCGCGCGCCGTCGGCGGCGTGGAGGACGACCGTCGGTTCTGACCGCAGCGGTGCCAGCGGGGCCGAGAGGCTGGCGAAGAGCTCCGAACCGGCGAAGCTCTCCACCGGCAGCAGCCGCAGGGTTCCCTCGGGGACGCAGTGGGGATAGGAGCACTCGGCCGGCGGGGGAAGAACCCCGCGACCGGTCACGCGCCGGCCGCCGTCGTCCGGTGCGATGCCGGCAAGGCCGGCGAAGCGGGGGTCGGCCGCCGCCAGCGCCCGGCGCAGCTCGGGGAGGGAAGGGTTGATGCCGGCCAGTGCGGCCAGGATCGCCCAGGCCGGATGGGGCTGATCGCCGGGGGTGTCGGTGCGGAAGCTGCGCGGCGGGTGGTCCCCGGCGCCGGTGACCCGAATCGGCAGCCCGGGATCGAAGACTCTGGCGAAGGCCAAAAGCCGCCCTTCCTGGTTGACGAAGCAGCCGTCGCTCTCGGCGACGACGGTCGTCGGCAGGAGGATAGCGGCGCGGTGGCCGGCCGGTCCCGGCACGCAGTCGAGGACCGCCAGCAGTTCCAGCCGGGCCAGCGCCGCCTCGACCCGCCCGGGGTCGGGGTGGTCGAGAAAGGGGTCGTTTTCCAGACAGATCAGGGTGCGCACCGTCCCGGCGAGGATCCCGTCTAGAAGGGTATCGCAGTCCGGGCCGCCGGCCGCCTGAAGGGCCGCGCCGAAGCTGTTGGGAGCGGCCAGCAGGACACTGGCCCCGCAGGGGCGCTCGGGGCGCGAGAGGGCGGCGGCGGCGGCGAGGAGGGCTTCGATGCCGGCGCTGCCGAGGAGATCGGCGCCGCCGAGCAGGATCGGGCGCCGGGCCGCGCCCAGGCGCAGGGCCAGCCCCTCCAGAACGCTCCGCTCCTGGCGGGAGAAGCCGGAGAAGTCCCCGGCCGCCAGGGCGCTCAGCGCGGTCGGCAGCTGTTCCGGGAGGAGCGGCAGATGGGCGGCGGGGCAGGGAAGCTCCACCGGCCGGGGATCGAGGCTCACCACCAAGGCCCCGGCGCGCACCGCCTGGCGGATCGCGACGGCCAGCATCGGACCCTCATTGAGCGGGTCGGCGCCGATCAGGACCAGACAGTCGCTGCTGCGGATCTCCTCCTGGCTGCGGGCCAGGTCACCCAGACCGGCCGCCAGGGTGCGGGCGGATCGGTCCCGTTGCGGATGGGGATCGAAGGCGAGCTGTTCGCTGCCGATCGCCCGGGCCCAGAGGGCCAGCGACCCGTTCGCTTCCACCGAAGCGCGCGGGGACCCGAGGAAGGCGACGGCATCGGCACCGTGGGCATGGACGGTCGCGGCGACCCGCTTGCTCAAGGTCTGGAGTGCCTCCGCCCAGGGGCTTTCCACCCCGTCGACCCGCGGGGTGCGGGGCCGCAGCGGATGGTTTGCATGCCCGTAGCCGAAGCGGCCGCGGTCGCAGATGAAAAAGCCGTTGCTGTGACGGTTGACCCCGGCCCGAACCCGCTGCAGCTCTCGAAACCGGGCGCCCGGGATGGCAGCGCAGCCGAGGGAACAGTGGGGGCAGATCGACGCCGCCTCCTGCAGATCCCAATGGCGGCTTTTGAAGCGGAAGGTCTTATCGGTAAAGACCCCGGTCGGGCAGACGTCGACCAGGTTGCCGGAGAAGGGACTTTCCAGCTGCCCCGGCCGGAAGCGGCCGAAGAAGAGCCGGTCGCGCGCGCCCAAGACGCCGAAATCGTCGCCGCCGCAGTAGTCCTGGTAGGTGCGGACGCAGCGGTAGCACTGGATGCAGCGGTTCATCTCCTGCTCGATGAAGGGTCCGAGTTCCTGGTTGACAAAGGTGCGCTTCGGCCCCCGGTAGCGGCGGATGGAGTGGCCGCCGGCGACGGTCATATCCTGCAGCTGACACTCCCCCCCCTCGTCGCAGACCGGGCAGTCGTGGGGGTGGTTCATCATCAGCCACTCGATGACGTGGGCCCGCTGCTCGGCTGCGGCGGGGTCGACGGTGGAGACCACCATGCCGTCCTTGGCCTCGACCATGCACGCCATCTGGACCCCCTTGACCGGCCCGGCTTCGAAGGCCATGGCGCAGAGCCGGCAGGCCCCCACCGCTCCCAGCGCTTGGTGGTAACAGAAGTGGGGGATGACGATGCCGAGCGCCTTCGCCGCCTCCAGGACGTTGGTCCCGGCGGGAACGGTGACAGTCAGGTTGTCGATGGTCAAAGTCGGCATAACGTTACAGAATTCGCCTTCGGGCAGATCGCTGCGTTGTCTCGTCGCCGCACTCCTCGACGTACCTTCCAGGTACGCTTGCGGCGGCTTCTCCTCGGGCGCCTTGCTCTCCGCCCGAAATCGAATTCCCCTCCAGTCGTCAATGGCAGGTCAAAAGCTCGGGACCCTTCCGCCAAATATCTTGGGGGGCTCTCCCCGCATCAGGGTTGAAACGGACAGCCTCCCTGCTTGATGTGGTCCAGCACTTCCTCTTCGAAGAGCCGCAGCAGGCTCTCCACCGGCCCCATGGCACCCATGGCGAGGGCGCAGAAGGAGCGGCCGTTGATGTTGCGGATCTGGCCGCGCAGGTTTTCGATGTCGTCGATCGTCCCGGCCCCGGACTCGATCTTCTCCAGCAGCCAGGAAACGTACGGCAGGCCGTCGCGGCAGGGGGTGCACCAGCCGCAGCTTTCGCGGGCGAAAAAGCGGTTGAGGTTGAGGGTCGCCCGCACCATGCAGGTCGTCTCGTCGAAGACCGTGACCCCGGCGGTGCCGAGGCGGCTGCCGACGACTTCCGGCCCCTCGAAGTCGAGGGGGGTATCGAGATGGGCCGCGTTCAGGTAGGGGGTCGAGGCGCCGCCGGGGAGGCAGGCCTTGAATTTACGCCCCTTCCAGACCCCCCCGCCGTGAACCTCGATGATTTCGCGCACGCTGGTGCCGAGCGGCAGCTCCAGGCAGGGGGTCTTCTCCAAGTGGCCGGAGAGGCCGTAGAGTTTGGTCCCGGCCCCTTTCTCCGTCGCCGCCAGCCCCTGGAACCAGTCGGCGCCGCCCGTGACGATGTGCTGGACGTTGGCGAGGGTCTCGACGTTGTTGACCGTCGTCGGCTTGTCGAAGAGTCCCCGGACCGCCGGAAAGGGCGGCTTGCTGCGCGGGTTGGGGCGCTTTCCTTCCAGGCCGTTCAAAAGCGCTGTCTCCTCCCCGCAGATGTAGCGGCCGGCGCTGCCGTGGACATGCAGCTCGAAGGAGAAGCCGCTGCCGAGGATATCGGGACCGAGGAAGCCCGCCGCCTTCGCCTCGGCGATGGACCGTTCCAGATTGGCGCGGCACGTCTCATAGGCGAAGCGGATGAAGATATAGCCGACCGGTACCTGCAGGGCATAGGCGCTGATGATCATCCCCTCCACCAGCTGGTGGGGGTCGGCTCCGAGGAGGACCCGGTCCTTGTAGGTCCCCGGCTCCATCTCGTCGCCGTTGCAGACCAGGTACTTCTCTCCCGGAGTGTCGGCCGGGAAGAACGACCACTTCAACCCGGTGGGGAAGCCCGCCCCGCCCCGCCCGCGCAGCCCGGAGGCCTTGACCAGCTCGCGCACCTCGGCCGGGGTCATGGTCTTCAGGGCCTTGGCCAGACCCTGGTAGCCTCCCGACTTGCGGTAGCCGTCGAGAAAGACGGTTTCGCCCGGGCGTCGGTTTTTGAAGAGGATTTGCGGGTAGCTCATAACCTCTCTTCTGCCACGGAGGCACGGAGACACGGAGAAAAACGAAGCGCAAAAATCAGGGTATTCAGGTCTTTCGTTCCTGTTCCAGGATCGTCTCCACCTTCTCCGGCGTCAGGTCGCCGTAGGTGGTGAAGCCGATCATCATCGCCGGCGCTTCGCCGCAGGCCCCGAGGCAGCAGGTCGGCAGCAGGGTGAAGGCGCCGTCGACGGTGGTCCCGCCGGGGGCGATGCCGAGCTGCTCCTGCAGCCAGCCATAGAGTTCCTCGCCGCCGCGGCTCCAGCAGCAGATTGAGTCGCAGACGTGGATGACCTTGCGACCGACCGGCTGCCGGTAAAGCTTGTCGTAGAAGGTGGCGACCTCCTCGACCTGAATCACCGGGATGCCGAGAATCCGCGCCGCCAGTTCGACCCCCTCATCCGGCAGCCAGCCGTTTTGGTCCTGAATGGCGCGCAGCACATCGATCACCATTTCCCGCGGATGGGCGAGGGCGACGGCGCGAGTTATGAAGGTGTCGATCTGGTCCTGGGTCAGCAGTTCGGTCATAAATCATTTCCGCCACAGAGGCACGGAGCCACAGAGAAAATCTGTTCAAAATATTGGTTCAAGTAGAAGCTTTAAGCCTTTCGCTTCTATCGGCGGCAGTCCCGGGTCCTGATTTTCACCGACGTGTTTTACCAAGAGCCCTTCCTCCGTCCCTCCGTGGCGACATGGCCTTTAACGGTCCAGATCCGCCAGCACGAAGTCGATCGACCCGAGGATGGTGATCAGGTCCGCCACCAGCCAGCCCCGGGTCAGGTACGACAGGGCCTGCAGGTGGGGGAAGCTCGGGGTGCGGATGCGCATCCGGTAGGGGACGCTGTTGCCGTCGGAGACGGCGTAGTAGCCGCATTCCCCCTTGGCCGACTCGATGGCGCGGTAACTCTCCCCGACCGGCGGGGTCAGGCCGCGGCTGACATTGAGGAAGTGGGGGATCAGGCTTTCGATGTCGCGCAGACCGTCCTGACGCTTCGGGTAGGCGTAGCGGTAGTCGTCGGTGACCCAGCGTCCTGCGGGCATCTTCTCCGCCGCCTGCTCGACGATCCGGAGGCTTTGGCGCAGTTCTTCCAGACGCACCTGGTAGCGGGCGAAGGAGTCCCCGCCGCTGGCGGTGGCGACCTCGAAATCGAAATCCTGGTAACTCGAATAGGGCATCGCCCGCCGCAGGTCCCAGGCCATCCCGGTGGCCCGCAGGTTGGGGCCGGAGAAGCCGCGGTCGATGGCCTCGTCGCGGGAGACGACGCCGACCCCCTCGGTGCGGGCCCGGAAGATCGGTCCGTCGGTCAGGAGCTTGTCGAATTCGCGGATGCGTGCCGCGAAATCTTTGGTGAAGGTGTCGACGACCGCTTTCCAGCCGTCGGGGAGGTCGTCGGGAAGGCCGCCGATGCGGAACCAGGACGGGTGCATCCGCCCGCCGGTGATCATTTCGACGATGTCGAAGATCTTCTCCCGCGATTCGAAGGCGTAGAAGACCGGCGTCATGGCGCCGACGTCATGGGCGAAGGTGCCGAGCCAGACCAGATGGTTGGAGAGGCGGAAGAGTTCGTCGAGCATGACCCGCACGTACTGGGCGCGGGGCGGGATTTCGACGCCGAGGAGGGTCTCCACCGAATGGAGGTAGGCGTGGTTGTTGAGGACTCCGGAGAGGTAGTCGATGCGATCGGTGTAGGGGATGAACTGGTTCCAGTGCTGGCGCTCCCCAATCTTCTCCGCGCCGCGGTGATGGTAGCCGATGTCGGCGTCGAGATCGACGATCTCCTCCCCCTCCAGCTGCAGGACCAGGCGCAGCACGCCGTGGGTTCCCGGGTGATGGGGGCCGAGGTTGAGGATCATCGCATCGGTGCCGCCGGGGAGGGGCCGGCCCTTGAAGAAGTCGGCGCCGTCCTTGGGAAGCATCGTCGCCGCGGTCGCCGCGGTGTAGGGGGCCATCTCGGTGGCGCGGAAGGGGTGCTCCTTGCGTAGCGGATGGCCGACCCAGGAGTCGGGCATGAGGATGCGGCGCAGGTCGGGGTGCCCGGCGAAACCGATGCCGAACATATCAAAGACCTCCCGCTCGTACCAGTCGGCGCTCGGCCACAGGCCGGTGATCGACGGCGCTTCGGGGTTCGGTCCGGTCAGGGGAACCTTAACCCGCAGGTAGCCGGGATCGGCGAAGGAGAGGAGATGGTAGACGAGGGTGAAGTCGTGTTCGGGCCGCCGCGGCCGGGCGCTCTCGTCGACGGCGGTGAGATCCTCCAGGCGGCGGAAGGGTTTCGGCGCCTCCTCCTTGAGAAACTTCAGCAGCGCCGGGGCGGTGGCGGCGTCGGTCACCAGGGTCGGCATGTCCTTGCCGTCGGGGTGGAAGGTCATCGCTGCGCCGAAGCGGTCGATCAGCGCCCCCTGCAGGTCGCCGCTGGCGGCGGGGAATTCGACCCGCGGCTGGGGCGGGCGCCACATCTCCGCCGAGCGGGCTCCCCAGAAGTCAGGGGGCTGCAGTGAGGTGCCGCGGATCGGAGCGTTGCCGTAGCCGGGGCCGCGGGTGTCGCGGCTCTTGCTGACTCCGTCGACCAGGACCGGCACCGTCGTCCCCTCGCTGCCGCCGGCCATGCCGAGGACCATTCGGGCCGGATGCTCTTCCCGGGCGATTTTTTCCTGCAGCAGCAGCAGCCCCTGCATAAAGGCCTCGGGGCGCGGCGGGCAGCCGGGGATGTAGACGTCGACGGGGAGGATCTGGTTGACCCCCTGGATGACACTGTAGACGTCGTACATGCCGCCGGAATTGGAGCAGCTCCCCATGGAGATGACCCACTTGGGGTTGGCCATCTGCTCGTAGAGGCGCAGGATGGTCGGCCCCATCTTTTTGAAAGGGGTGCCGGAGATGACCATCAGGTCGGCCTCCCGCGGCGTCCCGCGCAGCACCTCGGCGCCGAAGCGGGCCAGGTCGAAGCGCGGCGTCATGCTCGTCATCATCTCGACAAAGCAGCAGGAGAGACCGAAGAACATCGGCCACATGCTGTTCTTGCGGCCCCAGTTGATGGCGTCGTCGAGGGACGCGAGGATGACGTTGGGAGGCAGTTCCTGGTTCATCGATGCCTCCCGGCCCGCGCCTTAAGGTGGGTTCGCGGCCCCCAGTCGAGGCCCCCCATCTTCCACAGGTAGACCAGGCCGGCGAAGAGGATGACGATGAAGAAGGTCATCTGCCAGAAACCGGCCCAGCCGAGGAGGTCCCAGGCGACGGCCCAGGAAAGGAGGAAGATCATCTCGACGTCGAAGACGATGAAGAAGATGGCAACGAGATAGAAGGGGACCGGTTCGCCGAGTTTGGCCTGGCCGGTCGGCGCCACCCCCGATTCGTACGGCTCCCCCTTGAGGGGGCTGGTGGTGCGGTGGCCGAGGTATCTGGCGAGGAGGAGGAGGACGCCGATCAGGAAGACCGCGATCCCGACGTAGAGGCCCAGAGCGAACAGCGCCGCACCATCGGGGGGCGCTTCACCTCCCGGGGGCGCGGCTGGC
>JBBQBQ010000160.1:0-8209 GCA_038317685.1 Desulfuromonadales bacterium | reverse complement strand
CGGCTCAGGAAGGTCAGCCGAAATGGCCCGGGGTCGATGAGGCGGTGGTGGAGAAGTTCGCCAAGGAACTCGGGCGGGGACCGAGGCAGCCGTTCATCAATACCGACCAGGGGGATCTCCTCCTCTTCCTCTTCACCCTGTCCGGGGCCGTCGGCGGTTTCGTCGCCGGTTATTTCTGGCACAAGGTCTTCGTCGTCGGCAAACAGGCTCCGAAGGAGCCGGACTGATGGGGGGTGCCCACCACTTCATCGATGCCCAGGGGGAGAGCCGGCGGCTGCTGGTGGCGCTTGACGGCCGGGTCAAGCTGCTGCTGCTGACGGCGGCCCTGGTCGTCAATCTGACCGCCGGGGGCCTGAGGGTGCCGCTGCTGCTGCTGGCCACCTCCCTGCTTCTGGTGCTCGCCTCCGGTCAGCGCGCGGCGGTCTTCGGCCGGCGCATGGTGATCCCCTGCAGCCTGGCCCTGGTGGCCTTTTTGACGCAGCTTTTCTGGGTCCGCCAGGGGCAGCTCGTCGCCACCGTCGATCTTTACTTTCTCCAGTTCGCCATCCACCAGGGCGCCCTGCAGCGGGGGCTGGAGTTGGCGGCACGAATCCTCGGCGGCATGGGGACCCTGCTGTTCTTTGCCCTGACCACGCCGCTGCCGGAGCTGATGAGGGCGGCGCGCTTCTTCCGCTGTCCGCCGGTGCTGGTCGAACTGGCGCTGATCATGTACCGTTATATCTTCCTGCTGCTGGAGGAAGGGCAGCGGATCCGCACCGCGCAGAAGGCCCGTCTCGGCTTCGTCGACTTTCGAACCTCCCTGAACTCGGCGGGGACCCTCGGCGGGATGCTGGTGCTGCGCACCTTCGACCGGGCCGAAGCGAGCTTTGCCGCCATGCGCTGCCGCGGCTATCGCGGGGCGCTGACCACTGTGCCGCCCGGCCCGCTGCAAGCCCGGGACTGGACGGTGCTGGCGGTCGGGCTGGCCTGGCTGGCCGGTTTATTCACCTTGCGGTAACTCGGACAGCTCTGATAAGACCCATCTGTCCCCTGGGAATTGCCATGCTGAAGATCGAGAACCTTCACTACACCTACGAAGACGGCACGGCGGCTTTGGGCGGCATCGACCTGGAGATCGCCCGGGGAGAATTCCTGGCGATGCTCGGCAGCAACGGCAGCGGCAAGACGACCCTCATCAAGCATCTCAACGGGCTGCTGCGGCCGACCCTCGGGCGGGTTCTCCTCGACGGCAAACCGATCGAGAAGGTTGAGGACAAGGAGGTCTTCAGCAAGATCGGCATCGTCTTCCAGGACCCCAACGACCAGCTCTTCGCCTCGACGGTGGAGGAGGATGTGGCCTTCGGCCCGACCAACATGGGCCTGTCGCCGCAGGAGGTCAAGGAGCGGGTCCATGCGGCCCTGCATCAGGTCAACATGCAGGATTATGCCCGGAAGGGGATTCACGCCCTTTCCCACGGCCAGAAGAAGCGAATCTGCGTCGCCGGCATCCTGGCCATGCAGCCGCAGGTGATCATCCTCGACGAACCGACCGCGGGGCTCGACCCGATGGGGGTCCATTCGCTGATGCACCTCCTCCAGGACCTCAACCAGAAGCAGGGGATCACCATGGTCATGGCCACCCACGTGGTCGATCTGGTGCCGCTCTTCATGAGCCGCATCGCCATTCTCAGCAAGGGCCAGCTGCTCCGTTACGGGACCCCGGAAGAGGTCTTCGGCGATCCGAAGGCGATGGAGCGGGCCAAGCTCAACCTGCCGCTGGTCGCGGAACTGATGAACATCCTCAAGACTCGCGACCATGTCAAGCTTCACCACATCCCCCTGACCGTCGGCGAGGCACGCCGCGAAATTCTGCGCCTGCTGTCGGTGCAGGACGTCATCGAGCGCGTTTAGGATGGCGGCCCGGCAGCTTCGCAGCGGCTTCACCACCGGGGCCTGCGCCGCCGCCGCCGCCAAGGGGGCGGCGCTCCTGCTCGCCGGCGAGGCTTCGGTCGCGACGGTGGAGATCGACCTCCCCGCCGGGTTTCGCGCCGCCTTTCTCCTTCACGGCCAATTCTGTGACGGCACGACGGCCCGCTGTTTCGTCATCAAGGATGCCGGCGATGACCCCGACGTCACCCACGGCGTGGAGGTCCATGCCGAACTGCGGCGGGTTCCGGCCGCGGCCGGGGCCGAAGACCTGGTCATTCGCGGCGGGGTCGGCATCGGCACCGTCACCAAACCGGGGCTGGCGGTGGCGGTCGGCGAAGCCGCGATCAATCCGGTGCCGCGGCGCATGATCGCGGCGGCGGTCGGCGAGGTCCTGGGCAGCCACCCGGCCGCCGGCGCCTGCCTGGTCACCATCTCCATCCCCGACGGGGAGGAGCGCGCCAAGCGCACCCTCAACGCCCGTCTCGGCATCATCGGCGGCCTGTCGATCCTCGGCACCAGCGGGGTGGTGCGGCCGATCTCCCACCAGGCCTGGACCGACACCATCGACGTCACCCTCGATGTCGCCCGCGCCACCGGAGCCCCGGGAGTGGTCCTGGCGACGGGGCGGACCAGCGAGATGGCGGCCCAAAAGGCGCTGACCCTCCCCGAGGAGGCCTTCATCATGATGGGGGACCACGTCGCTTACGCCCTGCAGGCCTGCCACCGCAAGGGGGTGGCGCAGGTGATCGTCGCCGGGCAGTTCGCCAAGTGTCTCAAGATCGCCTGCGGCCATCCGCAGACCCATGTCAGCGCCTCCCGGCTCGACCTCGCCCAGCTCGCCGCCTGGGGCCGGCAAACCGGCCTTGACGGGGCGTTTGCCGACAGGCTAGAGTGGGCCAACACTGCCCGGGGCGCCTGGGGAGAGCTCGGCGCCGACCACCCTCTGGTCGGGGCCGTCGCCGCCCGTGCCCTCATTGTCCTGCGGGGTTGGGCGCCGGGAACGGCAGTGGGATTGCTGCTGGTCGGCTATGATGATCGTCCGCCGCTGGTCTTCGGTGACTTGCCGTGCGAATTCAGGGAGGAGCAACCGATATGAAACGGATCTATGTGATCGGCGCCGGGGTCGAAGGGCAGGAAGGGTTCAGCCGCCGGGTTCTGGAGTTGGTCGGCCAGGCCGAACTGCTCCTCGGCGGCGAACGACAACTCGCTCTCTTCCCGGACTTCCCCGGGGAAAAGATCGCCATCGACGGCGACCTCGGCGGGATCGTCGAGCGGCTCAAGGGGACCGCCAAGCGAGCCGTGGTCCTCGCCTCGGGCGATCCGCTCTTCTTCGGCATCGGCCGCTATCTGCTGCGCAACCTGCCGGAGGCGGAACTCGAATTCGTCCCCAATGTCAGTTCGGTGCAGTATGCCTTTGCCAAGATCAAGGAGCCCTGGGACGACGCCGTCTTCATCTCGGCCCACGGCCGCGGCCTGAAAGGGGCGATCGACCGCATCGTCGCCAATGACAAGGCGGCGGTTCTCACCGACGAGATCAACACCCCAGCCAGGATCGCCGCCGAGCTCATCGAACGCGGCCGCGACGGCTATGCCGCCTGGCTCTGCGAGAACCTTGGGACCGCTCAGGAGAAGATCATCACCACCGACGTCCGCGGTCTGCTGGAGATCGTCGCGGCGCCGTTGAACGTGCTGATCCTCATCAAGGAGTACGAGTCGGGAGGCGAGGAGTACGTGCCGACTCTCGGCATCCCCGACGAAGAGTTCGCCACCGTCAAAAAGCTGATCACCAAGGAGGAGATCCGCGTCGTCACCCTCGCCAAGCTCAAGCTGCGCCACGACATGACCCTCTGGGACATCGGCGCCGGCTCCGGCTCGATCAGTATCGAGGCCGACCACCTCCTCCCCAACGGCCATATTTACGCCGTCGAGCGCAACCCCCAGTGCCGGGACTTCATCAAGGAGAACCTGCGCAAGTTCAACGCCCGCCATGTCACCCTCGTCGACGGGATCGCCCCCGACTGTCTGGAGGCCCTCCCCGATCCGGACCGGGTCTTCGTCGGCGGCTCCGGCGGCAACCTCTGGGCGATCCTCAAAGGGGTCGACGAGCGCCTCCCCGCCGAAGGGCGGATCGTCCTCAACGCCGTGACCCTCGACACCCTGACGGCGGCCACCGAGTTCTTCGACAACGCCGGCTACCAGGTCGAGGTGACCGTCGTCAACATCTCCCGCACCCGTCCCCTGACCGACTACAAGATGTTCGAGGCCTACAACCCGGTCTATATCATCACCGCGGTCAAGGACTAGGGGCCCAGCGAGTTTTTATGCCCGCCCGTCTCTATGCCGTCGGCGTCGGCCCCGGCGACCCGGAACTGTTGACCCGCAAGGCGGAGCGCATCCTCCGCGGCGTGCCGGTGATCTGTGCCCCCAGCACCGCCGCCGAGGCCGCTAGCTACGCCCTGGCCATCGTCGAGCCGTTTCTCGACCGCAGCCGCCAGGAGGTCCTGGTCCAGACCTTCCCGATGACCCGGGACGAGGTGGAACTGATCCCCCGCTGGGAGGCGGCCGCCGCCGAGGTCGCGGGGCGGTTGCGCGCTGGCCAGGATGTCGCCTTCATCACCATCGGCGACCCCTTGCTCTACTCGACCTTTCTCTACCTGTACCGGATCTTTCGCGAGCGCTACCCAAAGATTCCCATCGAGATCGTCCCCGGCATCACCAGCATCGGCGCCGCCGCGGCCGCCGCCGGGGTCCCCCTGGGGATCGCCGCCGACCGCATCGCCATTCTCCCCGCCACCTACGAGGCGGAAGAGCTGCGCCGGACCCTGATCGATTTCGACACGGTGGTGTTGATGAAGGTCAGCCGGGTCTTCGACCGGATCCATGCGCTCCTGGTCGATCTGGGACTGGAGCGGCGGGCGGTCTTCGTGCGGCGGGTCGGGTCGAGCGACGAGGAGGTCGTGACCGATCTGGCCTCCCTGGTGGGAAAGAAGCTCGATTACCTGTCGCTGTTGATTGTGCGGAAAGTCGCTTAAAAGGGGGTCTTGCTTTTGCCTCAAGTCCACTTCATCGGCGCCGGCCCCGGCGATGCCGAACTGATCACCGTCAAGGGCGCCCGGCTGTTGCGCGAGGCGGAGGTGGTCGTCTATGCCGGCAGCCTGGTCGACCGGGAGCTGGTGCGGACCTACGCGCCCGACGCCGAGGTCTTCGATTCGGCCGGGATGACCCTCGAAGAGACGACCCGGGTCCTGGCGGCGGCGGTAGCGGCGGGGCGCAAGGCGGTGCGGCTCCATACCGGGGACCCGTCGATCTATGGCGCGATCCAGGAACAGATGGCGGAACTCGACCGGCTCGACATCGACTACAGCGTCATCCCCGGGGTCACCAGTGCCTTCGCGGCCGCCGCGGCGCTGCGGCAGGAACTGACCCTGCCGGAGGTTTCCCAGACCGTCATCCTGACCCGCATCGAGGGAAGGACGCCGGTGCCGCACCGGGAGCGGCTCGCCGAGATCGCCCGGATCGGCGCGACCCTGGTCATCTACCTTTCGGTGGCGATGATCGAAAAGGTCGTCGCCGAGCTTCTGCAGGGGGCATATACCGCCGCGACCCCGGCGGCGGTCGTCGCCAAGGCTTCCTGGCCCGACCAGGAGATCGTGGTCGGGACCCTCGCCGACATCGCCGAAAAGGTCCGCGCCGCCGGCATCGACCGCCAGGCGCTGATCCTGGTCGGCGAGGTTCTCGCCGCCCGGCGGGAAGGGCTCAAGGCCACATCGCTGTTGTACGCCAAGGAGTTTGGACACGGTTTTCGCAACCCGACCTGATGGTTCAACGCCCATGACCCTCGCCATTGTCGCCATCACCGACGGCGGGGCCGATCTGGCCCGCCGCCTTGCCAAGGCCCTGCCGGAGGCAGAGGTCCATCTCCCGGAACGTTCCTTCCGGGGGGAGCGTTGCCGCTACTTCAGCGGGCCGGTGGCGGAGCTCCTGCCGGAGCTCTTCGGCCGGGTCGAGGGTTTGATCTGCATCATGGCCACCGGCATCGTGGTCCGGGTCCTGGCGCCGCACCTGCGCGGCAAGGAGGTCGACCCGGCGGTGGTCGTGGTTGACGAGGCCGGGCGCTTCGCCATCAGCCTTCTCTCCGGCCACCTCGGCGGCGCCAACGATCTGGCCCGCCAGGTCGCAGGCGCCCTCGGCGGCCAGGTGGTGATCACCACCGCCACCGATGTCAACGGCCTGCCGGCCTGGGATGACCTGGCCCGCCGGACCGATCTCGGCATCGAGCCGCTGGGACACGTGCGGACCCTCAACAGTCTGCTCCTGCGGGGTGAGCCGATCGCCCTGGTCGACCGCCGCCGGCGCATCGCCGGGGCCTTCGCCGGAGTGCCGGGGGTCCGGCTGCTGCCCAACTTCGCGGCGGCGCTGAAGATGAACGCGGCCGGGCGGGTTTTCGTCACCCATCGCCATATCCCCCATCTGGAACGCCAGCCGGAGCTGCTGGTGCTGCGCCCCCGGGACCTGGTGGTGGGGATCGGCTGTAACCGGGGAACCAGCGCCGATGAGATCGAGGCGGTGGTGAGCGGGGAACTCAAGCACGCCTTCCTCGCCTTCACCAGCATCTCCTGTCTGGCGACCATCACCGCCAAGGCCGACGAGCCGGGACTTCTGGAGTTCGCCCGCCGTCATGACCTGTCGATCGAATATCACGACCCGGCCGCCCTGAACGCCGTGGCGATTCCCAGCGAACCCTCTCCCCACGCCCTGGAGGCGGTCGGCGCCCACGGCGTCTGCGAGCCGGCGGCGCTCCTCTCGGCGGGGGCGGCCAGCCTGCTGGTGCGCAAGAAGAAGAACGGCAATGTGACGGTGGCGGTGGCGGAGAAGGGTATGAATTCAGACGGAGGAGGGGGATGAGAGGCGACAATCTGCATTCTGGTCACCGTGAACGGTTGCGAAAACGATTCCAAGAGGAAGGTCTCGACGGATTCGAGGGCCATCAAATTCTGGAGTTGCTCCTGTTCCATGCGATTCCGCGGGGTGATACCAACCCGATCGCTCACAGGTTGATCAAACGCTTCGGATCGTTCTCGGCAGTCTTGGAAGCCGATCCGAAGGATGTTGCATCGGTCGAGGGGGTCGGCGAGAAGGCGGCGCTTTTTCTGGCGATGATCCCGCAGGTAACGCGGCGCTATTTTCACGACCGGGTGTTGCGGGATCGGCCCCAGCTGAACAGCTCCGAGTCGGTGGCTGAGTATCTGGTGCCGCTGATGGCGGGGAGGCCGGAAGAGGTTTTTTATGTCCTCTGTCTCGACACCCAATGCCGGGTCGTCTATCCGGCGTTGGTCAGTGAGGGGACGGTCAAGGAAGCGGTGGTTTATCCTCGGCATGTGGTTGAGGAAGCGATTCGTCATCGGGCTGCAGCGGTGATTTTGGCGCATAATCACCCGGCGGGAACCACCAAACCATCGCAACAGGATCATCGTTTGACTCGCCTGCTGGTACAGGTGCTTGGTTCGTTGGATATTAAGGTGCTCGATCACATCATCGTTGCCGGGAGCGAGACCTTCAGTTTCGCCCGCGAAGGGGTGATTCCGACGTATGAAGTGTTATAGGGGAGGCTATGGAATACACTCAAAATCAACGGGCCGCGTTCAATCACCTCGACGGTAATCTTCAGATCATCGCCTGCGCCGGTTCCGGCAAAACCCAGGTCATCTCCCAGCGCATCGTTAACATTCTGGCAGAAAAGGCCTCCTTCGGCACAACTCCCGCCAACATCGTTGCCTTTACTTTTACCGACAAGGCCGCCGCTGAGCTGAAAAACCGAATCCACAAGCTGGCTCGGGAGCAGCTCGGTTCCGAGTTCGGTTTGGCCGAGATGTATGTAGGGACGATTCACGGTTTTTGTCTGAATCTTCTCCAGACCTATCTATTCAAATATCTCAAATTCAGTGTCCTAAGTGATGTCCAGCAACGGCTTCTCATTGACCGGCATAATCAGGAATCGGGCTTGCGGTCGTTGATGACCCTCGACGGAAAACCGTTGAAACAATATGTCGACTCAAAGCTTTACCAGAAAATTCTGTCTATCCTTCGAGAAGCGCGTATCGATGAAGACGTATTGGGAGACCATCCTGTTCGGGCGGCTCTCGACAAGTACAACGCTCTTCTCGATAAAAAACGCTACCTGGACTACAGCCGTATTATTCTTGAGGCCGTGTCGGCTCTTGCCGGCGACGAATCCTTGCGCGGCATAATCGGTCAACGGATCAAATACCTCATCGTCGACGAATACCAGGATGTCAACCCG
>JBBQBQ010000159.1:0-8279 GCA_038317685.1 Desulfuromonadales bacterium | reverse complement strand
GACGACAAGACCCCTGATGAGGCATATTGGCAAAAACCCCGGCCCGGCTACGCCGGTCCGGCACTCAGACTGGCGGCATAATCATGAAGGCTTTCCACCTTATTCCCGCTGCCGACCTGTCCGAACATCGGTGCCAGCTCTGTCATCCCCTCTGCTGCGGCTGAAACCGGCTAAAATCGACTGCTTTCACGAATTTCCCTGGCTGCTTTTCATTTGTTGCAGTTGAAATAGCAGCCCTAGGGATAATAGGCGGTTGCACTGTTGTTGTTCTCATTGCTCTCATGGACAACTTTTCCGCTATCCACGGTAATTCTGTACCCGGGCTTAAAACTATCCCCAACGCACCATTTCTGACGATATTGATCGTTCCCGCCCGCCGTTTTGGTGGTGCTTATCCTTGCCTGAGGAGCGATGGGAGGACTGACTTCCTCACTGAGGGGCAGCCATCCCTGGGTGGTGTTTTTATACTCCAGCAGGCTTTTGAACGTTCCTGCGCCGGCCTTGCCGTTGTTTGCTATCGTCCACTTGGGGTGCAGGTTGTAGCAAGTTTTGCCATTCTCCACGTATTTATCCGCAGTGATGCCCAGGGTCACCACGAGATCGGCAAGAAGCTTCGGCTGAGGGACTGCCGGCCCCTGAAGTGGTGCATTTAAGCCGGGTTTGGCCTTGACGACCCCTCCGGTGGAGCTTTGAGCTGCGGAGGTTGCCGTCGCGCCCAGACCTAAAACCAGGAGGGACCCCAGCATGCAGATAAATATTTCGGCCAAGCGAATTTTGCCGTTTCCGAACGATTCCCCAACTGCTGTCTTCATAGGCCTTCTCCATTCATTGGTTGTGGCTATCTCATGGATGTCACAGGCGCCCTGCTTTCTTACCTCAGTCCCTGGACCCATCTCCGGTAGATTTTGTCCAGGTCTTCCGAGGCGCCCGCAAGTGAGGCTATTTCCCTTGGACCTGAGCCGGCCTTGGTGGTTCCGGTTGTGGGTCGAAATGTCGGATTGTTCCCGGGTTTTGGAGCTTTCCAGTCTGAGCCTCACCTCCTGCACCGCTTGAGTTATTGCCTCCCGAGGTTCCCACCCCCTCCATCAACTGCGGCACAGGGGCCGGCTGGGAACCTGTTGCCGCCAGAACAACGGTGAATGGTTTGACAACCGCATTCTTCGGCCCCGGGATCGGTCTGGCCAGGACCTTATAATTGCCGGCCTCCATGAATACGTATTTCTTGACCAGGAAAAATGATTTGTTGGGAGTGATGATCCCCTGGACGGGAGAGGGCGCTGGAGTAAACCCGCTGGGTTCAATGTCGATGATACATTGCTGCCCGGGGCCAGTGGCCGCTTTCCCCTGATTAATCAGTTCGATGCGGACTTCGAAATACTCCCCGGTCTTGGGTTGAGCCGGGACAACCTGAATGTTCTTGACGACAACATCAGGCCTCGCCACGACCAGCGGGGCCGTGGCAGGAGTTAATTTAGGTGTAGCCCGAGGAGCCTGCTGACTCACCGGGGCCGCGATGGCAAAAGAGGCCAGCGATAGAACCAGGAGCAGGCCAAGGAGCCAACCCGGACCGCGGCCGCGCGTCATCAAATCAAATCGTTCTCCCCGGACGATGCCTTTCCGATAAAACCGGGGGAGCCTGTTGCCAACAGCTCGGTCCTCTTGGTCTTTAACCATAACGACCTCCCCTGCTCAACTCTATAGCGTGTTTTGTTGGGGCGCATCAACCGGCGACTCAAACCAGGCGGCTCCTTGGACCCGAACGCGCAGGGTCTTTTAACCCGCGGAAAGATCGAACCATATGTGTATCTGGCTATGCCCTATGGGACTCGATACCTTCGATTGGATTAATATAATTTATCTTAACCTATCCGAGAAACCCTTATTGTCAAGGTTGAGGTTTGCAGGCAGATGGGGTAGCCCAATATTAATCAGAAAAAATAAGCCGTTGAGCTACTGGAAGCGGTTCAGGGCGCGCGCCACCATCGTATCGCGCAGGGTGGCGATGCTGGTGAGGGGGACCAGCCGGCCGTCTCCCCGCGGGAGGAGATTAAAATTTCTCTTGCCAGGGAGCAGGGACACCACTACTATACAATCCATGGTGTTGGATTTGGGTTTGGCTACCAGATGCGGGGCATGAAAGGGAGGCGGTCATGGTGAAGTGCAAGGTGTGCGGCAAGGCTTACTCGGCGCGCTGTCAGCAGTGCCTGGCCGGCAGCAGGAAGCGTCCCTGAAAAACGTTGAGGGATTCGAGGGAAATTTAACGGGTAGCCGATCGGCTGCCCGTTCTTTTTTCCCGGTGGCCCCGGGAAGAGCCAAGCCCTTGACGATCTAGCTGAAAAGCAGCTTGAGGGCAAAGGCGAAGACCGTCAGGGCCACAAACTTTTTGATCCAGTCGTGGCCTTTTTTGACCGCCAGACGGGAGGCGACCCACCCCCCCGTCGAATTACCGACAGCCAGGGCCAGACCCAAGGGCCAGTTCACCTGACCGTGGGCCACAAAGACCGCCAGCGCCGGGATAGTGAAGATCAGGACGACCAAAATCTTGACGGCATTGGTGCGCACCAGGTCGATTCCGTGGAGCATCAGCGCCGAAATGATCAGAAAGCCGACCCCGGCCTGGATGAAGCCGCCGTAGATACCGATCAAAAAGAACGACCCGACCAACACCGCTCCCCGCAGCCAGGTGATCTTCAGTTCGCCGACCTGGCGGTTCTTCATCGGATCGACCAGGGTGTAGATCAAAATGCCGACCATGATCACGGCGAGGAGCCGCTGGAAGAGGCGTTCGTCGATGTCGACCGCCCAACGCGCCCCGATATAGCTGCCGACGATGGCAGGTGCCGAACAGAAAAGGGCGAGGCGCAGCGGCAGGACCCGCTGACGACGGAAGGAGACGACGGCAAAGACGTTCTGGCAGAGGACCCCGACCCGGTTGGTGGCGTTGGCGATCGTCGCCGGCAGACCGAGAAAGATTAGCAAAGGCAAGGTCAGGAGGGAGCCGCCGCCGGCCAGGATGTTGAGGAAACCCGAGACGAAGCCGACCAGGAGCAGTGCCAGCAAATGCAGGGGGGCGACGTTCATGCCGGAACTCCTTCGGCCAGAAGCGAGCGGATCACCTCACCGGCCATGGTCAGGCCGAAGAGGGGTGGAATGTAAGAGGAACTCCCCAGGATCACTCGCCGGTCCCGGCAGCTCCAGCGCTGTTCTTCACGGTTGGGACAGATACATTCGGTCCCGCAGCCGGGCTGTTCCGATAGAAGGGGACGAAACTCCTCCGTGGAGTAGACGACCGGAACCCCCGAACGGATCCCGCGGCGGCGCAGTTCCTTGCGGATGATCCGTGCCAGGCGGCACTTCTGGGTGTGAAACAGGTCGGCAACGGCGATCTTGGTCGGATCGAGCTTGTTGGCCGCCCCCATGGAGGCGATGATCGGGAGGCCTCGCTCCTTGCAGGACTCGATCAGATGCAGCTTGGCGGTGATGTGGTCGATGCAGTCGAGGACGAAGTCGTAGCCCCGGTCGAGGAAGAGGGGGGCATTGTCGACGCCGAAGAAGTCCTTGATCGGTTCCACCGCAAGACGCGGGTTGATGGCCCGGCAGCGCTCCGCCATGACTTGGACCTTGGGGCGGCCGATGCTGCCGTCAAGGGCGTGGATCTGACGGTTGACGTTGGTCAGGCAGATCTCGTCGAAGTCGACCAGGGTCAGGCGTCCGACCCCGGCCCGGGCCAACGCCTCGACGGCGTAGCTGCCGACCCCGCCGATGCCGAAGACCGCAACCGAAGCTGCCGCCAACCGCTCCATGCCGGCGGCGCCAACCAGTAATTCCAGCCGCGCAAACCGTCCCTGTTCCATTTATTCTCACCCACTCTGGAGTTTAAAGATGCGCCGGGCATTGGCGGTGGTCAACCGTGCCGTCTCCTCCAGACTCCACCCCCGCAGCCGCGCCACCTGCTCGGCGATGGTCAGGAGCCAGACGGGGCGGTTGGGTTGGCCTCGCCAGGGAGAAGGCGCCAGATCGGGAGCATCGGTTTCGAGGACGATCGCCCCAGCCGGCAGATCTTGCAGGACCGCCACCGCGCGCCGGGCCCCGGGGTAGGTGAGGGGGCCGCCGAAACCGCAGGAGAAACCCAGGCGCAGCGCCTCCCGAGCGGTTTCAAGGCTTCCGGAGAAAGCGTGGAAGATGCCGCCGACCCGTTGGGCATGCTCAGCCGTCAGAATCTCAAGGGTGCGTGCCGTAGCTTGCCGGCAATGGATCAGCAACGGCTTGCCGGCGGCCACCGCCAACTGCACCTGTTCCCGAAAGGCGGCCTCCTGAAGAGCCGGTGCAGGCGCCCCGGCACTGCCGTCGAGGCCGACCTCCCCCACCGCCACCACCCTCGGGTCGGCGAGCAACTCCTCCAGCCGCCGGCCGAGGGCAGGCCTCCAGGCCGTCGCCTCCAAAGGATGAAGGCCCAACGCCGCCCAGGCTCCGGGGATGCCGTGGACGATATCGAGGAGCGGTTCCCATCCGGCCGCTGCGACCCCGGGAACGACGAAGCCGCGGACCCCCGCCTGGCGGGCCTCGTCCACCTGCAAAGCCGAAGGGGTAGGACCTGGGAGGAGGTCGAGGTGCACGTGGGTATCGAAGAGAAAAACCGCGGGCTCCGCCATGGCGTGACTCTAGCACAGGGTCCCGACCCAAGGGAATGGCGGTTTTCACTCTTGCACCCCCAGAAAATCTAATCTATGGTACGGATTGTCCATCAATAAGCGACGCCGCCAACTCTCCATGCAAGGGCTCCAACATGGCCGATCCAGTCAGCAAAATACCGTACCTGCGCAAGGTCTTCGTCTTCACCCACCTCACCGGCCTCGCCGCCGGCGGAATCTTCCCTTTTATCGCCTCGGCGATTATCGGCCCGGCCGCCCGCACCCTCCCCTTTATCGCCTGCAGCATGGCGATGGGCTTTGCCGTCGGCGCCTGTCTCTTCCTCATGGTGCGGGTGACCCTCAAGAACCAGCTTCGGCAGCAACTCGAGCTGCTACGCCCGCTGACCGGCCCGGTCAGCACCACCGGGGAAACGGTCGAAGGCCTCCACCAGGCGGTTCAGCAGTCTGTGGCTCAGGTCGAGGATTTCGTCAAAACCCTGCTGCAGACGATCGACACCTTTGTCCCCCATTACCGGACCCTGGCCAGCTCCAGCACCTATCTCTCCGAACGGGCCAGGGACGGCATTACCGCGGCCCAGAAGACCTGTCAGGATGTCGAGTCGATGGAGGAAAAGCAGCGGGGGATCGCCCATCAGATGGAGACCCTGGCCGACCGCACCCAGAACGAGGCGGCCATCTCCCGGGAACTCTCCGCCTCTCTGGAAGAGATGGCCGGGGCCATGGAACACTCCAACGCACAGTTCCTGGAAACCTCCACCAGCGCCGATCAGATGGCATCGAGCATTCGCGAGGCGGCCGGCCAGGCCGAGCAGATCACCCGCAGCGTCGAGGGGACGGTGCGCGACCTCGACGCCATCGGCGAAGCCTTCTCCCGAATCCGCAGCGGAGCGACCTCCAGTGCCCAGGCCGCCGCGGCGGTCCGCCAGGATGCCGACAGCGGTCTGCAGGTGGTTCAGGCGTCGATGGAGGAAATGGCCCGCATCGAGGACGAAAGCCGCAAGGCGACGGAGGCGATGCAGCGCTTGTCGCACCAGACCCGCGAGGTGTCAAAGATCATCGAGGTCATCCGCGAACTGGTCTCCGACACCGAACTCCTCGCCTTCAACGCCGCGATTATTGCCGCCCAGGCCGGTGAGGAGGGGAAAGGGTTTTCGGTCGTCGCCGAAGAGATTCGAGACCTTGCCGATCGCACCACGGCCAGCGCCCAGGACATCCAGCGCATCGTCAAAGCCATCGGCGGCGACACTCGCGAGGTGACGGAGGCCGTCGAGGCAACCGGCAAACGGATCATCAAAGGGCGGCAACTCTCCCGCTCCACCGGGGATGCCCTGCAAAAGATCGTCGCCAGCGCCGGGCAGGCCGCAGGCTCTTCCAACGAGATCGCCGAACTGACCGGCGACCAGGAACAGCGTGCCCGGGGTCTGCTGGAAGGCGCAGGGCAGAGCCTGCGCTCGGTCAAAGCGATCGCCCGCGCCATTCACGAACAGCAGATCGCCGTCGACCGCATCCAGGGTGGAATCACCCAGATGAAGTCGGCCGGCGATCAGGTGACCCGCGGCATGGACGAACAAGTGCGGGCTACGCGGGCTTTCGACCAGGGGTTGGCAGAACGCGAAGGGCAGATTCAGTCGGTGAACGAGTCGATCCGCTTCCAGTCCGCCATTGCCCAGCGGATCTTCAGCCACTTCGGGACCTCCGAGCAGCGCCTGCGCAGCAATTCGGAAAAAATCGCCAGCATCATGGCGGAAATCTCCGCCATGGAAAAACTCACCACCCAGTTACGGGAACTGGCGCAGCATTTCGAGGACCAGGGCAGCACCCTCAAGCGCTGATTTTTGCTCCTCGCCCTCCTTTGGCGTCGGCTCGCAGCGGGCCGGCCGCCGTCTCCCCCGCCACACCTCCTGGCCGCCGCGCCGCCAACTGTTTTTTATTTGCCCCCTCACTCCGCCCCCCCGCCACGAATACCCCCTCTATTCCGTGGGGAGAGAGCGCCCGCCAAGATTCAAACGGGCCTGTGCCAAAGGCCTACCGGACCTTGACTTCGCTGCGGTCATTGCCTCGTTGCGGGAGACGGTACTTTTTGGAATCAGGGCTCCAGAGGGCGGGCGGCCTTGCGAAAGGCCGGCGGAACAGCTTCGAGCCGGTCGGCGAACTGCAGGGTGCCGGCGCTGTCGACATAGACGTAGCGCATCGGCGGCGGGGTCGGGTGGGGCCGGTCCGACCCTTTTGGCTCCGCCGCCGGAAGTGCCGCCGCGGGACGGGAGCCCGGCGGGGTGGAGGCGGGGTGCCCGGAAGGTTCCGGCGCTTCATTGCGCCTAACCGCCGGCGGGGCCTTGGTCGGGACCGGCTTGAAGGAAAGGTGCAGCAGGCGTTCGCGAAAATCGACGTAGAAGTCGCGAACCGCCGCCAGCGGCTCCGGCCGCTGCAGCGGCAGCCGCAGCAGCGCCTGGTCGAGGGCAAGGAGGAGTCCGCAGAAGACTGCGGTCCAGAGGAGCAGACTCAAAAAACGTTTCATGGCGAAAGATCGTTCCGGGGGCGGTGCCCCTCAATGGTGATGGTCGTCATGGTCATGGCCGTGATCATGACCGCAGGACGGCTCCGGGCGGGGCCGATGGCGCAGTTGCTGGATGACCGGGCCGGTCACGCAGCGGGAGCATTCTCCTTGCAGGGTCGAATGGGTGATGTGGTAATCGTGCTCCAGCATCTGCTCGATGGTGCCGATGATCTCCCCTTGCCGCAGCCGGTAGCCAGGCTCGATGTCGATGTGCGCGGAGAGGGCCGAGATGTGGGAGCAGATCGACCAGACGTGGAGGTGATGAACGTCGTTGACCCCGGCCACCGCCCGCAGCTTGGTGACCACTTCGTCCACATCGACATGGGCGGGGACCCCCTCCAGCAGGATGTGCCCCGCTTCCCGCAGCAGGCGAATCGATCCCCAGCCAATGATCAGGGCGATGCCAGCTGAAATCAAGGCGTCGATGACGTACCAGCGGGTGAAGAGCATGACCAGCCCGCCGGCGATGACTCCAACCGAGGCGATGGCGTCGCCGATGACATGGAGAAAGGCGCTGCGCACATTGAGGTCGTGGTCCGCATGGGCATGGAGCTGGGTGGCGGCGACCAGATTCATCACCAGGCCGATGACGGCGATGATGAACATCTCCTTGCTCTTCACCGTTTCCGGGTGCTGGAAACGCCCCCAGGCTTCATAGAGGATGCCAACGGCGATCACCACCAGAGTGGCGCCATTGATCAGGGAGGCGAAAATCTCCGCCCGGTGCCAGCCATAGGTGCGCCGATCGCTGGCCGGCTGGTTGGCCAGAAGGATCGCTCCCCAGGAAAGGATCAGGGCGAAGAGATCCATGAAGACGTGGGCAGCGTCCGAAAGAAGGGCCAGGGAGTTGGTCCAGAAACCGCCGACGACCTCGGCCACCAGGGTGACGGCGGTCAGGGCGATGGCAAAGCGGAAACCGCGGGTGAGACTGCGATCGAAGTGGACGGAATCGGTCAATCCGGGAGCCCTTTCGGCGGCACGGGGTGTCTGCCCCCATTCTAGGCGCCGGGGCACGGTAAATCAAGGCCGGCACCGGACCGGGGAAGCGGTTTTCTTTTGCCGCCGGCTGTGCT